>JBDSZP010000001.1:0-3882 GCA_039925065.1 Luteolibacter sp.
TTCCCACGCCGCCTTTTTGATTGGCGATAGCTACGACTTTCATTCTTGGTAAATAGGATCCGCGACAGGGAAACTCTTTCGAGAGACCGCGCCGCTGGCAATCAAAACCGCAGATGGTTTCAAAATCAGCGGCGTCTGCGCATGAACCCGAACAAACATCCCACGGCGCACAGCGCTGCCAATTGCGGTTCGGGAACGGGTGAAATTCCGGTGTTTTGAAAAATCCAAGTTTGAAAAAACTCCAGATCGGCAGCCCCGCTGAGACTGCCGTATTTGGAATTCAGCCCGGGTGCGAAGCCGCCGGTGTAGCTGTTGATCCCGACCAGATAGCGTTGGCCGTTCATCGTAATGAAAACGCCTCCTCCACTGTCTCCCGGGGTGACGTTTCCCTCCAACCGGGTGGGTGTTGCATCCGAATCCAGCGAGTTACCCGTGCCGTCCGGGTTGTCGAAATCCGAAAAAAACGATGGGGCGGGCAATCCCGCGAAAGGAGTCACTCCATCGATGACGTTGGTGAACGCGCGCATTTCGTTGGTACCTCGGGTGTCGTCTGATCCCACCCCTGTCAGGCCATTTCCCACCCAGGTTGCCTCCCGGCCCAGCAGGGAACCGTATGCGGCAGGCGATAGCAGTGCGGCCGCCTCGATGCCAGGAACCGCCGTGGACAAGTAGAGGAGTCCGACGTCGTAAGTCGTGCTGAATATGCCGTGACTGGGGTGGGTGAAGTAGCTTTGGATGAGATAGTTCACCCCGTCGACATTGAAGGTTCCGCCCGTCTTGAAGTCGGCCACGTGTCCGGCTGTCAGCACCCAGCGATTTGAAATCAGCACGCCGGAGCCGTTGAGTCCGGATCCGCTGACCTTTCCGACCATCGGGTAGAGGGCTGCCTCATCCCGGTAGTTTTGGGCGTCAACGTTGTCCAGAATGGTCGAAGCTTCGGCACGGACCCCGAAAATCGCAACCGATGCTGCCGCGAGAAGAATGATGGAGCTGGGAGAAATCACTAACTGTGATTTGTCTGTTTCGCGCCGGCCTATCAATCAAATAAATCGGCAGTGGTATTCAGGGAAGGTGTTTCACGGCCAAAGAAGAAGAGGATGAGGCACCGAATCACGCGAATCGAGCGAATCTTGAAGAACGAGGGCATGGCGGAGCGATCGAACGCGGAGCACGCGGAGGAAGGAGAGAGAATCGGAATCGCAGAGGTTGGAAAACTTCCTGTTTTTGCCTCCGCGACTTTCTCTGCGGCCTCCCTTACTCCGCGTTTCGCTTCGGTAATGACTGTTGGCAAATGGTCTGTCATCTTCAATGGATTCGCCAGATTCGCATGATTCGCGGTGCCTGAATCTTCAATTTTCTCCAGCCGGAAGGAGGGGCCTTGGATTTCCTTCCGGGAATCAGTCGCTGATTCCCGGGAATCAATCGTTCCTTAACGACGATCCGTTCCTGCTTCAACAATCCGTCATTTTCCGTCGTTGGGAAATCGTTTCCAAACGACGATCCGTTCCTTTTCAACGACGATTAGCTCCTCCTTCCCGGGAATCAGCCACTACTTCCCGTGAATTCGTCGCCGATCGTCGTGAGTTTTCAAAAACTCCCGTGAATCCGTCACGGATTGTCGTTGGGAAATCGCTGATTTCCGGGAATCAGCAACCGATCGTCGTTGAAAAATCACCTCCCATCCGTAGTCCGCCGCACATTCTGTTTGAAAAGGCCTTCCGGGCGGAAACTCCGACAATTATACAACACGATCCGCTTTCTAATAGGTGAACTCCGGGATCCCGCTACAACTATCGGTCAACGGTGATAGAGAAAGCGGCACTCCGCCGCATTCCTTCACCGGAGTTACTGATAAGAAATCAAGATCATGACACCACGTGTCTCCACAACCTGGCTCAACACAAGCTCCGACAACGACTTCGAAGCCACCACCCACAGCATCATCACCGCCCTCACAGGCAGCACGCTGTTCGCCGACCCCAAGCCCACCCTCGCGGAAATCTCCACCCACCTCAGCGCATTCACCTCCGCCTCCTCCGCAGCCCGTAACGGGGGCAAGGTGGAAACCGCTGCCAAGAACGCCTCGTGGATCTCACCGACGACCGGATCATCCGCGCGTACGCTGAACTCAGCACGCTCGCCAAGGAGCAAAGCCTGGCCATTTTCCATGATAAGAATGACCTGTGGATTGCCGCCGCCACACGGGTCAGCGGTGCGACCGTTTTGACCACGGATGCCAAAGCATTCGAGCCCCTACGCGATGGAAAGCATCTCGACGCCGTTGTCCTGGATCCTCATACCGGCTGGCAGGTGCCTTGAAATTTTCCATGAGTAACGAACTCCAAGCTGCGCTTGGTGGCTGCGGAGTTCAAAGCTTCGAGGAAATAGCCGAATCCCTTCTTTCCCCCCGATTCTCTCCTGTCGCTGCCGCTCTGCGTTTCGATGGATTTAAATCGATATCTCGGCTTTGCGTCCCTTCGCGACCTTTGCGGTGGGGAAGTTGAACATGGAACATCGAACGTCCAACATCGAACGCCGAAGTGAAGAGAAGGGAGAAACCGCACCCTGTCATTCCTCCGCGTCGATCACACCTGCCACTTTTGGCGGAACCAGATAGGCAAGATTGCCGAAGCGGGTCGGCGGGGTGATTCTGAGGCAGGTGATCGCGCCTTTTTTGATTTCCACACCGCCGCCCGTCACGCCGAGGACCCACTCGACGAAGCAGGAAAAATCCGGCTCGTGCCCTACGATTGCGACCCGCTTGAAATCCCTGAACGCCGCCAGTTCGGCCATCGCCGTTTCCGGAACCATGCCGCTGGCGAGCCAGCCTTGAATCACCGCTCCCGGCATTTGGGCTGATTGACAGAACTCGTCCGCAGTCTGCCTTGCCCGCACCAGCGGACTTGTCAGCACGATGTCCGGCAACAGCCCGGCAGTCTTCAAAACCCGCGCTGCCCGGCGTGCCTGCTCACGGCCTTTTTCGACCAACGGCCGCGAGAAATCTCCTTCGATGTTGAAGTTTTCCGCTTTGCCGTGACGCAGGAGGATGAGTTCCATTTTTTCGGGGGGATGTTGAAAAAACTTGGATCACATCGTCATCCCGCCGTCGACGGCGATGACCTGACCGGTGATGTAGCGCGCCGCCGGACTTGCTAAGAACACCACCGTTTCCGCGATGTCCTTGGTTTCTCCAAACGTGGCTAACGGAATTTTTCCGATCACCGCGTCTTTGACCGCTTGTGGAAGTTCGTCGGTCATATCAGTAGTAATAAAGCCCGGAGCCACCGCATTGCAAGTGACGCTACGGCCGGCCAACTCGCGGGCGACGGCTTTCGTGAATCCGATCAACCCGGCCTTGCTTGCCGAGTAGTTCGCTTGCCCGGCATTTCCGATCAATCCGATGACGGAAGCAATGTTGATGATGCGCGGATCCTCCGCTTTCATCAGCGGACGCATGAACGCTTTCACGGTGTTGAACGCCCCTTTCAAATTCGTATCGAGGACCGTGTCCCAATCCTCCTCCTTCATTCGCATGAGCAGACCGTCACGGGTCACGCCGGCGTTGTTGATCAAAATGTTCACCTGCCCGAGTTCGTCGCCGATCTTTTTCGCCAGCTCCTGAACCGCTGTATGATCGGCCACATCCACGGCATAAGCGGTCGCGGATCCGGGAAATGCGGCATTGATTTCATCGGCCGCCTTTCCGCAGCTTGAGGCACTGCGGCTGACGACTGCAACCTTGGCTCCTTCCGCTGCGAGTGCGCGGGCGATTTCCTGACCGATTCCACGGCCACCTCCGGTGACAACGGCGACTTTATTGGCAAAGCGTGACATGCCGGAGCGTGGCGAGCAAACCGGGGCGGTGTCAATTCCGGGGATGAT
>JBDSZP010000002.1:0-3002 GCA_039925065.1 Luteolibacter sp.
TTTCGCGACGCTGGCGGTTTCCGCAGCTTGGAACGTTTTTTCTCCGGCGCTCAGAGATAGCAAACGGCCGTCGTCGTGCGATTCCCAACCGGTGATGAAGTCGGTGATGAAAACTCGGCCATCCCACGAGTATTCCACGTCGGTGGCACCCACGCCCCAGACGAATGGGCGGGCATCGCTCATCATCATGCCCGCGCCTTTGGGTTTCATTTCAAACGACCAAATGCCCGAGTTCGCCTCGCCGCCGCGGTAATCGCAGATGAGGAAACGGCCGGCTTCCTTTTCGAGAAATCCGGTGCCGGGATGGTAGGTCAAACCCGATGGCCCGGACGTCAGATAGGCGCAGGGCGGCAGCATGTAGGACGGCTGCAGAGGGTTTTGCAACTCCCACATTTTTTCATCCATCCAGCGGCTGGGCGGGCGTTCTTGCAGACCGATCTGGCGGTGGAAGCTGTGCATCGTCTGGTTCTCCATCTGCCAGCCGGAGTCCCCGCCTTCGACGAGGTAAACGACGCGCGCGGCATCGCCCTGATCCGAGTTGTTATCGACTGAAAACGCATTGCCGAGAGCATCGAACGCGATCTCCTTGGGGTTGCGCAGACCAGTGTGGAAAATTTGGAAATCCGTGCCATCGGGCTCGAAGCTGAAGGCCACGCCCTCATCCGGATAGTCGTAGGACAGGCCCTCCTTGGTGATGAAACTCAGGCCGCGATCGCCGATCGTGCCGTAAATCCGACCATCCGGTCCGAGCGTGAAGCCATTCAGATCATGGCCGGAAAGCGAGATGCGCACGCCGAAGCCATCCTGCACCACTTTCCGCTGATCCGCAATGCCATCGCCATTCGTGTCGCGCAGCATCCAGATTTTCGGAATGCAGGAAAAATAGAGACTGCCTTCATAGTAGAAAACTCCCGCCCCTGTGCCGTCGAGCGGGTCATTGAATCCATCGGCGAAGACTTTCGATTCGTCCAACGTTCCGTCGCCGTTAGTGTCTGCCAGGCGGCGGATGACCTCGGACTTTTCGGTGAATGATTCGAGGGGGACCTTGCTTTTCCACTTCTCGAGAAGGGCGCGGCGGTCGCTGGTTTTCTTGGAAGCGAGATCGTCGAGATACCAGTAAAGGTGATCGCGGTCATCCACCACGCCATGGCGGAAACGGTGGGTTTCGGAAACGTAGATGCGGCCCTGATCGTCGAAGGTGAGCGCCGTGGGCGAGGTGATTTTCTGGTCCTTGAACGTGGCCTCCACCTTGAGAATGCCATCGATCGGAATGTTCACGCCGGGGACGACGTTGGTGGGCGCCAATCCACTGACGAATGCCTTGCCGGATTTGGTGGTCGGCGGAAATTTCTGATTCGGGTTATCGGTGAAAATGATCTGGTCCACGGCGATCATGCCCCACTCGCCGGACTCGTCATCGATGAGTTTGATGGTTGCTTTCCGGCCCTTGAACTCGGTGAGGTCCCACCGCGCGGGATCGCACTTCAGGCTGCGTTTTCCGGTTGATTCACGGACGACCTTGCCATCGATGATCAACTGCGCGGCGGTTTTCCCCGCGTAGTCACCGCCCGCGATGAGGAAGGTGATATAGGACTCGCTGATCGTGAATTCCGGTGATGTCAGGCTGCCCCGCGAAATGTCGCCGCCATGGGCGGAAACCGCGAGTCGGTCGTCGGAATAGTCGATGAGCGAGGCGGTCATGTCATCGGTTTTTTCCACCACCGGAGCCATCCCGAAAGCGATGCCCTCGGTTTGCCAGCCATCGAAACCGTCTCCCTCGAAGGTTTGGAAAACTTGGGTCGCTGCCGGAAGGGATGCGGTGAGCGCCAGTGAGGCTAGAGTCGTGCGGAGCATGAGGGTGTGGGAACAGAGAGGTGGCAATACGATCGATTTTTCCCAATGTTGTCTCTGAATATCCGATTGCCAATCGCAAAGCCTTCGCTCCAAAAAGCGAAAGCCCGGAGCGGCAATCCGCTCCGGGCCCGTGAACAACCAATAACCCAGGAAAAATCAGAATTTCCAGACGACATCGAGGGTGACGCGCTCTTCCATGAGGCTGTCCTCCTTGTCCGTGAGTGGAAGCTCGTACGCGAGTCCCACATCGACGGACTTGTTGATCCGCGAGCGGAAACCGATGGCGGCTGTCACCAAGTCGCGGTTTTCATCCGAGTGTTCGGCACCGAGATTGAAATAGTCGCCACCTTCAAACTTTGTGATCTTCGGAACCACACCCGAGTCCGTGCCATCGCCAGGGGAAAGCACGTGGAACCAGTTCAATTCCACGAGGGGAATGAACCACGGGCACACTTCATAACTGGCGTGCGCGCTCAGCCAAGCGCTCGTCGATTGCTGGTCGGAAAATGGCAGGACCAGTCCGGTGCCGCCGGCGAATTGCCAGGCATCCACCATTTTCAATCCGGACACGAGGAGGTTGGCTGAGCCATCGCCTGAGCCTTGGAAAACGTCGTGATTGCCGGTGGGCAGCTCGATGGTCATCGTGCCGCTCACTGCGGTGCCAGCCGCCGGATCATAGATGAAAGCGTATTTCGCACCTGCCGCGATGTTTCCCCAGCCGTTCTGATTCGACAGCGTGTTGTCAGGATTCATGTCCACGTAGCCATCCTTGGTGGCGACGATCGAAAGGCGTTCGTTGACCGCGTATTCGAGTTGCAGCGCATAGACTTCCACATCGCCGCCGAGTGGCAGCTTGCCTGCGATGGTGTTGATATTGTCAGGCAGGCCGTGATAGATGAAAAGCGGATGCACGTTGGTTGTCGGCAGCGCGAGATCGAACAAAGTCGGATTCGTCATCGGGCGGCGCGCATTGGAAAATGCATCCGTGCTGGCGGTGGGCGTTGCGGCGGTGGTGTCGGATACCACCGAGCCGGCGAGGGCGAATGAACTGAGCAGACCGAGCGTGCCAAGGATGGATAGGGTAGGTTTCATGTTATGTTTTACCAATCAGGTTGTGCACGGAGTCTCCGTGGATGGGTGCGTTTCTG
>JBDSZP010000003.1:0-30894 GCA_039925065.1 Luteolibacter sp.
GAGGGATGAAAATCCAATCGCTGTGTTATAACTGGCGGTGGTGGAATACAGGGCGCGCGCGCCCACTGCTGTATTCCAACAGGCGCCTGTGTTTGAAGACAGAGCATCAGTCCCCAGAACCGTATTACTGTCAATATTGCCCGCACCTCTACCAATTCGGACTCCGTTGATCCATGAATCCATGCCCACGCTAATCCCCCCTGCAACGGTGAGAGCTCCGCTTGAGGATGAAGCAGCGGTAGCGGAGAAAATGCTCAGAGCGCCATTGGTGAGTTGGAGCCCGTTTTGAAAAGCTACCTGCCCAGGAAAAATGGCACTGCCGTCAGAGGCCGCGCTCAGGGTGGCATTGGTGCTGCTACCGAAGTAGATTCCACTTCCGGTCGCGCTACCGGTTCCGGCTGGGAAGGTGATCTTGCCAGCCTCAGGAGCCAGCACGATTCCAGCGGATCCCGTCGATTTGTAGAGCGACAACGCGTTGGCTCCATCCAACTGCATTTTGTTTTTTGAAGAAACAGGCGAAGTGATGATGGTGTCGCGCCAGAGGAAAACACCCTGTGCCTCCACGATGTCAAAACCGGTGGTTTTCGAGCCGAGCCAATTAAAACTGGTCTCGGAGTTCGCCCCCATGTCGATTCCCTGGGCAAATTTCCCCCAACCGGTGTAATTGAGATTTCCCGCAACTGGGGTGTCGTCAGCAAAGGCCGGCAGGGAAAAGAGCAGAACCAATGACGTAACAGATGGAAAAAGAGGAAATTTTGGTTTCATGGCAGTTTGCGGGTAGAGTTAAATGCCTATCAAGACATCCTGAGTCCGACAACAGGAATCTGACTGCCGATTTTGTCACAACAGAAATTCTCTTGGATCTCAGAGGCTGGCTGGAAACGTTGAATTCCAGAACTCTCGCGCAGAGACGCGGGGACGCAGAGGACTCCAAGAGAATAACGTAGCGGATATTTGAATACTTGGCGAAGAATCCGTCTCCGCGTCGCGGCGGTTTTGCGCGAGAATCCAAACAGTCATTGGGAAAACTGGCGACACCGCTTTCTCCGGCCAGATTATCTCTCCACGGCGCGTCTTCGATATTTCTGTTTCATAGTGAGAGTCTGAAAAAACGGTTGAAGGCAGGGATCGAACTCCGGGCGGTCCGCGAGAATGGGTGGCGAATGGCTAACCATAAACGGCTTTCCAGGCTTTCCATGGCGGATCCATTCACTTCGCATTCGCAGGACCGTTGCGGAATGCCGAGGCCGCTTGTGGCGGCGCGACAACGCCGCGAAGCGCTGGCTGCATGGCCGAAGGCAAAACGGTCCCTGCCATTAATTAATGGCGGCCTCATAGGAATACCTAACAATCCATCCGCGCTTCCGCGTGACCAGGAATCAAGGTGATGCGATCCTCAAAAAATCAGCCAGCGACGGTCATAGACGCGCCGCCACAACGGACCGCTATCAGTCCGCCAGGCCCTTGGCGTAGACTTCCTGTTCGGTGAAAACGATGATCATCGGGCGGCAGCAGATTTCACAATCGTAGTCCACTTCGGCCGGCATTTCATCAATTGGTGGAACGACGACTTCGAAGACCTCAAAACAAGTGGGACAGGTGACTCGTGCGTATTCCATGGGGCAGTTTTACTCTAATTCCGGCAGCGGGCCATTCAATCTTTCGATAAAAAAGACGTCATCGCCGGGCTTGCAAGCACCGCCCGCCGTGCCATTCTCCGGAGCTATGAGCGAGAAGACATTGTTCGAAAAAATCTGCGACAAGGAGATCCCGGCAACGATCATTTACGAAGACGAACGCTGTGTGGCCTTCCGCGATATTTCCCCCAAGGCACCGCTGCACATTCTGGTCATTCCCCGCAAGGCGATCCCGCGTGTGGCCCTGGCCACCGACGCCGACGAAGCGCTGCTGGGCCATCTGTTGCTCACCGCAGCGAAGGTCGCCCGCAGCGAAGGAATCACGGATTCCGGTTACCGGCTCGTCATCAACAACGGCAAGGACGGCGGCGAAGCGGTTCCCCATCTGCATGTGCATCTTCTCGGTGGACGCCAGATGGAATGGCCTCCCGGCTAATATTTTCTTACATGAGAACAAAACTGCTTCCTCTCCTTGCCACGCTTTGCATGGCCGGCCCATCCTGTGTGACAAATCCGCCGGTTGCCTCGCGCCCGGCCGTGCCGCGCGTGGTGCTGGTGCATGGATTCCTTGAGACCGGCAGCACATTCAAGATGATGAAGCAGCAGTTGGAGAAAAAAGGCTTCGAGTGTTACGTGGCCAAGCTGAAGCCGATCGATGGCCGGGGCGGATTGGATCTCGTGGCGCGGAATCTCAAACAAGAGATCGATGCGGAATTCGGCCCGAAGGAACCGATCAGCATTGTCGCCTTCAGCATGGGTGGGGTCGCCAGCCGCCAGTATTTACAGGAACTCGGAGGTGCGGCGCGCTGTCGGAATTTCATCACCATTTCCTCACCGCACCACGGCACGAGCGCCGCTTGGCTTTATCCCACCAAAGGAGCGGAGGACATGCGCCCCGGCAGCCTGTTTCTCACAAATCTCGAAAAAACCGAAGGTCGCCTCGGAAAAATACCGATCGCCTCCTACCGCACGCCGATGGACCTGATCATCCTGCCGCCCAGCAGTTCCGTTTGGGACCGTGCGGATAACCGGGAATTCCCCGTGATCATGCACCCGATGATGCTCACCTCGCGGGCGGTACTCGACGACGTGGAAAAGCGTCTTTCCAAATGAAAACCCTGTGCCTCAAGGGAAGCACAGGGTTTTCGGATTTAAGGATTGGATCGCGGATTAACGCTCTTCCGTCGTGATTTTACCGAGCACTTCGACTCGTACGGACGCTACGCCGTTGCTGACAAAGCCGAGTCTTTCGGCCGAGCCAACGGTCACATCAATGATCCGGCCTTTCACATAAGGACCGCGGTCAGTGATCGTCACCACTTCGGATTTGCCATTCGCCTCATTGATCACGCGCACTTTGGTTCCCATAGGAAGGGTCTTGTGAGCTGCGGTGGAGGCCGTGTTCGAGAGGCGTTCGCCACTTGCCGTGCGGGTTCCAGAATTGGTCCCGACGGAATACTAAGAGGCTTTGCCGTGTTGTATCGACTGCACTGCGTATTGCGGGTCAGCCGGATTGTTTCGATGGTTTGTGTTTGCGTTTCCAATTGTCGAGCAACTGGGAACAAGGATGACGCCGGCGATTGCCAGGGCCACGGATTTTAGGTTCCGGGTCATGTTCATCGTGTTTAGTCCCCTTTGGGGCGGGGCCGACATAACCGCCTCAAGATGTGGAAACAAGACAAAACTGCCTACCACCAATTGGGGGTAAAACCACCGTTTCCCGGGGGATGAGGGACGGGTATTACGGATTTCCTTACTAAAAACTTCTAATTTTTCAGCCGATTTCGGGCCGATTTCCGGGAATCGGGCCTGATCGGTGGCGACCGCCGAGTGGTGTTCAAAAAACCGATTTTGAGAGCAGGATCGGCCGATGGTTAAGACATCCTTATATTTTTCTTTTCAAATCGGCCCGATGTTTGCTAGAAGCGGTTTCATGCTGGAGCATTGGAAAATATCAAGCCGTCCCCGGTTCACCGGCGCGGACTTTGATTTCGTCGCGTCCGTGCTCGCTCCCGATGAACAACGGCTGCATTTGGAGAAGCTGTGGACCGACTCGGAAGCGCTCCGCGAAATGCTTGATCTGAAGGAGGTTCTGCGCGGTCTGCTGGACTCGCCGAGCGCGATCCAGGTATCGCCGCACTTTTATTTTTACGTGCTCGTCCGGCACTCGTTTCTCCAAGCTGATCTCAACGATTCCGATCTGGCCGATTACGTCGCCGGAGTGATGGCCAAAAGCATCTGCCCCGATCCGGCGGATCCGCTTCAGAACCTCGCCTGCGGTTTCACCCGCGCGGCGGATTTCATCTCCATCATTTCTTCCGCAAAGGGACGGATGCGGTTTCACCTGCAAGTCGCCGCTGGAAATCAATTTCTCGTGCTCACCGGACTTTACCCCGGCTTCCTGAAAGCTCGCTGCGAAAAATGCGGCGGCCCGAACCTGGAGTTTTACGAATCCTTCGCCCAACAAGCCTACCGCAGCGCCGCCGACAACCGCCAGGCTGCCGGAACCGCAACGCGCCAGCTGTTCGGCACGCTCGCCGAAGCCATGCCGACGGCCAGACTCTCGCTGAACCGCGTGGCGGAGGAGTTTGTTTTCCTGGGAGACTGAACGATTACGGAGCTTCCTTCCAGCTCGCGCGAGTGATGCGCCAGCCGTCCTTTTCCTTCACCCAATCAAAAGCGGCATCGAATTTGCCATCGGCCGGGCGGTAAGTCGGGAGCTCGACGAAGCCGGTGAGCGACAGTTCCACTTTCGCGTGATCGCCGTTGATGGTGATCGAGCGGAATCGATTCAATTCAAAGCGGGTCTGTTTGGCCGTGCTGCAGAGCCAGGAAAAAACGGATTCCAGCTCGGCCCGTTCGAAACTGCCGTTCGCGTCCTTGATGGTCGGGTTTTCCAACTCCACGTCGTTCGCCAGCAGGGCATTGAGCGAGTAGGTTCCCATCTGCCGGCTTGGGCTGTTGCTGCCGGATTCGAGAGTCAGCGTCCGCAAAAGCGTGAGTGAGCGGCGTTTCAGGACTTGAACGGGAGAAAACCACCAGAACGCGAACGCTCCGATGATGGCAAGTATCAGAACGGCGATGATGGAGCGTTTCATGGGGCGGCTTGGTGTTGGTTGGGGTCGTAGAAAATCCGGATGTCCGCCTTGTCGGTGCCGAGCAATTGCTGGGCGCGTTTCAGTGCGGCACGGGTGGAAAGGTTCGGGTTCTGGGGATTAGTCAGGAAAATATTACTCTCCGCGGCACGGCGGTCGCAGCCGTCCTGCAGGGTGAGGAGAATCCCCGATTTTTTCAGCACTCGATAGACCTCACGGGTCGCCCCGGAAACGATGAGGTGCAGGCCCCTTCCCCGCATGAACAATATCAGGTCCTCGAGCGCCATCACGCTGGTGGCATCGAGATGCCGGGCATTTTTCAGACGGAGGATGATCACATGGATCGCCGGGTCCGAAACGGTGCGCTGGATCTGCGTGCGGAAAAGCTCGGCAGCACCGAAAAACAAATCCCCCTCAACGTGGACAATCGAGATCGCGGGGATCGGGCGCTGACGTTTTTCCCCCATCTCGCGAAGCTCGCCCGCTTCGTTGAAATCATATTCCACCAGATAAGGCCGGCTCGCCTTACGCAGGAAGAGCGTGATGGAAATGGCCACGCCGATGAAAATCGCCACGTGCAAGGGAGCGAGCAGCGTGGCGATGAAAGTGATGATCAGCACCGCCGCGTCATCCGAGGTGGAGCGCAGGCAAATCCGGATGTGCCGGATATTAAATAGCGAAAATGACAAGGCGATCACCAGAGCCGCCAGCGCGGCCTTCGGCACGTAGTCGATCAGCGGAGCCCCCCACCCCACCGATGCGGCGATCAATACCGCGAAGACCATGGTATAAAGGCCGGAAATCAACGAAGCAAACCGCGTCCGTGCGCCGGACTCGTGATTCAGCATCGAACGTGTTAGCGAGCCGGACGCCGGCATTCCCCCGGCAATGGCGCTGGCAAGATTCGCCATGCCCACGGCGAGCATGTCCTGATTCGCATCCGTGCGGTCGCCGGTTTTCGACGCCAGGGTTTTCGCCATCAGCGAATTTTCCAACGACGCGAGAAAGGCCAGGGCAAACGCGATACTCATCAGGGCGGAAATATCCTCGAAGAATTCCACGCCGACCAGATGGGGCATCTTCGGCATCAGCTCCTTCATCCCAAAGGTCGCGAACGTTTTCACCCCTGCGAACGGGCCGATTTTCGAATGAATCAGCATTCCGAAAAGCGCGGAGGAAATCACCAGAACGATCCCAAAAGCCGGCCAGGAAGGACGCCAGCGGCGGAACCCCACGAAGATCAACAAGGTCGTCACCCCGATCAACAACGAGACCCAGTTGCTATGCGGAACCGCCCTGACCAACCCCACCAACAAGCTCGCCAACGTCGATGACTTGTCGTCACTTAAAAACGCCTCCACGCCCAGAAGCGCCTTCATCTGATTCGCCACGATCAGGACTCCCGCTCCGGAAATGTATCCGACCAACACGCTCCGGGACACGTATTGTAAAAGATCCGCCACGCGAAACACTGCCCCGGCTGTCGCGATCAACCCGACCAACAGAACCAACAACGGCATCAACTCGGTCGCCCGGGCACCCAGATCGGGATGCAGGGAGAAAAAACTGAACAACACCGCCGCCGTCGCATTGGTCGGCCCGAGGATGGTGTGGCGCGATCCCGCGAAAAGCGGCGCCACGAAAGCAGCGATGGCGGTGCAAATGATTCCGTAAACCACCGGCAGCCCGGCGATGGCCGCGAAGGCGATGCCTTGGGCAATGGCCAGCACCGTCACGTTCGCCGCCGCCCATGCGTCCTGCCGGAATTTGAGAAAATCGTAACCCTTCAGATCCTTGAGAAAGGGAGCCAGCGAAACACGCTCTGACGCGAAAAAATCCCGAATGTCGCGGGTTGCTTTGTAAATCGGGCGGAAAAATTTCATCGAGCCACCCGCACCTTACCTAAAGCGCGCCCGGCGGAAAAGAAATAAACCTAACAAAACGCAGGCAACGTTAGGTGCCCACAACACCAGCACGGCTCCGGTATCCGTCTTGAATTGGTTGGCCAGCATCGTGACGAGGAAATATCCGGTGCCGATGAGGAGACTGATGATCAGCCCGCCTGAAGTCTCCTTGCGCCGGGAGTTCAGCCCGAGAGGAACGGCGACGAATGCGAATGCCAGACAAGCCATCGAAAACGAATAACGCTTGGTGATTTCCGCCCGCAGCGACACCTGCTTTTTCTTGGGAAGGTCCGGGTTGGTGGCGATTTCCTCGAGGATCTGCTGATTGGTCATCGCGCTCTGTTTGAGCTTCGTCTTCGGATCCTTCAGATCGATCAGGAGTGGCTCGGCGAGCTCGGCAAACCCGGTCGAAATCTCGCCTTTCTCGTTGCATGTCTCGAAATAAGCATCTTCGAGCTTCACCTTCAGTTGGCTTTTCACCGGGTCCACCGACAAGGCCGCCCGACCGGCATGGACGTAGGTTGTTTCCAGCGAATTGGTTTTCGAAGTCTGGTAGAAATGAAAGCCGGTCACCCAGCTCCCGCTTTTCCCCTCGATGAGCACCTTTTTGAAAGTATCTCCGTCCGGCCTGAAATCCCCCTGCACCACGCCGGGCTTCAGCAGTGAATCCGGATCACGCGACGCCTGATCGTAAATCAATTGGTACATCGAGGCCTTCGAATAAGGAACCACGTTGAGATTCAGCCACAGACTTCCCACCGAAAGCAGCGCACCAATGACGAACACCGGCGCTGAAAGCCTGACAAGACTCAGGCCCGCCACCCGGAAACTGGTGATTTCCTGATTTGCTGAAAGTTTTCCGAAAACCAGCAGGACGGCCGAGAGAAATCCCCACGGCACCGTGTACATCAGCGAAAGCGGCAGCACGCTGATCACAAAGCGGAACACGAGCCCCAGCGGCGCATGCTTGTCCACCATCAGCGGCCGGATTTGTTGGAAAAGATTTCCCAACACCAGGACGATCCCCAGAACCACAACGGCATACAGCGTGCCCAGTAGCACCTGTCTTCCGATGTAGCGGTCTGAAATACGCATGAAGTCGCCGCACTCTGGAGAGGCCCGTTCCCGCTGTCCAGAAAAGAGACCAGTCCGAAGCCACTTGCTCCTTTCTCCAATCTGCGGCAAGCTGGCGGGACACCCCAATGCCAAAAACAGCCGATCTCTGCCAGCAATCTGTAAAAATGCGTGAACCACCCTCACCGATTCGATGTCCTCCATCCAACCGGACCGGATCGACCCCATCAAGAGCCCCCGGGCGGTTTTACGATTTCTGGCGCGTCGTTTGGCGCGCGGTTTTCGCCTGTACCATGCGGATGAAAACCTCCGGACTGGACGGAGTGCATGGCAACGGCGGCGTGTTGATCGCGGTCAGCCACGTCAGCCATCTGGATCCCATCGTGATCAGCGCCGTGATCGGGCGGCGGATCAGCTGGATGTCGCGGGTGGAATTTCACAAACAATGGCTGATGCGCAATGTCCTCTATCACGGCGGCGCATTCCAAGTGGACCGCGCGGGCTCGGCATTGCCAGCGATCCGCGAAGGCCTGCGACGTCTCGATCGCGGGGAAGCGGTCGGCATTTTCCCCGAAGGAGAACTCGTCCGCGGGCTCGATTCCGTCCTGCGCGGTGCCTCGATCAAACGTGGCGTCTGCCTGCTCGCCGCCCGCTCCGGAAGGCCGGTGTTGCCAATGATTGTTCTCGGAACGGAAAAACTGGCGGGTTTCGGCCCATGGATGCCCGCCAAGCGCGGGCGGCTGTGGATCCACGTCGGCACCGTCATGCATGCCAGCGCGGAGAGCAACACTCGCATCGGCAGGGCTGCGTTTGCCGCAGAACTGGAAGCGGAATACGTCCGCCTCTATGCCGAGATGAGGATCGCTTACGGCTTGGCTGATATGGCCCCGTGAGGAACGTTTTGGGAACGTTCGCCGGATTTCGCCCGTCATTCGGGACCACGAATCCCATTGACACAACTGATAGGCACAGGGTTTATGTCATCGAACTAAACCCAGTGAAAAAATCCACCATTCCCCTGATTTTCGGACTTTGCGCGGTGGGCTTGCTTTCCGGCTTTGTCGGTAGGCGCCTCACCGGTTCCGGATCCGCCCCGGCTCCGGCGAAACAAGTCAGCCCGCAGGAAAAGACCGTCGGCTCGGATGAAAATTTCTCCGCAGCCCCACCCGCCGCGAACTCCAGGCCGGTGGCGGCCAAAAAATCCAGACTCCATTCCACGGACACTCTGGAAACTCTCGCCACGCTGGATAACGATTCCCTCTACTCCCGCCTCGCCCTGTGGATGATGGACGCCAGCGAGCAGGACATCGCCGCCTATTGGGCCACGGCGAAGGACAAAAAAGACAGGCCCAACCAGATCACCGATCTCATTTTCATCCACTGGACATGGCGGCGGCGAGCGCACCTTTCGGATCGTGGCCGGCCCATTCCCACCAAGCGTAACGTTCGTTACCGGTCCCGGCGACGGCGGCAATGGCTGCTTGTGGATCCAAGCGCGGGCGTAGTATGATCCCCAAGCGATGCAGCAATGGCTGAAATCCCTCCCCGCCAGTGAACGCACCGCCGTGCGGGATTTCATGAAAAAGGGTGGCAGATAGCCTGTCCAACTCCGCCAAACAATAGGACACTTTAGGGCCAGGGGCTGGGGATCAGAGGTCAGAAAAGAGGTTTCTTCGCCAGCCCCCAGCCCCTGAATCCAAGCCCCTCAATCATGACGTAACTTCATTTTCTGGATGTGGTACGAGCCCCCACAAAAAAAGCCCCCGGACTTTGCAGTCCGGGGGCGTTCGGGAATTCAGAAGTGGCGGGAAAAATCAGGCGGATGGCACGGAGGACATCCGGCTGAACTCGCGCATCAGGCTGCGCGTCTCATCCTGCCAATGATTGAGTTTTTCACGCGAAAGCTGGACGCGGTCTGAGACGGCTTTTTCCAGTTCGTGGTAATTGGCGGAAAGCTGCTCGACGAGTTCATGCATCGCATCAAGCGCCCGGTGGGCACCGCCGTGGCCTTGGTCACGGATGGCAGCGAGCTGCTTTTGGGCCTTGCGACGGGCTTCGCCCATTTCAGCAAGAAGAATGCGGCTGTCAGGCACCCGGCGGAGTCCTTCGACAAGACCCAGCTTGGAAAGCGTCCAGATCGTCCATTTGCTGGGATCCCACTGCCATGGCTTCACGCCGTTGCGGTAGTCGTGTTGGAACTCGTGGTGGTAGTTGTGATATCCCTCACCAAACGTGAGGAAGGCCATGACCGCACTGTCACGGGCGCTGTGGCTGGTGGAATAAGGCTGGCGGCCGACGGTGTGGCAGAGCGAGTTGATGAAAAACGTGCAATGTTGCGCCACGACGATCCGGGCCACACCTGCGATGAGGAAGCCTCCGAGAGCGCCGGTCCAGGCATCCATGCCATGGAATTGGTTCCAGAAATACCCGAGTATCGGCGGAATGATCAACCCGACGACGAGGCCGATCCAATGCACATAGTTGTGCTGCCACACGACGAGCTTGTCCTTGCGAAGGTCGGCGACGTTGTCCATCGGCGGTTCCGGGTCGAGCTTGAAAAGCAGCCAGCCCATGTGCGCCCAGAAAAAGCCTTTCGAAATATCATACGGATCTTCGTCGTGATCCACATGCTTGTGATGGCGGCGGTGATCGGAAGCCCAGTTCAGGCAGGAATTTTCAAACGCACAGGCACCGAAAACGAGGGTGAAGAATTTGACCGGCAACTTCGCTTTGAAGGAAAGATGCGAAAATAAGCGATGATATCCGACCGTGATGCTCATCATGGTGGCGGTCACGTAGAAGAAGAACATGGCGAACTGGAACCAGTCGATGCCGACTTTCACCAGATAGACGGGAACCCCGATCAAGGCGATCAGGGCAGTGCCGATAAGGAATGAACTGGTAATCCAGTTCACCCGTTCGAAGGGAATACGATACATAATGGATGGTTTTTGTAGGCCCCAGCAGCCGGATGTTTAACCGAACGGACGGTGCAATTGCGCACCGATAGCTGGAGGACGAGGCTCAATACATGAGGCGAAGCCTCTAAGCAAGCCCCCGTTTTTTTCAAATTCCTGACGGGTTCTGTCTTGACAAGCACTGCTCAATCCCGCAATTACCCCGCCCCGACAAACCTGCGGAACCAACCAAACCAACCAACAATCATAGCATGCGTGGAGTGATCATGAAGAAAGGCGAGCCCGTTGACCGTGCTCTTAAACGCCTCAAGACCAAGCTTGATACCGAGGGTATCCTCGAAGAAATGCGCCGCCGTCGCGCATTCGAAACACCGACCGAGCGCAAGCAACGCAAGCTGCGTTCCGCTTCCAAGCGCAACAAGATCCGCTGGCGCTATTCCAACGCCCCTGCCGTGGCTCACTCCGAAGCTGCTGAGTAATTATTTTCGGTTCCGCAACCAGGGAAACAAACGGATGCCAAACGGCATCCGTTTTTTTGTGCCCGGATGTGAACGCATAAGGGGCATGGACGTCTCGTCCATGCGTGGTGACGAGACGTCCCCGCCCCCTATTTTTAGACGGCCTCTCAGCGCATTTTCTCTCCTACCTCCGCGCCTCCGCGTCTCCATCCATCTTTTTCCTCAGTTGCGGAAAGAAGTGAGGCGAAAATCGAAACGCAGAGCAGCGGAGGCCGCAGAGAGAAACGCGGAGATCTTAGATCACCCTCTCGAATCTCTTCCTCAGCGCATTTCTCTCCGATCTCCGCGCCTCTGCGTTTCGATCCATTTTTTCCTCAGTCACGGAACAGGCATTTGAAAATCCTCAGCCGCAAAGAGGCACAAAATCCGGCAAAACGAAGACCTGGAGTCCAAAACCCTCTTCCCTCCCTCATCTTTTTCCCATCAATTTGTGATTCCATCCGGGAAACCTGCGGATGAAACTCGCGGCAATGATCGAGCGCGTATTTCTCGGATGGGACCAACCGTTTCTGACCCAAGCCGTTGACTGGCTGTTGGAGCGGCGGGACGAGCTGCCTCACCTGCTGGTGGTCGTGCCCACGGCGCAAAGCGGGCGGCGCTTGCGCGAGGCACTGGCGGAAGGCGCGGGAGCTTTGTTAGCGCCGAAGATGGCGACTCCGGGTTCATTTTTAAAAACCGAAGATGCCAACGTGACCGCCGATTGGATGGACCATGTGGCCTGGATGGAAGTATTGGAAAGCGTGGGGGATTGGACGGAATACGAAGCACTGTTTCCCGAAAAACCCGGCGAAGGCAGCGATTGGGCCGGAGGACTGGCGCGGGAAATGGTGAAGCTCCGGCGCTCGCTACAGGAAAACGGACTCACGCTCACCGTCGCCGCGCGCAAGCTGCGGGAAACGGTGGAGGCGGAGCGGTGGGATGCGCTTGGCAGACTGGAGGAGCGGGTGGAACAGAAGCTGAAATCCTGGGGATACAAAAGCCGCAGTCGGTCGCTGGCAGAGGGCGTGAACATCCCTGCCGGGATTCCGCACATTTTGTTGGCAGGCGTTCCCGAAATGCCGCCGCTCGTCGAACGCGCGTTGCTGGCATGGAGCGGAAAAGTCACCGCATTGATCGGCGCACCGGAACATGAGGAGGCGAATTTTTCACCTATCGGACGACCATTGGCCACTTGGGCGGACCGACCTTTGCCATGGCCGGATTCCGCGCAAGTCACTGCAGACCCGAGACAGCAAGCGGCGGAAGCTTTGAAAATCGTGTGCGGAATGAAGACCAATTCCATCGATCTCGCGTTGGGATCGGCGGACGCGGAGGTGGGATCGGAACTGGCTCGCGCATTCACCCGCGAGGGTTGGCCGGCATTTCACCCGGCGGAAAATCCCATAACCACCGGACTTTCGCGCTGGTTGAGGATCTGGTGCGCGTGGCTGGCCGATCCCACGCTGGCAACGATGGCGGACCTACTTTGCCTGCCGGAAACCGGCGTGCTTGTGAGCGGCAAGCGGGCGCAAAAGGCCAAGCGCCTGTCCGAACTCCGCGATCGCTGGATGGTGGTGCGGACGCCGGATCTGCAACGCAGGACCGCAGCGGAAAATTTTCGGAACGAGTGGGAAAAGGAATCCGCGGAGGAACTTTGCCGGGCTGCCGAATCGCTCGAAGGATGGCGCGGGAGTTTTCTACGGGAGGATTTCAGCGGCGTGATGAAACGGCTGCTGGAAACCGTCGGGCGCACCGGACCGGCGACAGAGGAAACGTCGTTCGCGATGATCGAATGGATGGCGGAAGCGGAGCCGATGATGGCTCGGGTGGAACGTGGCGCACGGTTTTGGATCGAGCTGATGCTTTCCGAGCTGCCCTCCCCCGCCCCGCTGCCGCCGGAAGGACGGGTAATCGATGTGCAGGGCTGGCTGGAGCTTTTTCACGAGCCCGGCAAGCACCTCGTGCTCTGCGGCATGAACGAGGGCAAGGTGCCCGCCCGCAGCGGTGGCGAGCCATGGCTCAGCGAGGCCAGCCGCGAACGCTTGGGCCTGATCAAGGATGCGGACCGTGCGGCGCGGGATGCGTTTCTCTATCAATCGATGGTCGAGTCACGCCGTAAGGATGGCCGCGTGGATGTGATCTGCGGAAAATCCGGCGCGGGCGGCGATGCTCTTTTGCCGTCGCGCCTTTTGCTAGCGGCAGAGCGCGACGAATTGCCAGAGCGCGTGAAGACGCTTTTCCGCGAAATCGAGCCGCCGGAAGCAGGGTTGCGCTGGGAGAAGGATTGGCAATGGCAGCCACGCAAGATCGATCCGCCGAAGCGCCTGAACGTGACGGCTCTCTCGGCCTATCTGGCGTGTCCGTTCCGCTACTATTTGAAACACGTCGTCGGCATGCAGGGCACGGACACCGGTCGCGGCGAGTGGAATGCGCGGGATTTCGGCACGGTGGCGCATGAGGTTTTGGAACGCTGGGGTCGCGATGTGGAGGCGCGCGGATTGGAAGATGCCGGGGCGATTCATGACTGGCTTTCCTGCGAACTCGACCGCGTGGTGATCGAGTGGTTCGACAAGCGCGCGCCATTGGCGGTCAGAATCCAGACCGAGGCGATGCGCCAGCGTTTCCTCTGGCTTGCCAAAGTCCAGGCGGCGCAGCGGGTCGATGGGTGGGAAATCGTGGATGTCGAACGCAAGGTCGAGATTCCGGTGGGCGATGCGTTCATCGTGGCGAAAATCGACCGGATCGACCGCCACCGCGACACAGGGAAACTTCGCGTGCTCGATTACAAGACCGGAAAAGTGGATGGCGTGGATAAGGCACATCGCCGGAAAATCACCACAGCCACCGTGCTGCCTGCGCATTACACGATGGAGGACCCGGTCATTTACGCAGGCGAGGAGAGAGGGAAATCCGCGAATTTCCGTTGGCACAATCTTCAACTCCCCCTCTATGCCGCCGCCGTGATGGGTCGCGAGCAGACGCTGCCGGTGCCTTGTTATTTCACCCTCGGCGCCACCGAATCCGATGTATCGATCCACGAATGGGCGGATTTTGAACCCGCCGATCTGGAGGCCGCCCAAGCCTGCGCCGCGTGGGTGGCGGAGCAAATCGCCGCCGGGGTTTTCTGGCCACCTGCGGAAAAGGTGACCTACGATGACTATCAGATCCTCGCATCGGGCCGGACTTTGGAGGAAATGATCCAATATTGAGCTGTCACCTGGAGAATTTTAGCACGGAGGCACGGAGGGAAGATAGTTTTTAGACTTTGAAAAATCCATCGGATGCGGACTCGAAGATGGGTTCTGAGAATCCAACTCTTCTCCGTGACCTCCCTCTTCCCTCCGTGTCTCCGTGGTAAAATTCTCCGGCAAAGCCATTGCGACCGGAGATTTCCGTGTTAAACCGAACGCGCCTTGCTGCTTTACCTACACATTCCGTTCTGCCACCGCGTTTGCCCTTATTGCTCGTTTTACAAGCACACGCCGGGTGCGACGTCGGTTGGCAGCTTCGTCGATGCGTTGGCGGCGGAAACGAAGTCCCGGCTCCGGCTCACCGAAACCCCACGCACGATCTACCTCGGCGGTGGCACACCGAGCATGCTCTCGCCCGGCCATCTTTCGCGCCTCTTCGCCGCGCTGCACGAAAAGATCGATTTCTCGAAACTCGATGAAGTCACGATGGAGGCAAATCCCGCAACCTTCGATGCCACCAAAGCCCGGCTCTTCCGCGAGCTCGGCGTGACCCGGGTCTCGCTCGGCATCCAATCCTTCACGCCGCATGTGCTGGAAATCCTCGGCCGCGAGCACTCGGTCGCGCAGGCCAGCGAATCCATCGGCATCCTCCGCGAGGCAGGAATCCCCTCGATCAACATCGACCTGATGTTCTCCATTCCCGGCCAATCGAAGGAAGATTGGGAACAAACGCTGAAGCATGCAATCGCGTTGAAGCCGGATCACATCTCCGCCTACAATCTCACCTACGAGGAGGACACCGCGTTTTTTGAATCGCTCCGCCGTGGCGAAATGCGCGAGAATGAAGATCACGACGCCGACTTTTTCCACCTCGCGGACGAGCTGCTCACCGCCGCCGGTTTCGATCATTACGAAACCTCGAACTACGCCAAACCCGGCCAGCATTCCTCGCACAACCAAGGCTACTGGCGTGGCGAAGACTACCTCGGCCTCGGCCCGTCCGCTGTCTCCACGCTCGACGGCGTCCGCTGGAAAAATGTGCCCGACACCGCCCGCTACGTCGCCCAGGTCCAATCCATCGGCCACGCCCTCACCGAGTCCGAAACCCTCGACGTCGAGGCCCGTCGCCTTGAACGCATCGCTCTCGGATTGCGCACTAAGGATGGCATTTCCCTGGATCTCCTGAGCCCGGACGCCCGCCAACGTGCCGCCCACCTCGCTTCAGAAGGACTTGCCCGCATCGATGGAAATCAGATCATCCTGATCCACCATGGCCGCGCTCTGGTGGATCCGATTGCGGCGGAGTTGGTGTGATCGTAAGGTCGGAGCAAGATGTTCCGACAACGGCCTGGCGCGAGACGCGCCAGCTACGCGAGAATTAAACAGCGAGCGGATAGTCCGTCACCTGCACCAACTTCACGTTGTAAAGCGCGGCGATTTCCGGGGCATCGGAGATCTGGTAGATCTCGCGGTAGTAGATTTCCTTGATGCCGTAAGCACACAGCGTCTGCATGCAAGCGGTGCACGGCATGGTCGTGGTCGCCACAATTTTCGCCTCACCACGGCGGAAGAGACTGCACAGGTTCACCTCGGCGTGGAGCATGAATTTCTGGCGTGCCTCTCGATCGTCCCAGAATCCGAGGGGCGGATTGTAGCCCGGAGCAAGGCCGTTGTAGGCGGTGCCGATCACGCGATTGTCGAAATCCAGCGCCGCAGCTCCGACTTTCCGGTAGGGATCCTCCGACCGCAGACTGGCAACATGGGCGAGGGCCATGGCGTATTGGGGAATCGAGAGGCGATCGGCGGACATGCGCGGAGTATGATTTGAGGGGCGCGGGCTTTTCAACCCGCATTATTTCACGAGGAAAAGCGGCTTTCCTTTTTCGCTTCGCCAGACAACACGGATGGCACAGTTTTTCCGCGTGGATCGGAATCGTTCAGGTGTGATGGCGGCGGTGGCCGCGTTTTTTCTGTGGGGGATTCTGCCGATTTTCTGGAAGCTCCTCCATTTCCTGCCGCCGCCGACGATTGTGGCTCAGCGAACGCTCTGGTCGCTCGTTTTATTGCTCGCCGTCCTCGCAGTCCGGGGAGAACTGAAGCAACTTTCCGCCGGACTGAGAACACCGGCGGCAGTCGGGTGGCATTTGCTTTCCGGCACTCTTCTGGCATCGAACTGGCTGCTCTATGTCTGGGCCACATTGAACGGCCACATCATCGAGGGGGCGCTCGGCTACTATCTGAATCCATTTTTCAACATGCTGTTCGGGGCGTTATGGTTCGGGGATAAGAACAGCCGCTGGCAACTCGCCGCCATCGCACTCGCGCTCGCCGGTGTGGCGATCCAGATTCCGGCGGTCGGGCATTTCCCGTGGGTGGCGTTGACGCTGGCACTGACATTTTCACTTTATGCGGTAGTGAGAAAACGGGCGCCGCTGGGTTCGCTCGTCGGTCTGACGGCGGAAACAACGCTGCTGGCACCGCTCGCGCTGGGCTGGCTGATCATGAGTAACCCAAGTCCGCAGGCGGCGTTCGGCGGGAGTTTTCCGCATGCCGCGCTGATCGTCGGGACCGGCTTGGCGACGGCGCTGCCACTGTTGTTTTTCGGCCATGCCACACGGACGATCCGGCTCACCACACTGGGTATCCTGCAATTCATCGGACCAACCTTGCAGTTCTTCATCGGCTGGAAACTTTACGGCGAGGCGATGACCGCAACCCGCCTGTTTTCCTTCGCCCTCATCTGGCTGGCCATCGGGCTCTATGCGACGGATGCGTTGAGGAAAAGGGACGCCATCTGACAAACCTCTGTTTCCCAGATCCGCCTCCAGACGCTGCCGACATCGGTGCATGCTGGTGCGCATCAGGATTTGTGATTTCGGGTGACGCGAAGCTTTGGACTGCGTGCAGCCTGCTGCCACTTTCGGCCACGCAGCCCGCTGCGAGCCGTCGTGGCCAGCAGGCTGGCTCACGCAAAGCGGCAGCAGGCTGCACGCAGTCCAAGTCAAACCTCGAACCCACGTCATCGCCAGCGTTGATAAATCCGCAAATCATCATGCGTGGCAGTATAAGCAAGGCTTGCCGTCGCCGTCCCAGCCGTTTACCCAACAGGCATGCAAGACGAAGTTCGCGCGTTGTTAATTCTTCAGGATCGGGACCGCCGCTTGTTGGCGATCGGCAAGGATCTCGAAAAGCTGCCTCAGGACGAGGCACGGGCCAAAGCAAAGCTCGCCGGCGATGAAGCTGCCGTCGCGAAAGCCCATCAGGCGCTGCTCGATTGCGAACTGCGGGTGAAAAAAATCGAACTCGATGCCGAGACGCGCCGCACGACGATCAAGCGTCTGAAATTGCAACAATTTGAAACGCGCAAGAACGATGAGTTCCAAGCGCTGGGTCATGAAATCACCCGCTACGAAAAGGATCTGGACGATTTCGAAACCAAGGAACTCGAAGCCATGGATGAAGTGGGCGGTTTCCGCAAAGCCTTGAAAACGGCGGAAGCCGCGCTTGCCCACACGCGCAAGCTGGTGGAGGAAGACCTCGTCTCGATCGCTGAGAGGCACGCACGCACGCTGGCGGCCCGCACCGAAGTCACTGGCGAGCGGGAGAAACTCGCGCTGCTGGTGCCGGAAGAAATCATCCCACTCTATAACCGCCTGATGAAAACCAAAGCCGGTCTCGCCGTCGCTCCGATGCGCGATGGAAAATGCGAGGGCTGCCACATGAAGCTCATCGCCTCGACCGTGATGAAAGCGCAGGCCGGCCGGGAAATCGCCCAATGCGAGGACTGCGGACGAATCCTCTATGTGGAGGATTGATTTCCCTGTCCCTGTGATACTACTTTCGGGAAACCAAGTAGCCAACGAGGGGCTTGGGTTCAGGGGCTGGGGGCTGGCGAAGACGCGTGGGGTGGCCTCACCTTGAGAAAAGCAACCGCGAACGAACGCGAATCGACGCGAATATTGCCATGACCGTGGAATGACCCCACCCCGGCGTTCGAATTCCGGCCCAAAGGGCCGACATCCCTCAGCCCAGCCCATCGGGCTGGGTAACATCCGCCAAGATTCATGCGCCCCAACGGGGAGCAATACAGGGGCGCGTCGATCGCCCCCCGGATCGCGACCTTTCAAGCCGCCAATGGCTTTGCATGGTCTGACCCAGGACGTTGCCCTGGGCTGAGGGATGCAGTCCCGTTGGGCCAAAGATCTCAGAGAAAGCTCTTCATTCCGGGTTTTACCACGGACTTCCCGTAGGGGAGTAATATTCATTCCGGCGCTCTTCCAGCAGGATCAGCCAGTTCATCATGGTGATCGGCGGAAGTTCGGCGGGATGGGTGATAGGGCGGAGATTGACCTTGATCTTGCTTGGCGCCATCACCACGTCGCGACCGCTTTTCGCGTCCAGCGGCCTTACAGGGTCTTTATCAGTCTCACTGGCGAGTGAGCCGATCTGGCCATGCAAATCCACCTCTAACGGCTCAGCATCCAAACCGTATCGTTTTTCCGGGGCAAAAATGGAACATGGCGGATAATAGGTATCCGCAGTGCCGGTGTATCCCGCAGGCACTGGGGTTGCGGGAACCCCGTCCTTGTAAAGTACCATGTTGAAATTATCATCAAAATAGGTGCGGAGATTGGTAACCAGTGAGAAGCCCTTGGGGAACGACGTCATATCATTGCACTCTTTCAGAACCACTCTATAGTCCCGCTCCGTGCATGGAATCAAAGGCTGCGGCAAAAGGATGCTGGTGTAATCCACATTCACGACAAGCGAGTTGTTCACTGCGACGCTATCCGCGCCCTCTCCAGCCAGGTATTCCTTGAAACGCGGCGGATAGACAGCGATGTACCATTTCCCGTTCTGTGAATATCGGTCAAAGGGAGGGGCGGACCTGTAATAAACTAGATGGTCTGACCCCGTAGCACCAAACATGTCATTGGTGAAGTCGACGGATCCCGTGATCCCAGGTAGTGTCGAGACCACACCGGTTGTCCCATCGGTTTTTGTCCCATAGTAGGCCACCTCATACACATTGGTGCCGAAGTTACGGTTCTCATCTTGCTTAGCGCAATAGGTCCAACTCTTATCCAGACCGATTACTGGTCCGCCGGTGTACTCAATGCGCTTCTCGAAGCGGACGCCGTTTTTCATGTAGGAAAAACGAACAGCCGTCGGAGCAGAGTCAATAGCGCTATTCCTTTCAATGATATCCAGACGCATGGCGCACTGTAAGGCACCGACGGAATAGTTGTTCCAAGTGGTGGAGGAAACGGCGTTCGTCTCGTCGGCGTGCGCGAAGCGATCAAAGAAATTCGCGCCCCGGTTGATCGGCACGAACGCGGCCCGGCCGCTCTCGGAAGCAAGGGACACCGGGAAAAAGTCACCCACCGTGAGCTGATAGTTTTCCCGAACACCGGGAGCGAACGGGTTGTTCGGCAAGGGCTTGCCACCGAACGTCGTGTCGCTGGGCAAGGTCATGCTGCGGCGTGTGGACAACGAAGAGAGCGTCGGCGTCCCTTCAACCTTCGCTTTTGAAGCATAGACCGCCCCGCTGATGTTGACGTTCTGCCAAGCTTCTCCCGAGGCGTATTGGCCGAACGACATGTAGGAGGAGGCGGAAATCGAAAGTTGGGAGGGGATTTCATAAATCGAGAGCACATAGTTGCGCTTCGAGAGAGCAACTTTGGTCAGGTTGCTATCATTGCCGGCGACATCGACGGAGAACGCCCACCAGTTTCTCTTTGCGACGAAGGGATCTCCCGGCTTCGCGTAGCCGAAGTTGATGTTCGGATATTTCAACCTGGTGAAACCGGAGTAATCTGCGACGGATAACCCGTAGGTGTTGACTCCGTCTCCGTTCAGCGTCGCCGAATTCAAGCCGGCCTGGGCGAGTGCGCCGTACTTCTTGTTGGAGGAGATGATCGGATAGGTCAGATCAGCGGTGGAAGTCGCTCCGTCGTCGCAAGTCAGCGGCACAGGATAACCATTGCCGAGACTGCGGTTGATGCCTGGAGAAACAAAAGTGGCATTGGCCTGGGGGGTGACCGGAGCAAAAATCCTATCGGGAGAGCCCAAAGCGGAATCCCCGGCGTTCCCCATCTTGAGGTTGGGAATATTCAGCGATGTCACGATTTCACCGGAAACCGATGTTCCTGCATTGGCCAGGGAGATCGACTCGGTGAAGATGCTCTGCCAGCTCAGGGGACCGATATTTGCGGCGTTTCTGGAATCACCCTTCATTGCCCGGATCGCCCGGTTCGGGGTGATCGCCACGATCGAGCGCAGGACGGCGTTTTCCTTCTCGCTGTAGTCGGTGCGGAGTTGGATTTGAGATTGCAGCGCGTGTGCCGCTAGCGCCTTGCGATAGGCGAACAGCATCATGAGCGAGAGAATCGCCCCCGTCGTGAGGACGAGGACGTAGGAGATAAAGCCGGGTTTCCAGCGCTTGCGAAAGGAGGTTTTCATTACTGCATGGCTCCGGAATAGGTGATTTTTTCGTGAGATGGCCCCCTGAGCTCCATTCTCAGGATCCCTTTCTCCATGGAAAACGTCACATCGGTCGCTTTTTTGGTGACGGCCCACTGGGGTGCGCCAAGGACACCGTTGACAGGCACGACGTAATAATAGAGCGCGTGGCTCTCTTTATCAAACGCGAGAATCGAAGCGCGGACGGTACCATCCGGCTGGCGGTAATTCAAAACCACCACGGACGAGGGAGTGTCGGGAGTGTCGACCACGCGGAGGCCTGCAGCGGCATCCTCCACGGTATTATGAAGACGGAAGCGGTCCGCCTTCCCCACCAGTTTCCCCACATACATACTGATGATGGGTGCCTCTTCCGTGAGGAAATTCTGGGCCGAGTAAATCTTGAGAAAGGCCATCTGATTGTTGAACAGGGCGAGGACCATGGCCCCTGTCGCCATTCCCAACATGATGGCAAGGGAGAGTTCAATCAGAGTAAAACCTCTGTGCATGCGGCGGAACAGCGGTTTCATTGGGTGCGAATGACGGTTCGGGATTTTGCATAGGTCCGGCCCCCCACCGTGTAGGTGACGATGCTTTGGGCTTTCCAGACTTTCATGGCAGAGGGATTCGCCTTCTCCACCGCTTCGCTGGGACTGCCATCATCCGGATAGTTTCCGGGATCGGCCACGCGGGTGCGGGTGACGGTTCCAGTGATGATCCGGTCTCCGGGCAAGCGTCCGAGTTCCACATTCGCCGTGGTGCTGGTGGCGGGAAATATCGGCCAGGGTGAGTCGTCGGCCACCAGTTTTGCAAATTCGATCCGCTCCGCGTAGGAACGTTCGTAAGTCATGTAGGCGTCCGTAACGACCTGCTGTAAAATCCACTGCCGGGGCACCAGAACATTGAGGGAAAGCTTGAGAAGGGCTAAGCTGAGGACGGTCAGGAGCGAAAGCGCCAGCATGGACTCGATCAAAACAAAGCCGCGGCGCAGTGATCGCGTCTTGCGATTCCGGCTGGAACCACCGAAGCTCGCCGCATGCGGGGGCGATTTTTCAGATGGGCACTGAGTGCCACAATAGGGTTGCTGACGGTCGGTCAGGTGCTGGCCCAAGCTGTTCTCGAGCCGCCCTTCGGCCTCCGATGGGGCGATTCTCCGGAAAAGTTGATTACTTGGGCATCCAGACATTCCTTGAATGTGAGCATTTCGCTTCCTGGAGATCAACCCGCAATGCGGATTTTGAAAATTGAGCCGAAAAAGGGCTTTTTGCCGGACACCCAGGCCGGAGCCGTCGAGGGTCGTTTCCTGAGCGGGAAACTTTACGAACTCACCGTCCATTACACCGATCCCGAAGCTTCCGCCGATCTCATGGAAACCCGCTTCGATGCCCTGAAGAAGCAAGTCGCCCAAGAGCACGGCACTCTCCTGGCCGACCAACAACAGCGGGCGGTGGCGGATCAATTCGTGACTCGGACTCAATCGTTTCATCGTGAACCTGTGAAGGGCTTGTTTCTCCTATTGGCTTTCACCGAAGTGGAGGACTTGCTGCGTAACTCGAAAGCAGCCCGATTCTCGCTGATCTATCGAAATGATAATTTCCGAAATGAATTGATGGCGGAATTAACCGCGCCAGTCCCGAAGGAATGACGCGGATTTGATCACTCTCTGATCGTCGTCACCGAGCCATTCACGTGGATCGTCCGATCCAGATCGAAGGAAACGTAGCCCAGACGATCGAGGCCAAACGGAGTCGAGGTGATAATCTCCAGGGTCCAACGGCCTTCGCTATCGAACACGGAATCGTAATTATTGAGGATCAGAACCCTGTTTTGGGGCACCGAGTCATTGACGATCAGAGAAGATCCCGGGACCGTGATTCCGATCGTGCCCAACACCGGATTTCCTTTGTAAGCTTGAAGATAGGTTGTGGATTTCGGGTAGAGATCTTTCAGCGTGAGCGTGAGCTGGGGGAGTGTGAAACGAACCTTCTGGCCCGAAGCCATCCCTGCGATCGATCCGTCCGCCACCGGCCAGATCTGAATGTATTGTGAGGCAAGCTGGGCTGCGGGTGCCTGATAAACCCCACGGCTGTCATCAATGGAAAATATTGAAAAACGCTGCTCCCCCCGGATCTTCGTCCGATCCGCTCCAGGGACTGAGTTGATGGCAAATGTCAGATTCTGAGTGGAGTTCTTGGTGATTGACGTCTGGGAAAGAAGCGTTGCCTGAGTCCGGTCGAGACCAACCCCAGTCCCTCCCGTGCCATAGGACTGGACATGTTGGTAGAAATTCACGCTTTTGGACGCCTGTGGGTCATCAGCGCCGTTGCGGAGTCCGCTTATTGTCACGTCGACATAAAATGGTCGGTCTGCCCGAGTCCGGGGGATCGCGGAGGTGGTGTCCTCGGAGCGGACTGCCAGCGTAGCCATAGGAACATAAGTGCCCACATAGCTGGCGGAGAGAAGGTAGCTCGCCGTCAACGTTGAATTCACGGTCCAAAGTTCGAAGCGCGCTCCACCGGGATCGATCGCGAGCTGCGACAAGCTCTGCCCTGCCGAAGCCACGGAACCGTCATAGGAAACACCGCCCGGGTACTGCACCTGGCGGATGAAATTGGTGTAAGTATCGGCCATAAGCCGGCCGGAGAACAATAGTGATCCGGCGATGACGTAATAATTGAGAGTTTTCATGAGTCTTTTTATTTTTTGACGGGGGTTTGGTCCTCAACCTTGAGTGGCAGGACTGAGATCGGACCACCTTGATAAGTCGCCACTACCAGATTCGTGCTTTTACCAATGCGGGTGGCGAGCATTTCGTCGAAGGGCTTGTTCCCCTCCGCCTGAGCCCGGGTCACCTCCACCGTGGTGATCCATCCACGGTTTTGTTCATAAAATGCGGCCCAGCCCAGCAGTTTCGCGCCCGGCTGTAATTTGAGACGATCCGCCATTTTGGCAGGAATGTTCAGGATCGCCCGCTTCGGCACCAAGGTGACCAATCCATTAAAGCTGATGATATCGGAATCACTGATGATATCCTTAGGTCGGTTGACCACCGAAGGATCCTCCCCTTGGATCTGCTTCATATTGCGAAGCGGATCCTCTTGAGAGGTCTTGCGATACGTGTTCACCAGTTGCTCATGAGTTGCCGCGTCGCGCATCGGAGCTGCGGAAGCGCGGGTTTCGGACCACGCGGCGGGCGAGGCCGCGCAGACAAGAAGGGAAACGGCACAAAGAGTTTTCATGTGACGGGAGGAAGTTCGTGTTTAATGGGCTTCGTCATCAACCCCACCCGATGGATCGACCGCGCCGTTGGGGCCGCCGTGACCTTGACCTGGGTTGGAAGAGTCCACACCGTCCAGGTTGTTGCCGTGGCCGTTGTTGGGGCGTTGGGTGCTGAAGGTGACCAGAAGCACCATGTCCTGATAGTCAAAGCAGGACCTGCTGTGGTCCGTTTGGCCCAATTCCATCATGACGAGGACACTCAGCGGTCCGATTTTCACCTTTCCAGAAGCATCCAGATAGGGCTTCAGATAGCTCGCCAAAGTGGAGGATTGATAAAGCGAAAGAGCGGTGGGAGGGGTGGCTCCGTTGACCAATGCCACGATCTGGTGATTGCTGCTCCAAGTGGTGTAGAGCGGGCTCCAAACTCCATTTTTCACATAGCGCCCGGAAAAGTTAAGGGTGTCGCCTCGTCCCAGTTTTTTGATATAGAGCGAGTAAGCGGAATCCACGTCGCTCTGAACGCCGTAGAACAGCTGAGCGAAAGCGGCACCGTTCAGGCTATACCTGGCCTCGGTGTAGAGTGGCGTAGTCCCCTGGGTGGAATCGCATGCAGTGATTCCGGTCCCAATGGGCTGGACGGACGTGTAGGTATTGTTGCTCGTGATAGTGATGGTCCCCCCCGGGGTGATCGTCGCGACGTCACTGACCTGACTGGGATAGAGAATTTCCCAAGTGAGCGTCGGCTTTGTTCCTGTTTGAACAACGGTGGGAAATGCCGACAGGACTCCCGCAGGCTCGGACGGGATTGATGGCGTTGCGTTAGAGGGCGTCGCGATCGCGGACATGAGGGCTGCCGATGCGGCTGCCAATTGGATGGTTTTCATGGCTGGTGGTAAGGGTGGGATTTTCTAGCAAAACTTGTCCTCCTTCGATCTCAAAAGCGGAACGTCTTTGAGAGGAGAACGGCCCGGAGCGGGCAAGGGCATGGGGCTGGCAAGGTTCACTTGGAGAACCATGCCGATTCGGGACAGAATCCCGGTCCGGACCGCCTGAAGAACGATCAGGATCGATCGCTCTTCAGGAAATAGATGTGATACAATTGACGGGTGTGGTCGTTTGAATCGGGGTTAGGTGTGGAACAGCGGTTGTCTAGCGGTGAAATTTCAATACTGCGGCAAGGCAGCCTCTCGGGACCAGTTTTTCCAAGGCCCGCGCGGAATCTCCCGGTCATTGGCGAAACGCCACTCGACGGTCTCGCCGCTGCGGAGTTTCAAGAAATCGCGGACTGCGGGGCTCAGATCGATTCCAGCGCCTTGATTGCGATTCGGGCGCGGAGATTCATTTCCGAAAACATATTGCCAGTGATCGACCTCGAAGGGACCGACGTCTTCCCATTGGGCGTAACAAACCTTGCCCTCGTGATGAATGGCAATCCAACGCCCCTTGCAGACCGAGATGCCATCACCTCGATAAGATTCCCAAAACCAAGGGATGACCGCCGATGCCTCAGGGCGATGCACACCGCCCTTCATCACATCATTGTAAGGAAGGGCGACGTAAAAAGGATTGAGCGAAGGGGTGAAACCGGCAGGAAGATAGCCATCCCGATGATCCGGTTGGTCATAACCGCCGAAATCGGACTGCCAATTTTGATCCCAAGCGCTTTGGGTATTCGGCGTCGGGTTATTCTCACTTGGAAGCTCCCCTACCCAGAAAACCGTGGCAGGAACATTGCGCTTCCAAGGAAATGCCGCGTGAAATGGTGCTCTCGGACTTTCAATGACCACCCTTGCGGCCTCAGGAACGCCGAAGGGATCACTCAGCGAAGGCACCGCCTCCCGCCGATTTTCTAGAAAACGCTCATGCACCGTCGAAAGCCGATCCGATAACTGGGCAGCACCGGCCATTCCCGCAAGGGAGGCACAGGCAGTTCCAATAATTATCGGTCCAAATTTCATACTTTCCAAGCAAGTGGCTGAAGCCCATTACGGCTCAACCTTGCCTAGACAGTAAAATTTTAAGGAGAGTTAACAAGTAAAAACTTCGAACAATTTTGAACGAAATCCAGCTTGGACTGTCCGCTCAAATTCTCCTTATTCCACAAGGGATACAGAACACCAACTAACTTGCCATACCGCTCTTTCCTAGGCCTATCATGTCAAATCCTCGGGTTATTTGCCATTTCCAACGGCTTTTTATAGCCTAACCCTCAGCAGAACTCAACGAAGTTTTATAAATATCGAACAAATTCGAAGCATATTTATTGACGCGATCGCGTAGGGTGCCCGGCTGACTCCAACGTCCGTTCGATGGCGATCAGGGCTTGGCGGAGATTGCCGGACTTCGCGAGCTGCTGAAAGCCCGATTTCCGACGTAATCGCGTGGACGGAGTCAGCTTTTGGAAATGCCAAAACGGCGTTCCAGCTCGCGCAAACCATACTCAGTGAGGGTAGGCCGTCCATCAGATGCACAATACGGCAGATCACATTTGAACAAGTCCACGAGGAGCGCCTGGGTTTCGACAAGTCTAGGTGTGACAAGGGCCGCAGCGCGCTTGGCTAGAATTTTCGCGAGCCTGTCGAACGCAAACCGCGCGCCGGGTGATGGGTCGTGAAGCAGCTCATCCATCAGGGAAATGAGAAACGGCCGGGGATCGTCCACGTTCAGGCACCCCGGCAGGCTTCGGATCTGAAGCGTGTTTCCGCCGAATGCCTCGACTTCGATCCCAGCGTCCTGAAATGCCATCCGCTCCCGCAAAACCAGATCCGTATCGCGAGGATCCAGTTCGATCAACACGGGAACCAACAGCCCTTGCGTCTCCAGCCCCGCAGCGTGTTGGTTGAGCAGTTTTTCATAAAATATCCGGTCGTGCGCCGCTTTGGGATCGAACAAAACCAGTCCGTCACTGCTTTCCAAAATGACAAAACGCTGATGAAGCATCCCAATGATCCGGAAATCCGGCCCATTTTTTTCAGCAGGCTGTTCCGCGACATCAGAAACAGAAGATGAAGGAGCCGCCACCTTTTCCCAATCCGGAAGCAGCGGCTGCGGTGAGCGGAAACCCAACGCCGTCGGAATGAGCGAGGAAACCGATCTCTCCTCAACCGCCGGGACCTCCCCTACTTCCACGGTTTTAAAATCCATCTGCGGCGAGATCACCGCCGCTGCTGGCCGCAATCCGTCCGCCACCGCCCGCAAAATCGTATCCCGCACGTCAATCGGCCGATGAAACCGCACCTCGCGTTTCGCCGGGTGGACGTTCACATCCACCAAAGTCGGCTCCAGATCGATCCACAACCACGCCGCCGGATACATTCCATCCGCAATCGCCCCGCGAAAACCCTCCGCCAGTGCTCGCGAAATCACGCTGTCCTCCACCGGTCGCCCGTTCAGGAAAACAAACTGATGCCGTCTCCCCTTCCGCGCGTGGCTGGCCGGAAGCACGTAGCCTTCCACAGAAATCCCGTTCCCATGCGTCAGCGGCAGCGCCACCAACTCGCGCGAGAGATCATTTCCCAAAATTTGCCGCACCCGATCCACCGCCTTCGCCGCAGGTGGCAGGTCGAAAATTTCCCGGTCATCCCGTCGCAACCGGAAACGCACATTCGGCGCGGCCAGAGCGTGCAACCGAAGTTGATGCTCCACATGCGCCGATTCCGTGCTCTCCGCCCTGAGAAATTTCCGCCGCGCCGGCATGTTGAAGAACAACGCCCGCGCCTCGATCACCGTCCCCGGCGCGCAACCCGCTTCCCGGACGTCGCGAACTTTTCCGCCATCCACCACGATTTCAGTTCCCGCGACCGCATCCGTTTCCCGCGTCACCATCCGGAAACGCGACACGCTCGCAATGCTCGGCACCGCCTCGCCGCGAAACCCCAGCGTCGTGATCGCAGCCAAATCGCCCGATGTCCGCAGCTTGCTCGTCGCGTGTCGTTCCAACGAAAGCAGCGCATCCTCGCGTGACATTCCGCAGCCGTCATCGCTCACCCGGATCAGCGCCGAACCGCCGCGATCCATATCCACCCGCACTTCGCGGGCTCCGGCGTCGATGCTATTTTCCACCAGCTCCTTCACCACCGAGGCCGGGCGCTCGACCACCTCACCCGCAGCCACTTGGCTGGCGAGGATATCAGGGAGCACACGGATCTTTGGCATCGGCGGCATCATTTAAAGCGAGCCGTCCCCATTAGCCAAACCCCATTTCCAAAACCATCCCCCCTCTTCTTTTTGCCACTCTTGCGCCTCCTTGCTGCTAAAACCCCCTTCCCCCCAAAACCAATCCCCGATTGACCCGCCATTTCCTGCCGCTAGTCTCCCCCCTCACCCATGGCTGGCTTTTTCAAATCTCTCCTCAATAAGATCACCAATCGCGCTGAAATCGATTGGGACGAACTCGAAGCCGATCTCGTCAGCTCCGACATCGGCATCCGACTCACCACCTCCATCATCGACGAGCTCCGCAGCCTCGGCCGCGAGGTCTCCGCCGCCGACGTGGTGGATGTCACCCGCCGCCAGCTCGCCGAAAAGCTGGACGCCGATTTCCTCGCCCCCACCCCGCGCAACGATGGAAAACCTTTCGTCATCCTGGTCGTCGGCGTGAACGGCACCGGAAAAACCACTTCCTCCGCCAAGCTCGGCCTCTGGCTTCAAAAACGCGGCCACTCCGTCATCCTCGCCGCCGCCGATACCTTCCGAGCCGCTGCCGTCGAGCAACTCCAGCGCTGGGGCGACCGCCTGAAAATCCCCGTCGTCCAAGGAAACCCCAATGCAGACCCATCCTCCGTCTGTTTCCACGCCCATCAGAAAGCCATCGCGGAAAAAGCCCAGTTCCTCATCTGCGACACCGCCGGCCGAATTCACACCCGCCACAATCTGATGGAAGAGCTCGGAAAAATCCGCCGCACCATCGCCAAGCAGGACGAAACCGCGCCGCACCTCACCCTGTTAGTCGTCGATGCCACCACCGGCTCGAACGCACTCCAACAGGCCAAGGAATTTCACAAAGCCAGCCCGCTCGACGGCCTCATCGTCACCAAGCTCGACGGCTCCGGCAAAGGCGGCATCGCCGTCACCATCCAGGACCAACTCGGCATTCCGCCCCGCTTCCTCGGCACCGGCGAAGAGCCCGAAGCCTTCTGCATCTTCCGCCGCGACGCCTTCGTCAAAGAGATCCTCTGAACGGGCAGAAAGTAGTCCAGGACTTCAGTCCGTTCTTCCTCTTCGCATATTGCATCCTCCCATTGCGGTTAAAAATCTGATATTCTTCCTGATCGAAAACCCCGACATTTCACCAACGCTTCCCCTCTTTACATTCATCAGGACATACCTACTTTTCTCCCCGATATGAAATCCACCATCGCCCTCATCGCATTTCCGTTTCTTTTCGTCTCATGTGCCCAACAAAGCCTTACCGGCGATTCCTATTCGCGCAGCGAAGCAGGTCAGGCCCAATCCGTGCAACGTGGCCGGATCACCTCGATCCGTTACGTGAAAATTGAAGGTGGCACCACAGCAGGCACCATCATCGGTGGCGTTGCCGGCGGCGTCCTTGGCAATCAGATAGGCGGTGGAGCAGGGAAAACCTTGGCAACCATCGGCGGTGTCGGCCTCGGAGCCGTTGCCGGATCACAAGCCCAGAAATCAATCGACAGCCGCCAAGGCATTGAGATCCAAGTCCGCCTCGATGGCGGCAGCTCGATTTCCGTCACTCAGGAAGTGAATCCGAACGAGCCGTTTGCCCGTGGCGAGCGCGTCCGCGTGCTCACCAACGGCGGCCGCACCCGCATCACCCACTGAGGCGGCCCCGATTCTGTTAAGAAATTCCACGAAGCCAGTCCGTCCCGCGGGCTGGCTTTTTCCATATCCGGACCAGCCCTGACGGACTGCGAAATTCATTTCGTCTCTTCACTCCGGCACGTGATCGCCGCAATACTCCCGGCCATCACCGCCGACGCGGAATTCGATTTCAGGATGGCTGGCGTCAGTCCGCTTGCAGGCGGCGCAGGTATGGAAGGCCTCGGCATCTGGGATTTTTCCGATATTGAAGGCTTTTTTCCGCTTTCCTGACTCGATGATCCGAGCGGTGCCGCGCAAGGCGGGAATGCCGGACCAGATGATGTAATTGGCAAAGGCCAGCAACGCGAACGGGAACAGGATCGGCTGACCCACCACCATCAGGGCGATTGTCGCCGCCTGGATAATTCCCAAGATCCTAACCTCCACGGGCAGGATCATGAAAAGCAGGATTTCCACTTTCGGAAACAGCGTGGCGAAGGCGAAAAACGCCGAAGCGTAGAGCGCAAAACCGCTGAGGGGAACATTCATGGGATAGGCGAAATTCGCCACCAGCAGAAGGAGGATGCCGGTATAATAAAACAGCGAGGTTTTGAAAACGCCCCACGCCCCCTCAAGACCATCGCTGACCATGAAGATGAAATTCACGGCGCAGGCCAGAAAGACGATGCTCACCAGGCTCGGTCTGCCAACCGAGGATCCAGCGAAGAAGAAAGTCGCCACCCGCCAGATTTCTCCGGACATGATCTTCGCCCGATCGAACTCCAACAACAGGCCGATGTCCGGCCGGATGAAACGCAGGACGAAGACCAGCACATGAAACAAAGCGTAGAACCTCAGGAATCCCGGAAAGGAAACCCAACCGATGCGGCGCTCCAAGCGATCGAAAAATGTCATGACCCGCGCAAGATCGCGATTTCCAGAGGATTGACAAGCGCCGCCTTGTCAGCCGAGAACTGTAGTCCAGGACTTCAGTCCAATGCCTGTAAGGATTGGAGGCTAAGCTATTCATTTAAAGCATATTACACATTTCTCATCCCGCCGAATCTCAGTCCCAATGCCACCCGCCGACCATTTTCAGTCCTTGTGAAATCAAGGATTCCA
>JBDSZP010000004.1:0-9114 GCA_039925065.1 Luteolibacter sp.
TTCATGGATGGTGGAGACGAAGGCCGGACTGACCGTGAAATTCGGCGAAACGGCGGATTCCAAGATGGCCGTTTCACAGGGCCGGCTTTCCTGGGCTGCGAACCGGGTGCAGGACTCGGTCGGAAACTTCTATCGAATCAACTACACCAGGGATGCCGCGACCTCGGATTTTGATTTTGTGAACCAGCGCGTCCAGTCGATCGACTACACCGGAAATGACGCGCAGGGGCTGGTCCCATACTGTCACGTGGTTTTCGACTATGCCACGCGTCCGGATATCAGCCGCTCCTACTCGAAGTATGCCGGTTCCTTGAACAACCTGCGCCTTTCCAAAGTAAGGGTGCTGACCGGCACGTTCCTCAACCATTTCTACGTGCTTTCCTATGAGACGTCCTATCAGAGCCAGAGATCGCGGCTCGTCAGCCTTGGCAAGGAGGTTCCCGGCGGGGCCGCCGACAGGCTCCGTCCCACGCTGTTTGAATATGATGGGCTTGAGGATGGTGATCCGATCTGGCGGGATCCCGGCGTCACCCGGCTTCCGGTTTACGGCACGGGAATGGATGCCACGGGCGAGGTGAACTCGATAGTCACTGTGGAATCGGAGGATACCATGGTCCGGCTCTCCGGGGACGTCTCGCGGGCCTACAGGCTCGATGCCGGAGGGGTCAATGTCAGTCCGGATACGGTGATGGAGTTCGATTTCAGATCACAGAAGCAACATGCGGGAGCCTTGATCGGGTTGGATTCCAATAAGAGTTTTGATACCCAGGTCAGGGGAAATTCCAACAGCAATGGACTCTATCGAATCGGTGGCGACGGGAGCACGATCCGGATGACGGGGAATGATTTCAACGGGCCGACGGTTCCCTATGCCGTAGCGAACGGTTGGGAGCACAAATCGTTGTCAATCGGCACCGTTTGCAGCGCGGGTTTGTATCCCTATCTGGTGCTGATGTGTGTGGACAACGAGAGTTCGGACGGATACGACAATGCCTATTTCTCCAATGTGCGGATCTATCGAACGAACCACCGGGTGCCGGGTGATGACACCGCGATAAAGTTCGCGCATGACACGGAGATCCCCCAATTTTCGGATGCGGGTGGCAAGGATCTGGGAGTGGTTACGGCGGATTTTGATTCCGACGGGCTTCCGGATCTGGCCGATTGGCGGGCCACCGGCTACACGGTTTCCACGGCCAGCGGATTCCAGCCGCTGGTGGCGGAAACGGTGGGGCAGGCCTACCGGAATGTGGGCGACGATTTTGTCCTGGATGGCTCGGTCCGCCCGCCCTCCTTTCTTCCTCTCGGCTGCCGGAGCAGCGATGCCAGCGCCAGTGCTTATAACAAAAAGCATCACCTCCTGGCGCAGCCGATGGACATCGACGGTGACGGGAACGTGGATCTGATGGGTTCACTGGATATCAAGAGGGTTTCCGGCCAAATCAAGAATCAGTATGGGTTTTATACGCTGGTCAATGGCGTCTGGACGGAAAAGGCCGGATGGCGTCTGCCGTTCTCCATGGAAAACACCGGGAGTTCGGTGGAAACCGGCGGCAACCGCAGGGATGAGCATTTCCAATGGGTGGATCTGAATTCGGACGGTTATCTGGATCTGGTGGTGCATACGACCAGCTCCGGACGGCTTTACGATATTGCCACGGGGGCACTTCTCACGGGTGGGAATGCCAGCACCGCCTATATCAACAAGGGAAGAAACGGCCCGGGATGGATCAGGGACGATTCGAGAAAAATTCCCGAGCCTCTGATGGAAGCCCTGCAGGATGTGGGGCGGAGGCTTGTGGATGTGGACGGGGACGGCGTCGTGGATATGGCGGAATCCTCGATCTACGCGGGTAGCCTGAGGTCTATGACCTACAAAATGAACAACACCAGCGGCTACCGGTGGAATTCGGATCCCGGAATGGAGAATCCTCCGAACAATATCTACGATTTTCCGGTAGCGTTGGTCAAACATGACAGCGGTGCGGACCAGGGGGTCCTCATCATGGATGTGAATGGCGACGGGATGCCGGATCTGCTGCAATCCCGGAAAGTGGATGGCGCGGTCGTGCCGAAGACGTGGATGAACCAGGGGATCCGGAACAAGGCGCCTTGGCAGCCTGAAACCGCACCCGGAGCGACGGATGCCGCCGCCCAGCGGAAGAGCTATTGCCTGAGCAACCCGCTGCACTACGAAACCGGCGGGGTCCGCGTTGCCTACGGATATGAAGTTTCCGATGTCAACGGCGATGGCCTGCCGGACTTCGTCTATTCCGACGCGGGGGCCAGCACATTTGGAGACACGAACAATCTGGTATTCCTCAATACGGGCAACGGCTGGATGAAACGCGAGGCGTGGGGACTTCCCGGTAGCAGACGCATTTTCACGACTGCCGGGGAACGGGAGGATGGCAAACGCAACGCCAGACTTCAGGATATGAATGGAGATGGCTTCCCGGATCTGATTACGAACATTCTCGGCACCACGCCGAAGGTCTGGTATAACAATTGCCGTCCGGAAGTGCTGAAGTCCGTGACCGATGGTTTCGGCTCCAAACTGACGGTAAACTACAACCGTCTCAATGACCCGACTCCGATTGCCGGCTTCAACAGCCGTGTCTATCAAAAAGGTTCCGCCTCCATCAAGGGCCAGACTTCGATCATCGATTCGCGCCTGGTGGTCTCCAGCTACTCGGAGCCCGACGGCATGGGGGGAACCAATACCAAATACCAGCGTTACGGCGATCTCCGCTATGACCGCGACAATGAAGCCTCCCTCGGCTTCGGCTGGATCGAGGCGAAGGATGAGCTCACCGACAAGGTGAACCATATCGGACAGGTGAGCCATACCGATACGGCCCGGGTTTACCCGTTTGGCGGCAGTCCGATACTTACGACCACCAGCATCGTTGTGACCTCAAACGATCTGGTGCAAAACCGGCTTCCCGGGGTCACCGCCGGCACGAAAATCCTGTCCACGGAGACTGCCGAATATGCCGAACTGCCACCGACCGTGGGGCAGGGCGGAACCATTCACCGGCCGGTCCAAACCAAATCCGTCAAAGAGCTCAGGGACCTCAGCGGCAATGTCATTTCAAGAACCACCACCCTCCAGAATGAAGCGGGTCTGAACGCCTCAGGCTATGTGAAAATCTCAAGCCCGCCAGCTGACAGTGATGGCTTTGATGCTTTCGGATTTGTGAAAAACTCCAAAGTGATCGCTCTCGATGGAAGCGTTGTTACCACGAAGAACCATTACGATCATTATACGGGATCCAAATGGTATCTGGGAAGGCTTCGCGATTCCACCGTTTCGAAGTCGGGAGGAGGCCGCGATCCCATCACCAAGACCTCCTGTTTCACCTATGCTTCAGGTGGGTCCGGCCTCCTTCTCACGGAAACCGTAGAACCGGGAAATGCCAAGTCCGTCACCAAAACCTACACGCACGACGGCTTCGGGAATGTGCTCTCGACGAAGGTTTCGTCGGGGGGCGAGGATCGGACCTCCACCAGCACCTTCACTTCCGATAGCGCCTACAAAGGCCGCTTTCTCACCAGCGAGACCAATCCGCTGGGGCACACCGTCAGCTACGTTTACGACCCGCAGCGCGCGCTCCTCACCTCCACCACGGACATTGGCGGGCTCACCACCTCATTCGTGTATGATGGATTCGGCACGCTCAAACTCACCAATCATCCGGACGGGACGCAGACCGGAGAAGCCGCCGACTGGGCCACCAACGCCAGCATCCCGTCCAACGTCTCCTCGTACCTGTACAACCCCTTCACGAAACTGACCGGTCGGATCAAATTTGTCCGCGCCAAACAATCCTCAGGCACCCCCATCGGAAAAGTCTATCTGGACAGTCTGGGCCGCGAGCTTTGCACCGAAACAACCATCCTGCGGGATGCGAATGCTTCCGGCTCCTCCCGCTACTCCAAGGTCTATTCAATCACGAACTATGACAAACTCGGTCGCAAGGCGCGGGTGTCCGATTCCTTTGCCGCCGGAGAAACGCCTCATTTCACCCTCATCGAATACGATTTCCTCAACCGTCTCGTCGATACCGCCCTTCCGGGTAACAATTCCGATTATGTGGCCGTTTTCAGGACGGATAACGGCACCACCACCAATCCGCTGATCTACTCCAAGACATTCACCCGCGATGGCAAGGCATTGGAACGTTGGGAGGACCAGCACGGACGTCTCGTCAAGTCCGCCGACCCGTCCGGACAGGTCACCACCTTCAGCTATGATCAGGAAGGCAGGATGCTGAATGTGAAAATCGGCAGCCAGACCCTGCTGACCAACAAATTCGATCTCTTCGGCAACAAAACCGATGTCACCGAGGCGAACTCCGGCCACTCCAGTTCCGTTTACGACGGCTTCGGCCAGGTCACTTCCAGCACGAATGCGAAAGGTCAGGTCACCACCTTCGATTATGACCAGTTAGGGCGCCCCATCACCGTGAGCAAACCGGAAGGCACCTATCACACCGATTACGATGGTGCTGTCGGAAACGGCAAAGGCAAGGCATGGCGAACCACCGGTCCGGACGGCTACCTTGAGGAAATCGCCTATGACGGGATGGGACGCCCGATCCGCAGCCGCAAGACCCAGTTCGGCGAGACGTCCTACACCTACACCTCGTATGACGCCTTGGGCCGTGTTTACGGAGAAACCGATGCCGGAGGTTTGGGGGTGATCCATGAGTATGACGACGGCATCAACGGCATCCCCAGTGCGGCGATCTCATTGAAAATCGCCCCGGGCGCGGCACCCGGCATCCCGGCCGGTGCGGGCACCCTGCTTTGGAAAGCGGGCACCTACGATTCCAAAGGCCGCGCCATCAAGCAAACCCTCGCCCAGGGCGTGACGGCCAACGCCGCCTACAATGCCTTCACCGGGCAGCTCGAAAGCCAGAACGCCACCGGCGGCACCGGAGAACTCCTGCAAAACAAGGCCTTCATCTGGGATCCCACGGGCTCTGGAAATCTCGTGAGACGCGACGATTGGGTCGCCAAGAGAAGCGAAACGTTCACTTACGATCCCCAAAACCGGGTATCCAGCGCCACCACCAGCCTCCTTTCCGGCGCGACCAATACCGACCTGCCGACACCGGAAACCTACGTTTACGATGCCAATGGCAACCTCCGCAATAAGGGCGCGACCTCCCTCACTTACGGCGGCACCCGTCCCCACGCCGTCATGGCGGCGACCGTCAAGGGCGAGCAACGGAGCTATACCTACGATGCCGCCGGCTACGTCACCAACGACAGCAAGCGCGACTACTCCTGGTCCTCCTTCGGCCAACTGCGGGCATTGGACTATCTGGCAGCACCTGCCATCCAGAATCTGGCCGGCACCCAGATCTACGCCGCCGCCCGCGTGCAAACGGACTTCACCTTCGATGCCGGAGGAAACCGTGCGAAGCAGCTCAAGAAACGCATCGCGGCGAACAGCAGCCGGGAGGTTGAGGAAACCACCTATCTTGGAAGCTACGAGCGGGAAATCCGGATGACGCAGGCCGATGGCAGCTCCACGCCGCTGGTCACGAAAATCACCCACCGCCACACCCTCGGCGGCCTCGGGGTTTACACGCAGACTATCAGCCCCACCGGCACAGAGACCAAGCTCAGCACGATTCTGAAAGACCACCTCGGCTCCACCGATGTCATTTACATCGGCAAATGGAGCACCGTCAGCAACGCCTTCATCACCCCCGTCATCGAGCGCCAGTCCTTCAATGCCTGGGGCGAGCGGAGGAACGCGGACACCTGGCAGAACTACCGCACCGTCAGCACCGACGCCTACCGCACCAGTTCCACCGACTACGACCGCGGCTACACCGGCCACGAACAGCTCGACGACAGCGGCCTGATCCACATGAACGGCCGCATCTACGATCCCGAGCTGGGCCGCATGCTCAGCCCGGACCCGATGGTCCAGGTCCCCGAGTATTCGCAGAACTTCAACCGCTACAGCTATGTCATGAACAACCCCCTCAACATGACCGACCCCAGCGGGTTCAGTTGGATCAGCAAGGTTTTTTGTGGTTTTGGTTCCACTTGGGCGAAGGAAAATTGGAAAACGGTGGTGGTGATTGTGGTAGTGGCGTTGGTGACATACTTAAGCTTCGGAACTCTTTCTGGCGCCGCCACCCTATGGGGAACTGCGATATTGGGCACCACGACAGCAGCTGCAGTTGGAGCCACAGCGACGGCGGCAGTAGGAGGGGCATTCCTTGGAGGCTTAGCCGGGGGCCTGTCTTCCGCTTTGGCAGGGGGTGATTTGGGAGATGTCCTGAGAGGGGCTGCGGTGGGCGCGGTTCAGGGGGCCATTACAGCAGGGTTGCTGCATGAAATTTCACCTGAGGGGGGGAATTTTGGCGATGGAAAGTATCAAGCAGGATTCAATGCGAAAACTGCAATTCATATTGCAGGGCATGGTGTTGTCGGAGGAGCATCCAACGCAGCGATGGGTGGGAAATTCCAGGATGGATTTGCTTCAGCGGCAGCCGGTGCTGCCGCTGCGGATGCGGGGGCCGATAGTTTTGGGGGCGCTGATAACCTTTCCGTTGCTACAAGAACAGCAGCGGCGGGAATAATCGGAGGTACCGCCTCCTCTCTCGGAGGAGGGAAATTCGCGAATGGGGCCTATACGGCGGCGTTTCAGCATTATTTGAATGCAGAAGCTGGAAGGACTCCTGCTCCGGGAACCGTTGATGCAAATGAGGATGGGGGGCCGGATCCACGTATGGAGAACGCATTTACTAGGCATTTGCCTCTTGGTGAACGCCCATTTTTAATGGTAGACTATTGGGGGTATTTTGACGGCAGCGCACAAAAAGGTCGATATGGAATGGTTACGCTATTTGATAAATCTGGCGATATTGTGGGAAGTTGGGAATTTAACAATGGCGGTGAACCTGGTGCAGTTATGATTAAACAAGGGACTTATGAAGTAAGCAAACACTGGTCTCTTCCTCCAAGTATGCCTACTGGAAGTTGTCCTGGGACCGGTAGATATCCAAATTCAGGTAATGGTCCCGCATACTGGAGAGATGGATATTCGTTTAAGCTTCAGGTGACGGGTCCAAGCGCCTCGCCGGGAATCCTATTTCATCCTGATGGAGCAAACCCTGGAACACATGGATGTTTTGGTATTGTCAGCGATAGAGTCGGTCTATATAATTTCCACAGTAGTGTAACGTCCAGAGTGCCTTTGAATATGTATACACCGGAAGATCCTAGCAACTGAGAGTATGAGAAAAAATGATTGGCATTTTATTGTTTTTATAAATATTTTGTGTTCTTTAGTATTTGGGTGTAAATCTCCCTCCGGGGTGGATGCTCGGGTTGTCCCGGACAAAAAGGAAAATACTCAAGAAGTGCCACCTTGGGGGATTTTAGGCATAAAAAATCAGATTTGGAATATTGGGCGTCCAATTCTTCAGGATCCTACGAACGTGGATATGAAAAGTTTGTACATAGAGCTCGGTTTCTACGAAGCGCAAAGGGAATCCATGGACCGATGGATACAATCCACATCGAATGATGTCGAATTCGCGAAGCAAGTGAAAGTTGCCGACAATTTTCTTCATTTTAGCGGAGATGGTGTGAGCCCTCAACTGGAAATTGAGCGAAAATATGATAATGGAATTATGAACCTTGATGTTTTTGTGGATAATTCAAATGGATGGGACGATACTATATCGTGGCATTATTTAATTAGATACTGTAATGTTAAGAATAAGTGGATCTTTGACACAATTGAATGTGTTCATGATCATAAGTGGAAGATGTGAAAATGAACCGTACAAGCCAACCAATGGCATTGGCCGTGCCAATCCATTCAAAAACATAGCGCAACGAGCTTAAATGGGGTCGGGTGTTGCATTTTAACAAAACGGACTTGACGATGCTCCCTTTTTCGCCCCTCGATGGGTCATGCCAAGAGCGTTGCGTTATCAATATCCCGGTGCGGTTTACCACCTGATGGCGCGCGGGGACGGTGGAAAGGCGGTTTTTGAAACGGACGAAGACCGCAAGAGTTTCCTGTTCCGGCTTGGTAAAATCTGCGAAAGCCATGGCTGGCGGGTGCATGCCTGGGTCCTGATGGGCAATCATTTCCACCTCTTGGTGGAGACTCCGGAAGCGAATCTGGTTACCGGGATGAAACTCTTGCTGGGAGCCTTCAGTCAGGGTTGGAACCGGCGGCGGATGAGGCGCGGACATGTTTTCCAAGGACGTTACAAGTCGATTCCGGTCAATGCGTCCGACAGCGATCCTTACTATTTCAAAATCGTGGCGGATTACATTCATCTCAATCCGGCGCGTGCCGGACTGGCAGGAGGCAAAAATGGAAAACTGCTTGGATACCGTTGGAGCAGCCTTCCAAGCCATGCGGCGGGCAACGGGCCGGATTGGTTGGAAACCGGGCGTCTTCTCCGCGCCTTCGAGCTTGCCAGCGAAGGGCGTGGAAGGCGGGCATACGTCGCGTGGTTGGAAGCGCGTGCGGCACGCGAAGGTGGGAAGATCGATGAAAATGCGATGAAGGCACTCCGGCGTGGATGGTACCTTGGTGAGGCGACCTTCGCTGACCGCTTGTTGGACATGCTCAAGAAGCCATCGGCGAAGCAAAGCCGGGCCAGCGAGGCACCCAAGGCGCACAGCGAGGCGGAGGCAGAGCGGCTTGCAGGCGAGGCACTGGTAAGATTGCAGCTTCCCTCGAATACACAGGAGTTGGCGAAGCTGCGGAAAGGCGACGGGCGAAAGGTACTTGTTGCCTGCTTGCTCAGGCAGTGCACAGCTGCAGGCAATCCGTGGATCGCAGAGCGTCTGGCGATGGGCCACTCCGGTTCGGTAAGCCGCCTCGTGGCGACCGCCGCCAAACATCCCCCAACCATGGTGGAATTGGAAAAGTTGGCTAAATTGTTGAAATGCAAGACCTGACCCTATTTGTGACCCTATTTGCATGAAAACCGCCCCCTGCGCCTTCGTTCGGCGACCAGCCCGTGCCGTTTGAGCACCTCGCCCACCGTGCTGACGGCGGGAGGGGACTCCAGCCCGTGCCGGGTCATCAGGACCTGTTGGATCTTCTTCGGTCCCCAG
>JBDSZP010000005.1:0-15315 GCA_039925065.1 Luteolibacter sp.
AAGGCCCCCTGAAGCGGGACGAGCAAATTCCGCCGCCGGGTGGCGGGAGGCCGGGAACAAGTTAGAAAGATCCTCTACATGGCCGCCGTCACGGCGGCACGAAGCAATCCGGTTCTCAGAAACGACAAGGGAAAGCCGCACAAGGTGGCGATCGTCGCGGTCATGTGGAAAATGCTGACTGTCCTTAACAAACTCCTCGCCAATCCAAAATTTTCACTTGCATCAAACACCGCTGATTCAGGGGGCTTCATCGCGCAACGAAGACACCCTGAAGGGTTGGACTACATACGCTTGGCGCACTCGGCGTTTCAAATTTTTACCAAAGCCCATATTTCCCATACGCCATCGCATAGATCCCCATCAGGAGATTCGCGGTGGCGTGCATGACGACACAGGCACCAAGATTTTTACTCCAGATACAAAGGAGATACGTGATGCTGCCGTAAACCAAGGCTCCTGCGTAGTCGACCGGCGCATGAGCCAGGATAAACACCCCAGTCACAACCAGATAGGAAAGCCAATGAGGACGTCCGAAGGGTTGTTTCCAATAGTCCCCTTCCCAATCGCAGACGAAGCGCATGAGAAAGCCACGCCAGAGAATTTCCTCGATGAATGCGACGACAACAACGGCCCGGAAGAAGCGGAGGATGAGCGAGGTCCAGTAGGCGATCGGGTTTTGGAAAATACCCGGATCAAAGCCTTCCCTGCGATCGGCGACACCTAGCAGGTTCAGCCATCCGTGGGTGGGCCCGTCCAGTTTCCAATGATCATAAAGCGCCGTGGGCAGGAGCCAAAAGCCAATACCAATGGCTCCGAAAACGATGCCAACGAGCGACCATTTCACCGACCAGTTGAAGGTATAACTCCGCCAGTAGTGAATCAGAAATCCCAGCGTGGCGACCGTCTGGATCGGATAGACAAACTGCGCCGGATCCTGCCGCCACCAAGGCGCGTCCGGATGCTTCCACTCGATCGTGTAGCCGAACAGCATCAGCAACAGCATGAAGCTCATGAAAACCACGAACGGGATCACGTGGGCCCGGGTGAGCCGCTCGTGATCCTGCGTTTGTGGCTGAGAGTTCATGCCTTTTTAAGCCGTCCGACGAAGCGTTCGATCTTGTCTGTCGCCGTGCGGATATCCTCAAACGCCGTCGCATAACAGCAGCGCAGGAAACCTTCACCGGATGCTCCGAACGCACTGCCCGGCACGCAGGCGACGCTTTCTTCTTCCAACAAACGCATGGCGAATTCCTTGCTCGTCAAGCCGGTGCTGCGGATGTCAGGGAAGACATAGAACGCTCCACCCGGCGTGTGGCAATCGAGGCCGATTTCATTCAGCCGCTTCACCAGGAAATCACGGCGCTGATGATAGCTGTTACGCATTTCGATCATCGCGGGCTGGCCATTTTCCAAAGCCTCGATCGCGGCGTTCTGACTCATGATCGGCGCACAGAGCATCGAGTATTGGTGAATTTTCATCATCGCCTCAATGATGGGCTGCGGGGCGCATGCGTAACCGAGACGGAAACCGGTCATGGCGAAGGCTTTGGAGAAACCATGAAGCAGGATCGTGCGCTCCTTCATCCCCGGCAGCGACGCGATGGAGATGTGCGGGTCGGTATCGTCGTAACGAAGCTCGCTGTAGATTTCATCGGTTAGCACGATCAGATCATGCTCGATGGCGAGTTTCGCGATGCCTTCGAGATCCTCGCGCGAGGCACAGGCACCGGTCGGGTTCGTTGGGAAATTGATGAAAATGATCCGCGTCTTCGGCGTGATGGCTGCGGCAACCTTGTCGGGTTTCAGTGAGAACTCATCTTCCTTGGTCGTCACCACCGGCACCGCGACGCCATGCGCCATGATGATACTCGGGCTGTAGGAAACGTAGCAGGGCTCGTGGTAAATCACCTCGTCGCCGGGATTGAGCAGCGCGCGCAGGGCGATGTCGATGGCCTCGGAAACGCCGACGGTGACCAGCACTTCCTTCGCCGGATCGTAATCGACGTGGAAAAAGTCGTTCACGTATTTGGAAATCGATTTCCGCAGGGAAAGCAGGCCGAGATTCGACGTGTAAGTCGTCTGCCCCTTTTCCAGCGAGTAGATGGCCGCCTCGCGAATGTGCCATGGAGTGACAAAATCAGGCTCGCCCACGCCCAGCGAGATGACATCATCGCGGCCTTGTACGAGTTCGAAGAAGTCGCGGATCCCGGAACGCGGGATGGAAGCGACGTTGGTTGCGATTTTCGCGGTGTAGTCCATGGCAAAGTCCGCCGTCCGGCGGGCCGGAAGTTCAGCGGGATCAGGGCGATGCGTCAATCCCGGGGCTGGGTTTTGTTTTCCGATGCTGTCACCGAAGCTCGACAATCCTCTGGCCATCTTGAAACGCCACCAGAATCGCCGGCCATACTTGCTCGAACCGGCGGATCACCAAATCAGAAGGAAGCCGGTTATCGACGAGAAATTGTCACGATGCACCAGCAAGAACTGCGTGGTCGGTTTGACGGGCGGCATAGGTGAGCGCGGCCGTGATATCGTCATTTTCGAGAAATGGATAATCTTCGAGAATTTCATCGCGGGAAGCCCCCGTAGCGATCAAATCGAGGATATCACTCACCCTCAATCGCTGCCCGCGAATGCACGTGCGACCTCCACATTTTCCCTGATCAACAGTGATTCTTTCGAGAAGATTCATTGAGAGATACCTATCATCGCCATCGGAAAATGACGAGTGCTAAGGGGGGTGACCGAAAATCGTGGTGGACACCAAGGATCGACGGACTCCGATCCGCCGTGGCCAATGGAGGGTCGATGATACCGAGTGAAGCGCCTTTCCATCGACTATCCATTGGCATGGGCGATTCGGAGATCGCCCTTCCTTGCCCTTGCCCAGCAGTTTCAGCGCACACGCGATAGCGCCCCCCGAATTGGCGCGCAGTTTAAGGCCGATCTCTCGTTTGTTTGCGCGACGTGAGTGATACCGGCATTCCTGCCTGTTCTTCAACCGTAGCGCGGACATTCCTGTCTGGGCATCTTGCTGGGGCTTGTGAAAGAACAGACAGGAATGTCTGTGTTACATCGCTGCGCCGTCGCCCGAATATTTGTGTCTGGCCATCTTGCTCCGACACTCACACGGGCCCCAGCAACCGGTAGCCGATGCCCGGTTCGTTCTGAATCACCAACTTGTCGCCGAGTTTTTTCCGCAAGTGGTTGGCGTAAACCCGCAGGTAGTGGGTTTGACCTTCGCCTTGTTGACCCCAGACCTCGCGCAACAATTGCCTTTGCGTGACGATTTTTCCGGCATGACGGGCCAGTGCGACGAGGAATGCGTATTCAGTAGGAGTCATTTTCAACGCCTCACCGGAAAGGAATACCTCGTGCCTGTCCAAGTGTACCGTGAGCGGTCCCACAACGATTTCAGGCGATTCGCTGCCCTGGCGGCGGCGTTGGATGACCGCCAGCCGGGCAATCAGTTCCGCCGTGCTGAAAGGTTTCGTCACGTAATCGTCCGCGCCGTTTTCCAAAGCGGCGACTTTCACATCCTCCTGATCACGGACTGATAGAATCAGGACAGGCACGTCACTCCATCCACGGAGGTTTTTCAAAACATCGATGCCGTCCATGTCCGGCAAACCAAGATCCAATAGCACGACATCCGGCCGATGGAAGGCGGCTTCCTGCAAACCCAGCCGACCTGACACCGCCTCACGGACGACGTAACCGCGCGATTCCAATGCCAGCCGGAGCAAGCGCCGGATCTGGATTTCATCGTCGATGATGAGTGCGGTCATAGGTCGGAGTCTCCCAGTTTCAGTCGGGCACACAAGCGCCGTGATCATCCGTTTCCACCAGGAAATCGGCCTTCAACAGGATTTCAAAAACCGCGCCACCTTCCGGGTGATTCCAACCCGCGATGTCGCCGCCGAGTGCCTGCATGAATCCCCGGGCGATCGAAAGCCCGAGCCCCGTTCCTCCGGCAGGCGCGCCTTCCGCTCGATAGAATTTTCCGAAAACGCGGGACTCCTCGCCGGGTGGCAGGCCGGGCCCATGGTCGCGGACGGTGAGCCGGAGTTTCTGCCCGGAATGGCGGACCGTCAGCTCGACCGGTGTTTGAACGGGAGCGTAAACGGCGGCGTTGTGGAGAATATTCGCCAGCGTCTGGGATAAAAGCGCCTGATCGGTTTTGATCAGAGGAATCTCCGGCCCGACGTCGATTTTCACCTCGTGGCTTTTCAACGCGTCCCCTGCCGCTTTCACAGCCGTTTCCACCAACTCGTTCACATCCCACCATTCGAGCTGCGGCTCGACGACCTCCGATTCCAGCCGGGTCATCTGCAGCAACCCATCCACCAGCCGTTGCAAACGCTTCGTCGCGGTATCGATCTCGACGACGTAGGGATTCGCTGCGTCCGCGCCCATTCCCTCGATCGAGGCGCGGATGATCGCGAGCGGCGTTTTCAACTCATGGGAGACGCTATCCAACAGATTTCTCCGCAAACGCTCGGATCGGTCCATCACTTCAGCCTGGCTGACGGCCTGGATGAAATGCTCCTTCTCCAAAACCAGCGCGAGCTGGAGTGCGAACGCCTCCACCGCTTGACGCCGCGTAAAATCCAGCGCCGTCGTTTCCCCTGTGAGTCGCAGGCCCAGCACGCCCATGACTGAGGTCGCCGTCTGGAGCGGAAACCACGTGGCCTCGGATTGTGGGAGCGTGTCGGTGAAACGCCCGGCGATCTGTTTGTTCGCGTATGCCCAATTCGCCACGGCGAGTTCATGCTCTTCAGGCTGCCAGCTACTCGCCACGTGCGCCTCGGTCGGAAGCGAGCGGTCGAGTTTGCGCACCACGAGCGCTGTATCCGCACGGATCACCGAGTTGATGATTTTCAACGCTTCGGAAAGCCCCTTTTCCATTTGCGGCGCGAGAGCCGCGCTTTGGGTGACGCGGAGCAGCGCATCGGTCTCGATCTGCCGACGCCGCTCGGCGATTTCACGGGTCCGCAAACGGGTCGTTAGGTGGCCCATGCACAGAGCGACAGCAAAGAACATCGCCAACAGAATCACGTCTTCCAATGCCCTGACCTCCAGGGTGAATTTGGGAGAAATGAAAAAGAAATTCCACGCCAGGGCACTGAGCGCAGCCATGAAAATCATCGGCCAACGGCTGATCTGGAAAGCTGCCAGCAGGATCGCAAACAGATAGACCAACGCTGGCACCGTGTAACCCACCACCGGCTCCACCTGCCAACAGATCACCGTCAGAATGAAAATGATTCCGAGTACAATCCAGTATTCATGAATCCGTTTCGGCCGGGTGAAATATTGCTTCCGCGGTTCCGGCTCACTGGACGGCCGCCCGATCACCGGGCGTACCACACACACATCGATGTCGCCACTGCCCGCGATGATTCGATCCGCCAACGTCGGCCTCCACCGCGAGCGACGGTTCGCCTTGCCGACGACTATCTGCGAGACATTCCGTTCCCGTGCCACATCCAGTAATGTCGCCGCCACATCCTCCCCCGTGGCATGAACCACCTCCGCACCGAGCTTCCTTGCCAGACCGAGGCTCCGTGCCAGCAGATCCTGTTCCGCCGCGCTCAGCGGCTGCGGCCCCTCCACCCACACCGCCAGCCAGGGACATCCGTGGCGTCCGGATGTGCGGCGGGTCCAGCGGATCAAACTTTCCGAATACGGCGTCGGCCCCACTCCCACCATCAGCCGCGCGTTGGTTTTCCACGGGCTGCTCACCCGCCGCGCCTTGCGGATATCCTCCAGATCGCGGTCCACCCGCTCCGCAGTGAAGCGCAGCGCCAACTCGCGCAGCGCCGTCAGATTTCCTTCGCGGAAAAATCCCTCTGCCGCCGCTTGGGCACGTTCGCCCAGATAGACTTTCCCCTCGGCAAGGCGGCCCATCAGTTTCTCGACACTGAGGTCTACCAGTTGAATTTCGTGCGCCCTGTCCAGCATCAGGTCCGGAACGGTTTCCTGCACGGCGACTCCCGTGACCTGCCTTACGATATCGACCTGGCTCTCGATGTGTTGGACATTCAGCGTGGTGACGACGTCGATGCCCGCGTCGAGCAACTCCAGCACATCCTGATAGCGTTTCAAATGGCGGCTGCCGGGCGCGTTGGTGTGCGCGAGTTCATCAACGAGCAGGAGATCCGGGCGACGCTGGAGCGCTGTATCGAGATCAAACTCCTCCAGCAAATGTCCGCCGCGTTTGATCTTCCTGCGCGGCAGGATGGTCAGATTTTCCAATAGTGCGGCGGTTTCCTCGCGACCATGCGTTTCGACAACACCCACCAAAACATTGAGGCCGTCTTCCTGGCGCTGCCGGGCTAACAAGAGTATCGCATAGGTCTTGCCAACGCCCGGACACATCCCCAGCAGGATGTAGAGCTTTCCGCATTTTTCCTGATATTCCTCACGCTGCACCTGGGCAAGCAAGGCATCGGGATCGGGGCGGTGGTCGTCGTTCATACAAAGGAGCGGAGACGTTCATGCCCCCGATTTGAAACGTGCAGGGACAGGAATGTCGCTACTTCTTAATGGCATCGAGAGCGAGATTCAAGCGTTCAAGCAGAATCCGGTAGCCCCCCACCATTCTCTCCGGCTTCGGTTCGGCGAGCTGTGATATCAGGCGATCAAGTTCAACCCGTTCGCTCCCGCCCCAATGGCGTTCGAGAATCACGCGGTCTTTCTGAGAACGCACGTCTTCCAGCACGATCCATGGCCCGTCGGCATCCGGAGTGCCGGTCACAGGCGCGTTGAAATAGCCTGGCCCCGACAACTTTTCCACCAGGAGTTCCATCGCGACGGCGTTCTCGTTCGGCACCGGGATTTCACTGCGATGGATGAACCACCAGATCGAGAACATCACAGCCACCGCGACAACGGCCGCAATGACAAAGATCGTTCGTTTGATTCCATCAGTCATACTCGGTTTCCCTTCACGCCTTCCGTATTCTCGTTAGATTCCATGATTCAATTTTTGGTCGGTACCTCCAACGAAATCAATATGGCACCGCATCACTTGCCAGGTAGTTAAAGGGCGGGACTTCGGCGTTAAAAAAGCGTAAAAATGTGGTCATTTTAGGGTTTTCGCCGGGGTAAATCGAGATTTCACCTTGCATTGGTCGGCGGTGAAACTCATGCCGGTTCCGCAACAAATAGCAGCCGAAGTCGCACCTCATCCTGAGGGACGGCACGGGGAAACCGAACTCCCTGGGACACCATCCCGGGGACGGGGCGCACGGAACGGGCAACCGTTCGCAGGGAGCACTTCCATGCTCAAGCCCGTCAGCTAACCTCGTAGGCGTGAATGGAAGGGCAAGCAGTTGCCACTCTCACGGGTGGCGGCGGTTTCCCCATCGAAACAACCACCACACATGAATCCAACAGAACATCGCAGCAGCAGGCTGAAAAATATATTCATCGGGAAATCCAGGGACATCAATGACCATGGAATTTTCCACAAAATGTCACTCGTCGCCGTGCTGGCATGGGTGGGACTGGGAGCCGACGGACTTTCGTCATCCTGCTACGGTCCCGAGGAATCCATCCGCGCACTGGGCACCCACGTGGCTCTGGCACCATTCATCGCGTTGGCTACGGTGCTGACGATCATCATCATTTGCGCGAGCTACTCGCAGATCATCTCGTGCTTTCCCGGCGGCGGCGGGGGTTATCTGGTGGCGAGTAAATTGCTATCTCCGACGGCGGGTGTGGTCTCGGGATGCGCGTTGATCGTGGACTATGTTCTGACGATCGCGATTTCGATTTCCAGTGGCGCGGATCAGTTGTTCTCGGTGCTGCCGCCGGATTGGCTGCCATGGAAACTGTATGCGGCGCTCGTGGCTACGCTGATACTCACAGTGCTGAACCTGCGCGGAGTTAAGGAGTCAGTGATGGTGTGGGCGCCGATCTTTTTCCTGTTCCTGGCAACCCACGGGTTCGCCATCATCTATGGATTTTGCACCCATTTCGGCAATGCGTCCGAAGTCTTCGCCAGCACTTCCCGCGACCTCGCAGAATCCCACTCGAGTCTGGGAACCGCGGGTGTTTTTCTATTACTGCTTAAGGCCTACAGTCTGGGTGCGGGTAGCTATACAGGAATCGAAGCAGTCAGCAACGGACTGCCGATCCTGCGGGAACCGCGGGTGGCAACGGGGAAACGCACCATGCTTTACATGGGGGTGTCCCTTGCATTGATGGTGGGTGGATTGTTGTTTTCCTACCTACTTTTCCATTCACGACCCGAAGACGGACGGACGCTGAATGCCATCCTGTTCGGACAGATCACCGCAGCCTGGCCAGGCAGCGCTGGACACATATTCGTCGTGGTGGCGATGTCATCGGCAGCGGTGCTGTTGTTTATCGCGGCGCAAGCAGGTTTCCTCGACGGCCCTCGGGTGCTGGCTAACATGGCGCTGGACCGTTGGTTTCCAGCACGTTTCGCCTCGCTGAGCGATCGGTTCGTCGCCCACAACGGGATCATGCTGATGGGCGGAGCGGCGTTCATCCTGATCATCGTCTCCCGGGGATCGGTGGCATGGCTGGTGGTTTTATATAGTATCAACGTTTTCATCACGTTCTCTCTGAGCCAGCTCGGCATGATCCGCCACTGGTGGAATGACCGCGCGACTGAACCTTCGTGGAAACCGAAACTCGCGATCAATACGATCGGATTCGCCCTAACAGCGACGATCCTTGTGGCACTCAGCATCATCAAGTTTCACGAAGGCGGCTGGGTGACTATAGTGGTCACGGGCGTGCTGATCGCTGTGGCGTTTTTCATCCGCGGTCATTATAAACAAACCCGCGTGAGTCTGGCACGGCTGGACGATCTGGTGGAGGTATTTTGTGCCCAGGGAACGTCGGCAATCCAACCAACTGAATTGATAGACCCGAAGGCAAAAACAGCGGTGATCTTTGTCAACGGCTTCAACGGTCTGGGAGTTCACACCACACTCGGTGTCGTGAGGATGTTCCCCGGAGTTTACAAAAACTATGTATTCGTGGAGATCGGAATTGTGGATGCGGGAAATTTCAAGGGCGCTGAGGAACTCGCTCACTTGGAGGAAAACGTCGGCAGCGATGTCCGCAAATATGCCGAGTGCATGAAGGCGCGCGGCCTCCAGGCCGAGGCACGCAGCGTGATCGGACCGGAAATCCTCAGCACAGCGTTTTCCATCGGCTGCGAGCTGGCGGAAACCTATCCGAACGCAACCTTCTTCGGCGGGCAATTGGTCTTCGAACAGGAAACCTATATCACGCGGCTTTTGCATAACTTCACCGTGTTCGGCATGCAGCGGGAGTTCTTCCGAAAAGGTATGCCGTTCTTTGTTCTGCCGATCCGGGTCTGATCCCGGCAGTGAATGAGCTCGAGGAGCGGCGATATCCGATCGCCGTGTCCATGGGGTGCCAATGAGCAGCGGCTTGGCTCACCTCATTGACATTTCATGGGCGTGGGCGGACAGATTCCGCCCCTCCTTGGATGATGATGAATTCTGAAGGCACCGCGAATCTAGCGAATCTTTCAAGAGTGGTGCCGCAGCCGCTTCTTCTGAGTCTACAGGATTCGCTCGATTCGTCCGATTCGTGGGGCCGTTTCTCTTCATTCACGCGTGTCGAAATCTCGGACCAATCCCGGAGTTGCGCGGCAGTATAGGAGCTCGAGGAGCGGCGATATCCGATCGCCGTGTCCATGGGGTGCCAATGAGCAGCGGTTTGCCTCACCTCATTGGCTTTTCATAGGCGTGGGCGAGCCGATATCGGCCTTCCTTGCTAGGGGTTGCTCGTCTCGGGATGACTCAGACTCTCACTGGTTGATTTCATGTATGTATATTCCCAGCCGCACCTCCGGCGCTGGAGGCGGCTCGAAAAAAAGTTTTTTTCCATTTCGGGTTTGGGCGAAGGAATTCGTTTCTCCTACGAACCGGCTCAATATTTCCGGTCCATTTGAAACTCCAACCTTACATCAAACTCCGAATGAACCCCCAATCGCACCTGAAGATGACAGCCCTCCCGCTTCTGTTCATCCTGTCATCCGCAATCGCCCCAGCCGCCGTGTTGAGCTACGAATCGTTCTCCGGTTATACGGATGCGACCCAGCTCGACAACCAAACCGCTCCCACCGTCGCGGGTTACGTCGGCAACTGGGTGCATGGAAACACCTCTTTCGGAACACAAGATATCCTGACCAGCTCGACCGGGCTCACCTATGCGGGTTTGACCACGACCGGCGGCAGTGCCGGGGTTCCCACCAACACCGCCGGGGGTGAAATCGTCGCAGGCAACAGCGGTCGCAACGCCCGTGCGTTGGACAGCTCCATTACGGTCGATGCCACCACGACTGGGACGCTCTACATGAGCTTCCTATTCCAGACCGGTCGGGAAACCGGAGCGGCGACCTATCAAATGCTGGAACTCTACAACGGCATCAACACCATCGATACGAATGGCGACGCAACCCGCGCGTTCCAAGCCGGGACGTCAGGCAACGGTAACAATTACACCTTTGGCGTGGGCAACTCGGCTTCCGCCGTGAGCCTCGGCGCTGCCAACACCGCCGTGCACCAGTTCCTCGTAAGGTTCAATCTATCCGCCACTGCCGGTGCCGACAGCGCGACGATCTGGCTCGACCCAACGACCGAAACCGGCGGCATTTCCACTTCAGGATTGAATCTGGCCTGGAACGCACTGTCCCTGGCTGACTACGACGGCAACTCCGCCAAGTGGGACGAAATCCGCTGGGGCACCACCTTCGCAGACGTGGTTCCCGAGCCAAGCGCCGCGCTTCTCGGCGGCCTCGGTTTCCTCGGGTTGCTGCGCCGCCGCCGCGCATGATTTTTCACCCCCAACGGTGAAACACCACGGCGGCCGTGGGATTTATTTCTGCGGCCGCCGCTCTAACTAAAGATCTCGGGATACCCCGAAACCCATACCCGGCCGCTTCTCCGGGCGATCTCCGACATAAAACCCATCACATTATGAAAAACCCCATCCTCGGACTCTTGTCCGCATCGCTCCTGCTGCCGACCGCAGCTTCGGCCGCCCTGCTTAGCCAGGAAGGCTTCTCGGGCTATACTCCCGGCCAACTGTCAGCCACCACGAGCCCCACCGTCGCCGGCTACACTGGAAACTGGATCGGCGTGGATTTCGGCAACGTCAAACCCGCCGTGGCCGCAGGATCCTTATCCTACGGGGGAGCCAATTATGCCGCAGGCCTTGGTAACAAGGTGACCGTGCCGTTCAACAACACCGGTGGCGAGATCACCGCCAACAACAGCGGTCGCGTCCAACGGCTTTTCGATAGCAGCCTTGCGGTGACCGATGCGACAGCTGGCACGCTGTATCTGAGCTTCCTGTTCCAGAGCGGCCAGGAAACCGGCGCGACGACCTATCAGACACTAGGTCTCTATCAAGGCGGCTTTACGGATCCCGCCCGCAACTTCGACATCGGCCTGACCAATAACAACGGACAAACCGGAACCCAATGCAATTTCGGCACCGACAACGCCTACACAAGCACCGGCGTCGCAGCGGACACCAACGTCCACCTGCTCGTGGTGAAGTTCAACCTCAGCGCGACCGCCGCCTCGGACTCGGTCACCGTGTGGGTGGACCCCGTGCTGGGAGCGGGCGAGCCGACGGGCGGCACGACTGTCACGGGCAAAGATCTGACCTGGGACAGGCTCACATTTTCCGACTATGACGGAAACTCCTGCGCATGGGATGAAATCCGCTGGGGCACCGATTTTAACAGCGTGACCGTGCAAAACGTCCTTCCCGCTGTCCCGACCTTCACTTCCCAACCGTCCGGCTATACCGGCAACGTGCAGGACACGGTCACCTTGACCGCTCTGGCGGAATCGAATCCCACCCCCACTTTCCAGTGGGAGAAATCGGCGAATGGAACGACCGGTTGGGCGCAGGTCAGTGGCGCCACGGACGCAACCTTGGTGTTTTCCCCGGCGGCATTTTCGGACAACGGTTATTACCGTTTGGTCGCCGACAACGGCAATCCTCCCGCCGCCACCAGCAACGTGGTGCAAGTGTCCCTTGTATATCCACCTCCCTCCATCGTCACCCAGCCAGCTCCCACCGCCGCGCAAGTGGGTTCGAATGTCACCTTGTCAGTGGCGGCGAACGGACTCGGAGACCTGACTTACCAATGGTATAAGGGCGTGAATCCAGTCGGCGGAGTCACCACCAACAACACCCTCACCCTGAACAACGTGCAATTGGGCGACTCGGGAGACTACAGTGTCAAAGTCACCGATCATTTCGCAGAGACGGAATCGCCACCTCAGACGGCCACGGTCGCCACATCGAACACTGCGACAGTTTCGGTCTTCGCCGCCTGGTCCGGTTTGGTTAGCCAGGAGCCCTTCGATATTGCGGTGGGATATGTCGTCGGCGATCTGCCCGGGCAGACTCCTTCCATCACCGGCTACACCGGAGCATGGACGGATATCGATTTCGGCGATGCCGAGCCCGCCGTGTCAACAGGCTCCCTGACTTATTCGAACCCAAGCTATCTCGGTTCCAGCGGTGACAAGGCCGCCGTCGCCACTAACATCACAGGAGGTGAAATCACCGCCGCCAACAGCGGCCGTGTTTACCGCAAACTGGACGCACCACTGGTGGTCGGCGACACCACGACAGGTGTCCGCTACCTCAGCCTCCTCTATCAAAGCGGCCAGGAAACCGGAGTTACGGTCTATCAAATGCTGGAACTCAAGAACGCCGCCCACACGGATTTCAACCGCAGCTTCGACATCGGTCTGAGCAATAATGGCGGAATGATCGGCAGCGAATATGACTTCAGTGCCGAGGGGACCTATTCCAGCACCGGTATCGCAGCGGACACAAACGTCCACCTCTTGGTGGTGAAGTTCGATCTCAGTGCCGACGCGGACAGCGACAATGTGACCGTCTGGGTGGATCCCACCCTCGGTGCGGGCGAGCCAGCGGGAGGAACAACGATTTCCGGCAAGAACCTGAACTGGGATCGCATGGCGCTTTCCGACTACGACGGCAACTCCGCCGCATGGGATGAGATCCGTTGGGGTTCCAGCTTCGATAGCGTGACCGTCAGCAGCACCCCGGCTAACACCTATGCGTCATGGATCGCGGGCTATCCCGGAGTGGGAAGCAAAACGGCCTTCAACGACGACGCCGATGCCGACGGCATCAAGAACGGTCTCGAAAACTTCTTCGGCACCAACCCGGCTGTCTCCAACACGGGAATCACCCAGATTTCAAAAAGCGGCAACACCGTGACCTTCCAACATCCGCAGAACACCACTCCCGGAAGCGACGTTTCCGGAGCCTATGTCTGGTCCACCGACCTCGCCACCTTCAACGCCGATGGGGCAACCGCTGGCGGGACCACCGTTAGTTTCGGCAAAAGCACCGTTGCGGGCACGACGACGGTAACCGCCACGATGACAGGAACGGTTCCGGCGAAACTGTTTGTCGCACTGAAAGCGACGCAGACCGCTCCCTGACGAACGATCACCACCTTCTTGTGACTTGCGTCCCGGCTTTTGATTTGGGTTTCAGACCGGGGCGTGATTTCAAGAAGGTGGATTCCCGGCCGGGCTTGGCCGGGGCCAGTTTCCCGGTCCCCGAAGCTCCGGGGGCCGGGAATTTTTTTCCAACGCGAAATAGCGAAACTTTAGAACAACCAGCGATTCAATGATTGAAAAACGAATGAACGGCTCACTGCTGCGTCGACTTTTGATAGGCACCACCCTGACGGTGGCAGCCCAGGTTTCCGCGCAGACCATCACCACCGATGCCACCGGCGTCACGATCAACACAGGAGCCGCTCTCACACGCGTTGAAATCTGGGGAAACCGCATCGCCCGCGTCCTGCACACGCCGACCACCACCCTTCCTTCGATATCGAGCCTCGCCGTGAACGGCAGCCCCTCCCCCGTCTCTTGGCAGTTTCAGAACAACGGAAACCATGTGCTGCTAACCACACCCAATTTCACCGCACGAGTGGAAACTTCCAGCGGCCAAGTGAGTTTCCTCGATCCCGCTTCAGCCCAGGTCCTATCCGAATCCACCGGAGGCACCACCTTGACGCCCACGACGGTGGGCAGCCCGGCCACTGCCAGTTATGCGGTGATACAAAAATTCGACCTGCCCGCCGGTGAAGCGGTTTACGGACTCGGCCAGCATCAGGGCGGCAACATGAACTGGGTGGGCCAGAGCGTCACTCTCCTTCAGGAAAACAAATATGTCGCCGTGCCTGTCAGCCTTTCCAACAAAGGCTACGCGCTCCTCTGGGACAATCCTGCCGTGACCACGGTGGACGCCGGGAAAACCACCGCCGGAAAACTCTCGTGGAGTTCCGAGGCGGGTGACGCGGTGAACTATTATTTCTGTTTCGGCCCGGAGCCGGACCAGGCCATCGCCGGATACCGCACACTGACGGGGGCCGCTCCCATGTTAGGCAAATGGGCCTGGGGTTTCTGGCAGTGCAAGGAACGTTACACCAGCCAGTCGGAGCTTCTCGGAGTGGTCAGCCAATACCGGACGCTCGGCATTCCGATCGACGGCATCATTCAGGATTGGCAATACTGGCCCGCCCTGAATCACAGTACGGCAACCGGCGGATGGGGTTCGCATGAGTTCGATCCCACGCGCTATCCGGACCCCGCCGGGATGATGAGCACTCTCCATGGCCAGAACGTCCACGCCCTCATTTCCGTCTGGGCGAAATTCGATGTGACCAACTCCGGCGTCAGCATCCCGAATCTCCAACAACTCGAAGCGGTCGGTGCCGCGTTCAACCCGGCGATCCCCTACGTGTATCCCGCCGGCCAGGGGAAATGGTTTGATCCATTCAATGCCGCAGGCCGCCAGGTTTACTGGAACCAACTCTCGCAGAAAATCTTTTCCAAGGGGCTCGACGGTTGGTGGCTCGATGCGTCGGAAGCCGAGTTCAGCGGAAATTGGGGCGAGTTCCGGAATTTCAACACCGCCCTCGGATCCGGCGCGAAGGTTTTCAACGCTTACCCGCTGATGGAAACCACCGCCGTCTATCAAGGACAACGCGCCGAGACATCCGCCAAGCGCGCCCTCATTCTCACCCGCTCGGCCTATGCCGGCCAACAGCGCAACGCCGCCATCACCTGGTCTGGCGACATCAACTCCGACTGGGCTACGTTCGATCGGTGTGGAAAACTTTCAAGCGGGCAGGGTCCAGAGTTCGCGCAGGCGGGCCATGGATTCGCTCCAGGGGACCCGTTGATAGAGTCGCACGCGCACCCACCGGACGAATCGCTGGGTTCTCTG
>JBDSZP010000006.1:0-32486 GCA_039925065.1 Luteolibacter sp.
GGATAGTGGGGTTGTGTTGAGCGCTTACGAAGTAATGCGCATCCGCCGCACTCTCGCCCGCCACGGGCACCGACTTGTACCGCCCCTGAAACACATGGCCCCGGCGCTGATAGCGGCTGTTCCACGCCTGGCTGAAAGTCCCCAACAACACCCGCATCCCCGACGAAAGATTCGCCTCGGGGGTCTCGAGGAGCAGATGAAAATGATTGCCCATCAAGACCCAGGCATGCACCCGCCAGCCGTGACTCCCACAGACTCTCTCCAGCCAATGAAGGAACGACTCGTGATCCTCCTTCTGGATGAAGAGCTGCTTCCCCCCGTCTCCCCGGGCCATCACATGATACACCGCCCCGGCGTATTGAAATCTCGGCTGTCTCGCCATGGGCGCAATCTGCGCCCCAGAATCAGCAACGTCGATCTCTCAATTTGAATAATCTAGGACTGACCCCGTTCACTCGCGGTTGGTGAAACCATCCCCATCGGGATCGCCGTTGGCTCCGTTATTCCCTTGCGCTCCCGTCGCGGCACCCGTGGACAATCCGTTTGCGGCTTCCCAATCGTCTGGCAGGCCGTCGTTGTCCACGTCGTTGGGGTTGGCTTCATAGGCGTCAACCGCCGATGCGGGGATCACCGTCCGCACTCCGCTCGGTTCCTGCCAGGCAATGGATAGATTGTCGCCTCCGTTACCTTCTTTCTGAAGCACTTCGAGATAGTATCTCTCGCCTTGGACGAGGGCGATCGTGGCGGATTTCTGGGTTGGAAACTTATCCCACTGGCGGAAGTTCGTCCATCCCCCGCTTCCATTGACGGAAGCAATCATCCGCTTTCCGGACACGCCTGAGTCGGTCGAGAGCCAGAGCTCGCAGTTATCGTCACCAGCGACCCAAAAGGTGTAATTCCCCGTCTGGGACGCTGTCAGATAGCCCCGCAACCTGCGCCCGTAGTTATCCCCGATATTGGAGGCCGGCTCGACCCCGGCGATCTTGGTAACGCTGGTCGGGGAGGACGGGAAACCGGAGTTCGAAGTCAGCGATGAAACCGTGTACCCGCCGATTCCAGTCCACAGTTCCTCGGTCAGCTTGCCGGGTTCGCCCGCAAAACCTTGATTTATTAGACAAAATGCCATGCAGGCAGAAGCCGCATAGCGGTTTCCTAACAGAGAAACGGGTCGCATGCCGGGGGAGCTATCAGACAGACCCCGTAAAGTCATCGAGATTCGAATTTAAATCATTTTTATTTCAGGTTTCACTGGTAAGCTATCCATTTGTCGGGAAAATGGCTTGCGAGAACAGGAATGAAATTAGGGAGAAACGGGCCTATCGAGACTAGCACCACGTACGGCAAAAAAGTGGCTCTCCCATTGGGGCACGGAATCCAGAGCAGGTGATCGCGATCATTTTGGAAATGACAAGCGGAACGACCGGCTCTCCCGCATGGACTAGCCCGCCTGCCAGAATTGCCCGCCGTTTATCCGATCGCTGACGCTGTCCGGTATTCAAGCCTTCAGCCCAATGCCTACCGACCAAGCTAAGGAGCCATGACACTCCTGTCGTGGGCCAATGAGACGAGAAAGTGGGGACGCGGATCATTGGGCTGGCGGACATGAGTGTCCGCCCTCCATTGGGCCGGTGCTGCGGCAGGGCTTTTCGTCCAGTCGAATCACTGCCGCCAAACCTTAAAGGCATTGGCTTTCAGCCTGTCTTCGGAAGAGCATGGTAAACCATGAACTCCGGACAGTCTCCAGACGAGCGACGCGGCGGGGTTTGGGCAATAATTTTTGGCAAACAGTCTGAATTCCAACGCCTGTTCGGATAGGTCCGGGAAATAAGGAGCTAGGACGCCCCTCGTCCTGGCACTCTCAATGGGGTGAGCGCGAACTGCCGGACAGGTCCCGCCTTCGATTAGGGGCGTTGGCGTTTTTCCCGGAGGGAGAAGGATTGGAGTGGCCTCTGCCGGAATGGAATGGACGAGGGCGTCCATTCTCCTTAGGGGGAAATCGGCTGTCGCTTACTCCGCTGGGATGTCTTTGAAATCGTCAGGGACTTTGGAGATGATGAAGGAGACGAGCTCGGCGATTTGTTTGGGCGTGAGGGTTTGTCCCCAAGCCTGCATTTTCGCGCCGTTGTTGCCGGTGCTTTCGGGTGGCGAGCCTTCGTTGATGAGTTTGAAGAGCTGCATCGGCTTGCCGCCGAATTTCCATTGGTGGTCGGTGAGTGGCAGGCCGGGCAATGGGATCTTGTTACCGCCAGCGACCATGGTGGCGCTGAGATCGGCGGCGTGGCAGGCGGAGCAGTTCGTTAGAAACGTAGCTTCGCCCGCGCTGGTGATAGAGGCATCGGTGGCCCATTGGTGAACCAGCTTGGCATCGGTGAGCGAGGAGAGGGTTTTCTCAAGCTCGGCGTTTTTGGCTTTTTGGACGCTGGAAATGGCCTCGATGATGTTCTGGCGATCGGTCTTGAGGCTGGAGGTATGATAGTAGAGCGCCCAATAACCGACGAAGAAGACGATGGCTCCGTAAAAGGTGAAGAGCCACCAGTTGGGGAGTTTTTGGTCGTATTCCTGGATGCCGTCGAATTCGTGTTCACGAAGGATGACCTCACCTTTTTCCTTGGCGAAATGGCCGCGCTTGGGTTCCTGATTCATGATCGTTCGTTAGAGGTTCTTGGGGCTGTCGGTTTTGGTGTGATCCTCAAGGGGAAGCGAGGAGAGATGGTCCTGAGTGGCCTTGCTCATGCGGATGGCGCGGATGGTGACCGCGATAAAGACCAGCCCAATGAGGGCGAATGAAATGAGCGGGGCGGAAACGACCCAGTCCTCGATGATGACGCGTCTGAACATGGCAGTGGGTGGTTAGTGACCGGTGGTGGCGCTGGTGCCGCGATGGGAATCCGGATCCAGATTGGAGGGTGGGGCGGTTTGTTCCTTCACCACCTCATGATAGGCACCGACTTTCTGAATGTAGGAGATGAGCGCGACAACCTGGGTCTTGGCGAGGTAGTTTCGGAGGGCGTCACCCTGGAGCTCGGGATGATCGGGTAGATAGACCTTGGCGGCGACGAGGGATGCGGCGATTTCCTGGGACTGTGTTTCCACCTTGTCGCGGATTTCGTGTTGGTTCATGACGGGCCACGGGACGCCGATCTGGGCTTGGACGGCGATTTTATTAGGAATGGCGGCCACATCCGTTTCCTTGCTGAACAACCATGGATAGTTCGGCATGTTGGAGCCCGGCGAGACCTGGCGGGGGTTCATGAAATGGTTGAAGTGCCAGTCGTTGCCGCGTTTCCCAACACGCATGTATTTGGCGCCGACGGAGGGTGGTCCGCCTTCATGGGCGAGATCGGGACCAGTGCGCTTGGAGCCCCACTGGTAGGGGTGATCGAAGAGCGATTCGCCAAGGTGCGAGTAGTCATCGGCAATGCCGGCGCGGCCGTAGCGCATCACGTCCGGAACGAGGGTGCGGATCATTTGCGAATGGCAGTTGTAGCAGCCTTCGGTGATGTAGAGATCGCGGCCGGCGAGCTCAAGCGGGGTGTAGATATCCTGCAGGCGGCCTTCGACGTTTTTCTCACGATTCACGATGAGGGATGGGATGATCTGCACGGAACCACCGATGGCCACGGCCACGAAAACGAGCAGCGAGAAAGGCATGTAGTTTTCCACAATGCGCTCATGCCAGTTGGTCCATTTTTCCTTGGAGGCCCGGAAAGCGAAGACCGCCTTGATTCCCAGCAGAATGGCGACTGCCAGAGCAGCCTTGTCCGCATGGGCAGGCAGGAAGAACCAGAGGATGGTGAATGCCATGCCGAGGAAAATGTAGGCGAGCGGGTCATTGAGTAGGGCTTCCTTCCATGGCATGCCGTCCTTTTTCTTACGCTCAAGAAGGGCGACCTCGACGGTTTCATCGTAGGCTTTACCGGAGCGCGCGGTCATGAAGATGTTCACTGCGCAGAGGATGAAGCCGATCAGATAGAGAGTGCCACCGAACGAACGGAGGATGTAGAAAATCTGGATATGCTCGAGGGTCTCCAGGAATTCATACTTGAGCGTGGTGCCGCCTGGATTGACCTGGTTGAGCATGAGCGCCTGCATGATGCCCGCGCACCACATCGCGACGACGTAGAGGAGGATACCGACCATGCCGACCCAGAAGTGCATGTTGGCGAGAGCCTTCGACCAGAGCTGGGTTTTCCAGAGGCGCGGTGCGAGCCAGTAGAACATGCCGGCGGCCATGAAACCGTTCCAGCCGAGCGCACCGGCATGGACGTGACCGATGGTCCAGTCCGTGTAGTGGGAGATCGCGTTAACGGCGCGGATGGAGAGCAACGGCCCTTCAAAGGTGGCCATACCATAGAACGTGATGCCAGCGGCGAGAAACTTGATGACTGGATCCGTGCGGAGTTTGTCCCAGGCGCCACGAAGCGTTAGCAGACCATTGAGCATGCCGCCCCATGAGGGAGCCCAGAGCATGAGCGAGAAAAGCATGCCGAGATTCTGCAACCAGCGTGGCAGGTCGGTATTGAGCAAGTGGTGGGGGCCCGCCCAGATGTAGAGGAAAACCAGCGACCAGAAGTGGATGATCGACAGCCGATAGGAGTAAACCGGGCGGTTCGCCGCTTTCGGCAGGAAATAATACATGATGCCGAGGATCGGCGTCGTGAGGAAGAAGGCGACGGCGTTGTGGCCATACCACCACTGGACGAGGCCGTCCTGAAGACCGCCGAAGATCGGATAGGAATGGGTGAACGAGGTAGGGATCGAGAGGTGATTGACGATGTAGAGGATCGCGATCGTGATGACCGTGGAAATGTAGAACCAGAGGGCGACGTAAAGGCTGGGCTCATTGCGTTTCGCGAGCGTCCAGAAGAAGTTGATGGCGAAAGTCACCCACATGAGGACGACCATGATATTGATGGGCCAGATGAGTTCGGCGTATTCCTTGCCACGAGTGAAACCTGCGGGAAGCGTGAGTGCGGCGGCTACGATAATGAGCTGCCAACCCCAGAAATGGATGTTCGATAACAGATCAGAGGCCATCCGGCATTTGCAGAGCCGCTGGGTGGAATAATAGATACCCGCGAACATCATGTTTCCGACGAACGCGAAAATGACCGCATTCGTATGGAGCGGGCGGAGGCGACCGAAGGTTAGAAACGAGATTCCCTCCGCCTTGATGGCCCCGAAGGAGATGGTTTCGAGGATTTTTCCATTCATCTGCCACCAGGAAAGCTGGTGGCGATCAGCACGCCGACGAGCATGCCAACAATCCCCCAAAAGATGGAGGCGATCATGAAACGGCGGACCGACTTGTCGTCGTAGGTGATGGTGGTGGTCATGGAGCAGTGTCTATTAGAGAAGGGTTTTGATGGAAGGAGTTGGTTTCACCTGGACCTCAAGATCCAGCGGAAGAAGCGAATCCCGCTCGGGACTGGAACGCCGCGAACGCCGGATCTCTGCGGCAAAGAAGGCGATGAAAATGCCCGCAAGGCAGGACGAGATCAGGATGGTGAGAGCGAGGACGTTCATCGGGTATGGATGGAATATAAGAACAGAACCGGAGGATCGCCGCTCTGCCTGACTTGCTCATTAACACGCATATCCTATTCCATCTCGTGAATGGGGGTGCTGTGGTGGAAGCCACAATGCAGCCATTCCAGGAACACATCGCCGATGATCCGGGCGATGCATTTCCGGTCCATCAGATCGGGGTTGAGGATGAGGTGGCAGCTTTTGAAGCCTTTCGAAAGCCCGCCGACTCCAGCGTGAAATGTCCGGAGCGTCCCGAAATCGTGACGACTGGAATCCGGCGCCCGGAAGACCACATGCCCGCGCTGACTGAGAGCGCCGAGAGTTTTAGCAAATCCATCAGGGCCGGGCGGGTCGTTTTCCGGAATTCCGAGGAGCACGCGGTAGTTCGCATCTGCGGCGATTTTTTCCACAAGCTCGGTGGTCGCGGCGAGCCAGCGTCCATCGCCGTCATCATCGTATTCATTCAGGTAATCGGTGATTTCCTCGATCAGGCATGGCCCGGGCAGTGGAGGATCGATATGGATGGTGACGGCGCAAGCACCCGCCGTATCTGCCGGATCGGCGAGCAACCATTGGTGAAAAACAGAAAACGAAGTGGAGGTAGTCATGCGGGATGGCGAGTTCATGGTGAACTTGCCAAGCGCCGGGTGATCGTGCTCCGCATTCCGTCTGGAAGGATGCGCGGATTTTCCGGCAGAACCGGCCTGAGAGAGAATGGATCAGGGAAGGATCATGAAAATCCCGCCGCAGCTCGCCCAGTTCGCCACGGAAACGGGCACCCAGCGGAGTTCGAAGCGCGGGCCCCAGGAATCGCTAACCGCAATTTCCTGCGTGGCTTCGTTATAGCCGATGATCATGCAAATGTGGCGGTTCGCCTCGGGTTTCGCCTTTTTCACATAGTCGCTGTTCTGGGTGGAGATCTCCGCGGCGTAGGCTTTCCAGTCCGTGACCGCTTTCCGTTTCACGGTATCCTTATCGGCGATGTCGTTGTAGGACTCCATCGAGCAAAGCGTCCACATGATGGGAATTCCTTCATCAAGGTAACGTTTCACGTCGCGGATCTTGAGTTCCTTCAGCGTCTCCTCCTTGGTGCGTCTGCCCTTGCTGTAAACCTGGGTCCGGACCTTGTTCAGCAACAGCTCCACCGAAGTGCCGCCGCCCGCCTGGCTTTGGCCGACCATTGCGAGCAAATACATGTCCGCCTCCAAGCCCATCGTTCTCATCGCCCGTTCGAATGTTGCTGGGGCGCAATAGCCCTTCGGCCCTTGATCCACCATCGGGATTTCGCTCAACCGGACGTCCCCGTTTTCGGATCTGACGACGCTGGCGAGCAGGCGCTGTTTCACCTCGCCGTCCTTGACCATGGCCGATTTGCCACCGTTATCCGCCGTGGCCGATGATACGATGGAGAGGCTGACATATTCGTTTTCCTCGTTCGATAAAATGAAAGCGCTGCCGTTCCAGTCCCAGCGGACGATTTTCCGGCGGCTGGCCCCCTCGCCGTAGCGCTGGACCTTGCCCTCGCCGAGCACGGAAGCCAGGGCCTTGCTAACTGCCGCCTCATCCTTGCTCATCGCGTCACCCAGAGTTTCCGCCGTGGCCGAATTTCCACCATTGAAGTGATCCTTGGCAAACCCGGCGGTGCTGCCGAAATCGCCCTTGTTCGCATAAACGATCGACAGATTGCTGACCCCGCCGGCCTGATCTGAATACAGCGCGACTGAATACGGCATCGCTCCGAAAAGCTGATAATCCTTCACGTAGGCCGCATACAACCGCCAACTGCGGCCGTATTTCGACTGCGATTCCGGTTTGAGTTTCAGCGACTGGGCAAGTTCCTCCGCCTTACTTCCGGTGATGCTGCCCCCTTTGGAAATCTCGTGCCCTGCGGCATCGTTGAGTTTTTTGGCCGCGTTGGCCGCTTGCTGGGAAATTTCCGCGATGTAGGTCTGGTCCTCCTGGCTGAGCTTGGATTTCGGAAGCTCAAAACTTTTCCCATCCTCGCGCCGCAGCGTCACGGAATCACCGGTCGCCCCTTCAAAACTCGCCTTCAGCGGCTTGCCCTCGGCGCTGTGGAAAACCCGCAGCTCGGCAGCCCGCGACGAAGTCGATAGAGTCACAAAACCTGCCAACGCCAACATGGCGGCTTTGCTTGAAAGCATGGCGGCGGAACTCGCAACGGCACCCGGATTTCTCATTGATTCAAGGTCCCCATTCATCCGCCCAGGTCAACATCGAAAAGCATGGCCCCGGAATAAGGCGTCTTTCTTTTGGACCACGTTCGGGCTCTGATTTTCACATTCTGAAATCCTCGCCGAGGTAGTGCTTGCGGGCGATCGGATCGTCCACCAACTCAGCCGAGTTCCCTTCCAGAATGACGCGACCATCGTGAATGAGGAAGGCACGGTCGGTGATGGTGAGGGTTTCACGTACCGAGTGATCCGTGATCAGGATGGCAAGTCCGTCGCGATCCCGCAGCTCGCGGACGATGCGCTGGATGTCCTCCACGGCGATCGGATCGATCCCGGCGAACGGCTCATCCAGCATCAGCAGGGTCGGATCCGAACACAGCGAACGGGCGATGGCCAAACGGCGTTTTTCCCCACCGGAAAGCGTGATGGCAATCGACTTCGCGAGCTTCGCGATGCCGAAGCGCGAGAGCAGGTCATGCGCCCGGTCATGGCGCTGGGACCGGTTCAGGTTCGGCCGGGTTTCGAGAATCGCCAGCAGGTTATCGAGCACCGAGAGTTTGCGGAAAATCGATTCCTCCTGCGGCAGATAGCCGAGGCCGAGACGCGCGCGGCGGTGCATCGGCATTTTCGACATGTTGTGGCCATTGAAACAAACCGAGCCCGCATCCGCAGGGACCAGTCCGGCGATCATGTAGAACGAAGTCGTTTTCCCAGCACCGTTGGGGCCGAGCAGACCGACGATTTCGCGGGGCTGGACCGTGATCGATACGCCATCCACCACCGCACGACCGTTGTAGGTTTTGCGAAGGCCATTGGCGTAAAGGACGGCGGTCTCCGTGTTGCAACACGTCGAGCCGGGATTGTGCATTTGGATCATTTCTTCTCGTTGAGGGGAAAACTTTGCTCCCACCGGCCTTCGGTGATGGCATTGTTGGTTTTCTGATCGATTCGGAGCGAAAGATTCGGTTCGAGAGCCCTCATGTACTTCGTTCCTTGGGTGAACCACGGGTAGCCGCCGCTGATGACGATCTGACCGGTTTTGATATTATAGGAAAAAATCGCACCCCTGGCATCGATCGGCTCGTTGCCGTCCTTCGCTCTCTTCTGGTGGAGAAGAACGGCTCCGGTGGCAATGACGCGCTCCACATCGCCGATGTTGGCCCCCATGTTTCCGAGACCGCTTTTTGCCTTTCCATCGGCCTTCTTCTCCTCGGCCGTCTGATCCGGCTTCGGCTCTTTGGCCGGTTTTTTGCCGAAGAAAATCTTCAACTCGTTCGCGCCGGACAAATCATAATCCGGGCTGTTGACCTTCACGTTCTTGAGGTAAACGAGCACGCCCGCATCGGCGTCGAAATACATGCCGCCATCGCAGGTGATCACGGTATCCTCAGGTCCGGGCTTGATATCCAGCGGTTTCGGAGCGGCGGCCGGCTCGCCCTTGTCCTTGCTCTCGGCGGCGAGAAGATCCGCCTTATCGAGAAATTCGGCCGCCTTTTTGTCAGTCTCTTCCGAGTCCTTCAGCGTCGCGCGCAGGTCGGTGCGGGTGAGCTTACTCGCTTCCGCTGCTGCGGATGCCTTGGACGCCGCATCCGCCTGAAGCGCGGCGGTTTCCTCCGACGTGATGGCCTGGACGGGAGCGGCGTTCAGGGGTTGCGCGATCAGCGCCATGCCGGCAAGGGCGGTGGCACGCAGCGGTGAGCTGGAAGATTTCATGGTCGTTTCGGTGGGAGCTTGAATGATCGAGATCGCGGGGCCTAGCAGAAAGCCCTGCCCTTCCTCGAATGCGTAATAAAGACCGCAGCCATGGGCCAAGTAGCGGTCCGATTTGATATCGACGGTTTCCCTCGCCTCAAGAATGCGTCTGGCGTGGAAAAATGTGGCTTTTGTCAGGTCCACCCGGCCTCGGGGGCTGTGGTCTGCGTTGAAAAACTCGATGGCCACGGTTTCTCCGGCGATTTGCTCTGAATTCAATAGAATCATCGCCTTCGCCTTGAGCACTTCCACCAGATTATGATCTTGATCATAACGGGGAAGCATCACGCCCTTCAGTTGGCTGCCGTCCGGCAACAAACTGAGGGCCGACATCTTGCTCTTCGACACAGCCGGGGCATCAGGTTCCTGCGCCATGAGCATGGCGGGAGCGAGGAGAAGCAGGGCTGTGAAAGGACGGGGCAAAAGCGTGCGCGGATCCGGTTTCTCAGTGGGATGCGTGGTGAATCGCGATCAGTTTGATGAGCAGATCCTCGATGAATTCCAGCGGGATTTGGTTCGGTCCGTCCGAAACGGCGTTCGCGGGATCCGAATGGACTTCCATGAAAAGCCCGTCCACTCCTGTCGCAATGGCCGCGCGGGCAAGGACGGGAGCAAGCTCGCCATCACCACCGGTGGCACCGCCGAGTCCGCCGGGGCGCTGGACCGAGTGCGTGGCATCAAAAATGACGGGCAGGCCCTCTTTCCGCATCCAGTAGAGCGAACGCATGTCCACGACGAGGTTGTTGTATCCGAAGGTGGTGCCGCGCTCGGTGATGAGGAAACGATCACAACCGAAAGCACGCATTTTCCCAGCGATGTTCACGGTATCGAGCGGCGCGAGGAACTGGCCTTTTTTCACGTTGACCGCTCGGCCGGTCTTGGCTGCGGCTTCGAGCAAATCGGTCTGGCGGCAGAGGAATGCCGGGATTTGCAGGAGATCGACGTGTTGGGCGGCGATGTCCGCTTGCTCGGCGGTATGGATGTCCGTGGTGACCGGGACGCCAAGCTCCTTGCCGATTTCACCCAGAATCCGGCAACCCTCTTCCACGCCGGGGCCGCGGAAGGCCCCGATGGAAGTCCGGTTCGCCTTGTCGAATGAGGCTTTGAAAATGAAGTGGATGCCCGTGCGGTCCGCGATTTCCTTAAGCGAGCGCGCCATTTCCCAAGCGAAGGCTTCGCTCTCAAGGGCGCACGGGCCGAGGATGAAAAATGGGACGGGTCCACCGACGGGGACGTTACCGATATTGAATGGGTCGAAGGTCATGGTATGTAAAATCAGTCTGAGATCCGGGCTGCGTTGTAGAGCGGGCGGAGGTTTTCGAGAGCGGTTTGAAGCAGCTTCGCCTCGGAGGTTGTGAGATTTCCGTGGGTTTTGGAAGCGAGCATTTCGAGGGAATCGATCACGGATTTCGCCGCGCGGATGTTGACCTGCTTCTCGCCCGAGTGGGGATTCGGGATTTGTCCGAGGAAAAGTCCGGCATTCTGGGCTTGGAGGATGATGAAGTCGTTGAACCGGGGGTCCGCTTCTGGCGTGTCAGGCATGCTCTGAGAATCCGGGTTCCCGGAGAATAAACAAGTGGGAAAGAGCGGGTATCTGCCCGAGCTAAGCATTTGAACATTCGTAAACCGCGTAACCGGGACAGGGGGCGAGACGCTGGCTTGACGGATGGCCCCGGCGCTGCGGAAACTACCCGCCATGGCATGGAGGATCGATGAAGCCGTCGCCCACGGCGAAATTGACAATACCGTCGAGGGACACACGACGGGACGCATCTGGCTGTCCGGACGGGACGAACCGCTGATCCTATCCTTGGACGGGGATTGCTGGCGGGACCTTGCCGGGACGCGGTTGCAATTTGAAAACCCCTCGCCCAAATCCGTGCCCGACGCGGAAGCACTGGACATCGACCAGGCCGGAATCGTCGGTGACATGACGGCCTCGCGGAAAAACAAGGTGCCGACAGTCAGCGAGGAGGAATTTCACGAACTTTATCAAAGCAACCGGGACATCCCTCACGTCTGGCAAAACACGCTTTATCTCGAATGGTTCAGCGAAATCAACGGCCGCGTGGTCATCGAATCCGCCTCCTACAAGCTCACCATTTCCCCGCACGAGTGGGAAATGGACGAAGACGCCGAGGATGCCCAAAAGCTGGCCAATCTGAACTCGATGCGCGATTTCATGGCACAGGTGATCCGCCGCCGCGATCCCGAGGGACCCGAGCCCGAAACCTCGGAAGAACTCGATGAATTCGCCTGGGAAGAACGCCTGAAGGAGTCCGACCGCCTGACCGATGCCTACCAAGAGGTGCTGGAAAAATACATGGAGGACGTGGATTCCGAGCAAAAGGAAGCGTTCGTCATGGGCTGGGACGGCCTGCTCGACGCACTCGCCGAGCGTGACGAAGCCGGCGAGGAAAACTATCCCGGCGAGGACAAGGCCTATCGGATGTATAGTGCGGATTCGGAGGATTTCGATGACGAAGAGCCCGATGCAAGCGACTTTGGCGAAGCGGATGACGACGAGCCATACGGCGATGAGCAGGACCACCCGCTGCAATCCCAGGCCCAGGAACTCGCCATGCGGGCGATGGATGTGCTCCAGCGCGATTCCGGACCGGGCACGCCTTCCTATGTTTTAATCACCAATCTCCTGCAGGTCAGCGGGAAACTCGCGGGAGTCCTCAACGGCCGCGGCAGTGGTTACGAGCCGGAGACGGGATTTGTGTTAGCCGTCCTGAAACGCTGCCTGAATTGGCTCAATGAAGCCGTCGGCGCCTGTCAGGAACTCATCAATGTGGAGCGCGATCCGGACCAGCGGGCCGCGCTCGAGCATGTCCGCAGTTCCGCCTTTCAAATCCGGGACGGAATTGTGGAGTTGCGCCGGGAGCTGAAGTAGCATTGTTTCTATCAAACAACCCCTACCATGACTTCATGCGACCCATCCTTTTCCTTGCCGTCGGTCTGCTAGTCGGGGTCGCGGGAGCGGTCCTTTTCGTACAAAGCATGCCACCCAAGGAAGGCTCGGCTGAAGAGCGGGCCGCCAAGTTGGAGGTGCAACTCAAGAGCGCGAACAACCGGGTGGCCGCACTCGAGGCGGCGGAGCACCATGGAAGGAAACGCCCGGGCCGCACGCTGGCCGATGGCGCGCGCAGCATCGCCGAGGATCTCCGTGATGGGAAACCCGTCACGCCGGATGACATTTTCCGAGCCACCCAGCCGTTGCTCCGCGATTTATCGCCGCTTTTCAACCGCATGCGCATCCGCGACGAGCAGCGGAAGGTCGATGCGATGAGCGGCGAACTCGCACGCAAATACGGACTGAATCCCACGCAGCAGGAATCGCTTAAAAAATGGTTCGACCAAAAGGCGGTCGAGGACGCCGATCGTTTCGACAAGCTCGTCACGCAGGACGGCGTCCGCATGCAGGACGTCATGGAAGCCTCGCGCGACGTCCGGCCTGGCGAAGGATTGGACCGATTCATGGAAAGCACCTTGCATGGAGAGAAGCTCGCCGCTTTCAAAAGTGATAGAATGTTGGAAAAAGTCGCGAGCGTCCAACGGGAGGCTGATATGAACGTCACGCGCCTGAACAGCATGGTCAATCTCGACGAAACCCAAAAGGGCCAGGTCTTCGGCGTCATGGCCCGCGCCACCAAAGATTTCGATCCCGCCATGCAGTTCGAAGGACTCGGCACCGATACCGCGCCCCTCGCCTCCGGAAAATCCAAACAGGACGCCATCCTCTCCGTCCTCAGACCCGAGCAACGCCAGGCTTACGAGCAGGAAAAACAAAGGCGCCGCGACGCCGAGGAGAAGGACCTCCAATCCATCGGACTCAGCCTTCCTGCCGATTGGGATCCGCTGGAAAACGATAAATTCCGCTGACACCATGGAACCACCGGGCACCAAAACCGACGTCACACCGGCCATCGACATCCGCTACCTCCGGGTGGATTACGGAAATTTCGTCGCGGTGGACGACCTCACGCTATCCGTGCCACCGGGAGAAGTGTTCGGCCTTGTCGGACCTAACGGAGCCGGAAAAACCAGCACCTTCCGCGTACTGACCACGCTGATGGAACCCACTTACGGCGAGGTGATTCTCAGCGGAGTGGATGTGCTCGAGGACATTGAGACCGCCCGCCGGATCATCGGCTACATGCCGGACCTGGCACCTGTGCCCTCGGATTTGAAAGTCTGGGAATTTCTCGAATTCCACGCCGCCGCCTACGGACTCGGAACCCGCACCCAACGCCGGGATCGGGTGGCCGAGTGCCTGGAGGAAGTCGCACTAACGGATCAGCGCGATAGCTGGTGCAAGGAACTTTCCCGTGGCCAGACACAGCGCGTCGTCCTGGCGAAAACCCTGCTACACCGCCCTCGCGTGCTGATCTTGGACGAACCCGCCAGCGGTCTCGATCCCCTCGCCCGCCGTGATCTGCGGCAGGCCCTGCGAAAGCTCGCACTCACCGGAGCCACCGTTTTTGTCAGCTCCCACATCCTCAGCGAACTCGCGGAAATGTGCTCGTCACTCTGCGTCATGAACTGCGGCCGCCTGCTCGCATCCGGCACCGCCGAAGAGGTCCGGAAGCAAATGGGCAGCACTGAACGCACCCTGACGGTGAGCCTGCTCAACCGCCATCAGGACGCAGCCGCCTGGCTGAAATCGCAGGAGTCCGTGCTCGATCTCCGCATCGTCGAGCAGCAGGTCCTTTTCGGTTTCACCGGCAGCCACGACGATCAGGCCGATCTGATGGAAGGCCTGATCCGCATCGGCGTGCGGATGAGATCGTTCGAGGAAAAACACTCGTCCTTTGAAGACATTCTCGTGGAAGTCGCTGAAACCAACCGTCTCAAATGAACCCGGAAACTCCGCAAAATTCCCAACGATTTCCCGGCTGGAAAATCTGGGCCAATCCGATCTTCAGACGCTACTGCCAATCCCGCCTTCGTCCGCACGGACTCGGCGTGGCCCTGCTCATCAGCGTCCTGATTGCCGGGTTCATCTTTTTCATGGCCCGCTCGATTGGAAAATATCAGGCGCATCTGGTAGGACCCGATATCGAACGTACCGCGCTCGTTCCACTGCTGATCTTCCAAGCGCTCATTCTTTTTGTGCTCGGCACCGCCCAGGTCGCTGGAGGAATGACGGCGGAATCCGACGAAGGCGTGATCGACTATCAGCGACTCATTCCGATGAATCCGCTATCGAAGGTCTTCGGCTATCTGTTCGGATTGCCCGTGCGCGAGTATGCCATGGTTTTTTCCAGCCTCCCTTTCACCGCCTGGGCACTGTGGCGCGGCGGCGTGGACAGCGCCGTGTGGGCCCCTCTCTACATCGTGTTTTTCTCCACCGCCTTGACCTATCACCTGACGGGATTGGTTGCGGGAACAGTGATCAAGAACCGGCGATGGGCGTTTCTCGTATCCATCGGTCTGGTGTTCAGCCTTTACACCGTGCTTCCTCAGATGGCCCGCTTCGGCTTGGTTTTCTTCAAATATCTCACGATCAAACCGGTTCTGGAAGAGTGCTTGCCCGGCCTGCTTCCCAAGACCGCCGGGGCAATTGTCGCCACCGGACAAAGACTCATTCCTCACGTGAAGTTCTTCAATCTGGATTTCTCGGAAACGGTTTTCACGATTTTCAGCCAGGGCGGAATCATCCTCACATTCACCGTCATGCTCTGCCGCCGATGGCGGAGGACTGAATCCCTGCTGCTCGGGAAACTGTGGGCCACCGGCTTCTTCGTCTGGGTGCAGACTCTTCTGCTAGGAAATGCCCTGCCATTGATCGATCCCGGCAACATCTTTCCGTCGCGGGAAATCACCCGCTACATCCGGGCCTTGAGCGGCGGATGGACCCCTAAATCATGGGAAGCCGTCGCCATGTCCGGCATCTATGGGTTGGTCACCCTGCTGCTGCTTTTCATCCTCACAAAGATCATCACTCCTTCATCCGACACCCAAATCCGGGGCTGGCGGAGGGCGAGAAAACAAGGAGCCACCTCGCTGCCCGTCCTATCCGATGCGGCGACCGCTTTCGGTTTTGTCATGATGATGGCGCTCGCCGGAGCTTGCGGATGGTTTATTTTCACGCGGGCCGTGGTCGAATCACGATGGTTTCCCGGTCAGGAAGTGCCGTTGCAGGTGTTGGCTTATTTCATAGTCGTCATGCTCACCGGTGGCCTCGGGTTCCATGCGCTGCTGGAAGCAAAGGGCGGGCGAGCGGTCGGTTTGATGATCATCTTCGTGGGCATCGTGCCACTCATGATCGGCGCGATCCTCAGCGTTTCCAGCCACCGTCTGTGGCCTGCCGCGTCATGGCTTTTCAGCATTTCACCCGCCAGTGCGCCGATCTATGCATCCGGCACCCTGCTGGCCCTTTCCGAACTGCCATCGGAAGTGGCCCGGGCGGTTCCACGTGCTTTCTATTTTTGGCAGGCAGTCTCGCTGTTGGCGACGCTCTGGCTCATCGCCCAATTACGGAGCACCCGAAAAGCCATCGCCAAAAACGCGATCAGCGAGCCGTCAAAGGATCTGACATGATCCGTTTCAGCCCAAATAAATGTCGGAATTTGCACGGCGTAACGGGTGTCTAGCGGTGGTCAGGAGTTCAAGCTTCAGCTTGTCTTCGCGAAGAGCACGCTAAATTACAATGCCTTTAAGGATTCAAATATCCGCCAAGCTAAGGAGCCTTGACACTCCTGTCGTGGGCCAATGAGAGGAGAAAGTGGAGAGCCAAGGCACTTTCCTTTCGCAGATCATTGGCTGGCGGACATGAGTGTCCACCCTCCATAAAGTAAGACGGCGGACAGGATGTCCGCCGCACTCAGCGTTCAGAATGAACGCGCTCCTATTCGAATTTCGCGCCGCCGCTTCAACCCAGCGCTTCGGTGCTCAGAACCACTTTCATCGCCGCGCTGGTGCCCGGGGAGAGTGTGATTTTGTTAGCGGCGATATTGCCGGATTCCACGCACACCATTCGCAGGTATTCGTCATCGCCAAAATCCGCCATTGCCTTCGCCTTCGCGATCCATGGGTTCCAGACCACCGTGGAATGCGATCCTGATTTCTCCACCCGGATCCTTCGGCCCATGGATGGATCGATGATCTCAACCGTCGCCGTCGTGTCGGTATAAACCCGGTCCACCTCGCTCGCGATCCGGATCGATTCCGCAGTTTCCGTAAAGTCTCCGGGCAGCACCTTGTCCATGTAGGAGCATCCCGTTAGTCCGGTGATGGAAATGGAATCGATCGCGCCGATTGCAAAGTACGTATGGAGACAGGTTTCAAAAACCGAATCCTTGTCAGATGTGTTTCCCACGATCAATTCCATCGTGAGGCAGTCCCCCACCGTCACGATGTATTCCACCTCGAAAAACTCGATGGAAGGCAGATGGAAACGAAGCGAAACGGAACCATTCGTATGAAGCGTTTGCGTCCTGAACTCCCATTGGACGGTGCGGGCGAAACCATGGGCCGGCAATCCCTCGCGCCCTCCGAACCAAGGGAAAATGATCGGCACGCCGCCACGGATCGCCTTGCCAGCGGTGAATTCGCTGGCGCTGCTCAGGAACATTAACGGTGCTTCGCCCTTCTTTTGGAAGTGGGTGACGTGCGCGCCGTTGAGATAGATTTCCGCAGTGCTCGACGGTGTTTCGACCACGACTTTCGGCAAGCCGCCGTTTCCTTTGGCAAACTTCACGACTTCGGGGGCTCCCCCATGGATTGGATCGCTCATAAACAGTTATCTTTTCTTCCGGAGAAACGGCGGGAGATCGAGATCCTCGCCATCGACGACGTTCGGGGTCTCACCTTCGAAACGGCCGCGCGGCGCGGAATCGAGAGAGAGCTCGTTTTGTGAACCGGTGGATTTGATACCCAGCTTGAGCTTCGGCGGCTCGGCTTCCGGTGCGGCGGCATTGCTGACGGACTCGGGTTCCGGCGTGACGGCTTGGCTGACAGTTTCGGTTTCCGGGCTGGCCTGGTGCTCGTGCCCATCCGAAATATCTACTGGAAACTCAGGCGACTCGACCGGCTTCGATGTGCCCCAGCGGGTGACCAGAGATGGGCGGCGCTTTGGCAATGGCGTGAAGCCGCCTGATAGACCAGGCTCCGGCTCAATGACTTCGATCGGCTCGGGATCTTCTTCGGCCTCGACGTAGATTTCGTTAGGGACGTCAGCTTGGTCAGCAATTCCCTCAATCGTATCGGCTACGGGAATTTCCACGGCAGGTTCCGGCGCAGCGATTTCAAGCTCCGCCGCGACAGGTTCGCCGGAAGTGGATGGCTCAAGATCGGGCTCCGGCTCTTCTTCAGTCTTGGCTTTCTCTGCGAAATCCGGTTCGGCGAACGGGCGTTCGTTATCAAACAAGGAGGGCACGACGGACGCAGCCAGACTCGCCGCCTTGCGGAATTTGGCGAATGAGGAAACCGGCGCGGACGACGAGGATGGCGAGGAAATTTTTTCGTTAGTCGTCGTTGGATTCAGTTCGAATGCCTGAATTGCCTCGGCGACTGGTTTTGCGACAGCCGCGTGAGCCGGGGCCGGAGTTGGCGCGGGCACTTCCTCGATTTGCTTCGGTTCCTCGGGTTCAGGCGGCGCAACTGCGACCGGCGTCGTTTCCACGGCCGGCGTGAATCCTTGGCTGGGATCGAGAATCGGATTCTCAGGTGAACTGCGGCTGAGCGATTCGCGGGGTGCCATCGCAAGGGAATCCTCCGGTAGCGCGCTGATCAGCGTGATGGAAAGCGAATCGCCCATGGCGGGATCGATGACCGCGCCGAACAGGACGTGCGCCTTTTCCGGAACAAATTTCTGCAACCGCTGCATCAAGAGCTCGATTTCAAAAAGTGTCAGGTCCTCGCCACCTGATAGATGGACGAGCACAGTTTGCGCATCCTTGAGCAACGCACCTTGATCGAGCAGCGGGCTGTTCAACGCGTTTTTCAATGCCTTTGATGCGCGATCCTTTCCGTCCGCAATACCCGAACCGAAAAGGCAACGCGAGCGGTTTGTCCGCAACGCGCTCATCAGATCGTCGAGGCCGACGTTGATCAGTCCCGGGCGGATGACCAGGCGGATGACCGCCTTGATCGATTCGCAAATCATGTAATCCGCTGCGGCGAAGGCTTCGTGGATGCCTTGCTTGGCCAGCACCAACTCGCCCATGCGGTTGTTGTCAAAGGTGACCAGCGCGTTTGATAGAACCGCCAGTTCGTTGAGTGCGGTTTCCGCCTGCTCGCGGCGGCGGCGACCTTCGAACGCGAAAGGCATGGTCGCGAAAACCACGACAAACGCGCCTTCTTCACGGGCGATCCGGGTGACGATGGGAGCCGCGCCGGAGCCGGTGCCACCACCGAGACCGGTGCAAAGGAAGACGATGCGGCGGCCCTTGATCGCGGCACGGATTTGATCCTCGGCTTCGAGCACCGCCTGGTGTCCGAGTTCGGGATCACCACCGGCGCCGAGACCGCGGGTCAGGTTCACGCCGAGTTGGATTTTCTCGCGGGCGAGGCAGGTTCCAAGCGTGCGGACGTCCGTGTTGAGCGCGAGAAGCTCCGCGCCGTCGAGGCCATCAAGGGCGATCCGCTCTAGCATGTTGGCTCCGGCACCACCGAGCCCGATGATTTTGACGGCGGAAGTGGGAATCGTCTGTTGAGGATCGCGGGTATAAGGGATCATTGCAGAATAGTGTTAAAAGTTATTTGTAAAAAGTGATGAGACAGAAGAGAGGGCCGATCGTGGTCCGGCGTCATTATTTTCCAAATGGCCAGAACATGCGGCCGATTTTGCCGAAGACGCCGGGCGGGGCGGCACGCTCGGTTTCGAGAATCTGCGCGTAACGGATGAGCCCGATGGCCGTGGCGTAATGGGGATCCTTGAAACTTGCCTGCACCCCGCTGAGCTCCGGCGGCTCGGGGCGGTAAATATCGCGGCCGAAGACATCGAAAGCAAGTTCGCTGAAACCGCGCATCAGGCTGGTCCCACCGGTTAGGAAAATTCCTGCGCCGATCTGTTCCACCGACCCGACAGGCAGGCGGGCGCGCACCAGCTTGAGTGTTTCCTCAAGCCGCTGGCGGATGATTTCATTCAGGATGCTGCGGCCCACCTCGACTTCGGCGAATCCGCGATCATCGGTTAGCTTCGCCGTCCCGACCGAGCGCGCGGGGTCTGCCGAGGCGTCGCCTTCCATGATTTTCAATCGGTCGGCTTTGGAAAATGGCAGGCCGGTGACGAGGTGGATGTCGTTGGTGACGTGATCTCCGCCGACCGGGATGCAGCCGGACGCGATGATCGCGCCGCCCAGATAAAGTGCGTAATCGGTGGTGCCGCCGCCGATGTCGATGACGAGGGCGCCGCGCTCGCGTTGTTCGCGGTCGAGCGCCATTTGCGCGGTGGCAATGGGTGAGAAAACGATGTCATCCACCTCAAGCGGCATTTCCCGGACCAACTTGATGCTGTTCTGGATGCGCGTGCCGATGCCGTGAACCACGTGGAAATCCGCTTCCACGGTTTTACCAAACAGCCCGACCGGCGTGGTCGAATGCTCGAGGCCGTCGAGCCAATAGTTCCGGATGATCGGATGCAGATAGACGTGGTCCGGCGGGATGTGAACCTCGCGGGCGATGGTCCGCGCTTCCTCGACGTGCTCGGCGGTGACGGTGGGCTCGCCATCCGGCAGGCGATACGTGCCGCGGTGGTTGATCCCTTGAATGTGGGAACCTGTAACCGCGAGAAAAACGCTGCCGATTTCCACGTCGCTGGCATCTTCCGCCTTGGCCAGCGCGTCCTTGAGACAGGCGCGGGCCTGGGCGAAATCGTAAATCTCGCCTTTTCTAACTCCGGCGGTTTTGGTCACGCCGATGCCGAGGATCTTGACAGCGCTGTCCGCCTTCACCTCGCCAACCACCATGCAGGTTTTGCTGGTGCCGATTTCGAGTCCGACGTGAATTTTTGTGCGACGTGCCATGGGGTAGATCAATTGCGATTGAGAAGAGTGCTGAGATCACGGGCGCGGCGGTCTTGACGGATTTCCACAGGAGTTGGCTCGGAAATCGGAACGGCGCGGGGAGCACCCGGCTCATTTCTCACGGTGATGGGGATGTTATATTTAGGGATGAGATTGATCGTTTTGATCGAATATCCCTTGTCGCTGGCGTGATCGATGGCCGCTTGCAGACTGCTGATCTGGCGCTCGTGATCCCCCAGCCCGAAGGTGGCCACGGTGCCTTGGCGGGTGACGAGTTCGAGTGACCATGTGTTTGCCTGACGCACGGACTCGATCCAATGGATAGCCTCCGGATCAGCCTTGCAGGCGGCGTCCAGCAGGTGGAAGCAGTGTTGCAATTCGGGCAGAGCCACTGGTTCGCCCGGTTTGATCGTGGACTCGGCCGGAACCGCGAGCTGGATCATCGGCAGCGTGGCCGCAGTCTCTAACTGAAGATCCGGACAGGGGTAGGCGACGCCATCATAATCCACGAGCATTGCCCCAACGCGGCGCTCTTCAGGTAATCCGGCAGAAGGACAGGAAATCCATGCCCGGGGCGCGCGCGGGATCACGCGGACGACCAAAGTTCCGGGTAAATGGCGCTCTGCATGTGCTTCCGAGATTTCCGGCCGGGCCTTGAGCTTGGCGACGACATCATTGACATTGATCTCGAACAGGCTCGCGCTCAGGTCGATCCCGGTGATTTCCGCCAGCCCCACCTCATCAATGACCGGATTCTGGTTCAGATCGATCGCCTGCAATCGGAAGTCCGGATTCTTGTAAAAAGCCCGCTGGATTCCCTGCCACACGCCCCAGCCGATTCCGGCGAGAACCGCGAGGATGCACGCGAATTTCGTCAATTTCCCGACAACACTCAGAAAGCTGAGCCAAGCGATGCGGGGCGACATCACACGGACTTCCAACACACTGGCGCGGGTCCGGCGGCGGGTTTTGCTGGTTTGGCGTTTTGACATGTCAGGAACGGAGTTGGAGTGACAGCTCGGCGATGGTTTTACATAACTCGGAAAAGGAAATCCCAGCGGCGGCGGCGGCTTTGGGAAGCAGGCTCGTTTCCGTCATGCCGGGGATGGTGTTAGCCTCCAACACGAACGGGCGGTTCTGTGAATCCAACAATACATCGACGCGGGAATAAATTTCCACACCCAGCGAGCGGTGCGCGGCGAGCGCGGCGGCTTGCACGGCCATGGTGGTTTCCAAATCAAGGTCAGCGGGACATTGGTATTCGCTGCCTTTCGCGCCGCTGAGCCATGGGTATTTACTGGCCATGTCGTAGACGCCTTCGGGCGGCGTGATCCGGACGATGGGCAGCGGAACATCATTCAGGATGCCGACGGTGAGTTCCTTACCTTCGATGAATTCCTCGATGAGAACTTCGCTGTATTTCTCCGCAGCTTTCAAAAGAGCGCCGGCAATTTCTTCCTGCGACTTCACGATCTGGATGCCAACGCTGGAGCCTTCGAGCGGCGGCTTGATCACGAGCGGAGCTTTGATTGTTAGATCCGGAATCACACCAGGACTGAGGGAAACCGTCTCGGAACGCGCGGTCGGAACTCCCGCAGCGAGGAATCTTTCCTTGGCCAGCGATTTGTGGATGGCGAGCTTGCTGCTTGCCGAACCCGCTCCGGTGTAGGGAACGCCGAGCTTTTCCATCGCATCCTGCAATTGCCCGTCCTCGCCGAAAGTGCCATGGATGACATTGAAAGCGAGATCCGTTCCCTCTGGCAGATCGATTTCCGTGGTGGTCACATCGACTCCCACGGCGTTCAAACCAAGACCTAACAAGGCATTGAGCACGGCTTTTCCGGAAGCGAGCGAGACCTCGCGTTCCGCTCCCGGACCGCCCATCAAAACTGCGATTTTCTTGGTGCTCAACATGATCTTTGGAATTTAAAAAGTGGCTTCGTCCTCGCCGAGAATCTTGATTTCGGTTTCGAGTTCGATCTGGTGCTCGTCGCGCGCCTTTTCCTGAATGAACTCGATCAGTGTGAGAACTTCCAGCGCGGAAGCTCCACCGGTATTGACGACGAAATTTCCGTGCACTTCCGAAACCGCCGCATGGCCGCAGGTGCTGCCCTTGAGGCCCATGATATCGATCAAGCGGCCGGCGGGAAGGTTCTCCGTGTTCTTGAAAGTGCAGCCAGCGGAAGCGGCGACGGGTTGCGAGTTCTTGCGCTTTTCACGCGAGGCGTCCCAGCGATCCTTGATGTTCGCGGTGGTGTCGGTCTTGCCTTTGAAGACAGCCTGCAGCGCGAAGTTCCGGCGGAGTTCGGCGACGTTGCGATATTGTGAAACGATTTCCTCGCGCTCGCGGGTGCGGATGACGCCATCCTCATCGAGGAAAGTGACGCGCACGACTTGGTCGAACGTTTCAACGCCCATTGCCCCGGCGTTCATGCGCAGCGCGCCTCCGACATTTCCGGGGATGCCTTCCATCCACTCGAACCCGCCGATGCCATTGCCGCCGGCGACGCTCGCGAGTTTTTTCAAACGCACGCCCGCACCGGCCGTCACATGGCCTCTGCCATCCACCGTGACTTCGGAGAAAACCCCGCCGGTCGGGTGGATCACGGCGCCACGGATACCGCCGTCGCGCACTAACAAATTCGAGCCACGGCCTACGACGCGCACCGGGATGCCGCGCTCGCGGCAATAATCTACCAGAAACGCAAATCCATAGAAACTGTGCGGCTCCAGCCAATATTGCGCCGGGCCACCAACGAGCATGGTCGTGTGTCGGCTCATCGGCTCATAGAGTTTTCCGTCGATTTCACCGGCAGGCATGAGGCCGCGCATTTCCTCCAAAATCTTCAGGTCCGCAGCGATCCGTGTGCCTGCTTCGTGGACGTTGCCCGCACCGAGCGTGATGAGCAGATCGCCCGCTTGGAGCGCGTGGCCGATGGCGTGGTGGGCGGTCGCGAGATCGGGAACATAGGTGGCCGGGATGTCGCCGTTGAGCGCCATCGCATCGACGAGCGTTTGGCCGGAAATGCCTTTGATCGGCTTTTCCGATGCGGCGTAAACATCGGTGATGAAAACCATATCCGCCGCTTGCAGGACTTTTCCGAAATCATCGGCGAGCGCCTTTGTCCGTGTGTAACGGTGCGGTTGGAAAAGAACGATGACACGCTTCGACTTCAACGAACGCGCGGTTTGCAGCGTGGCGGCGAGCTCGGACGGGTGGTGGCCGTAATCGTCGATGATGCGGTAATTTGCGGAGAGATACTTCGTTTCGAAACGGCGCTTGGCTCCGGCGAAGGTGGCGAGAGCGCGCGCCACGAGCGCGAATTCCGCACCGCAACTATCAGCGAGAGCGATGGCGGCAAGCGCGTTGAGGACGTTATGATTTCCGGGAATGCCAAGTTCGACATCGCCCAGCACCTCACCCTTGCGCTTCACGGTGAAAGCGGAAGAACCCTTCAAATCGCGCAGGTCGGTGGCCGTGTAATCCGCGTCTTCCCAGCCATAGGAAATCGCATTTACCCGGCCCGTACAAACTTCGAGCGCCACCGGATCTTCCGCACAGAAGACGAGTTTTCCGGTCGTCTGATCGGCCAGCGTCGAGAAAACTTCCTTGATGTGGTCGATGTCTCGATAGAAATCCAGATGCTCGGCCTCGATGTTGAGAATCACCGCATGTTCCGGCCGATAGAGTGCGAGCGTGCCATCGCTTTCATCGCCTTCCGCGACCATGTGCTCGCCGTCTTCGGACCATTTCGCGTTCGCACCGAGGATCGGAATTTCCGCGCCGACGTAGTGGCTCGGCTTCTGTCCGGCCTCACGCAGGACGTGGGCGGTCATCGAAGAAGTCGTCGTTTTCCCGTGGGTTCCGGAAATGACGATGCCCTTTTTCGTGTGAAGGATCGCCGCGAGGCATTCGGCACGGCGGAGAAGTTGGATCTTCGCTTTTTTCGCAGCGGAGTAGGCCGGATTGTCGGATTTGATCGCGGAGGAATAAACGACGATGTCCGCTTTTTTCACCGCGGCCGCCGTGTGCGGGGATGAGAAAACCAAGCCAACGCCCTGCATCCGCTCGGTTTCCGCCGTGGTGACCTTGTCCGATCCGCTGACCTTGTGGCCCATGCCCAGCAATAACAGCGCCAGTCCGCTCATGCCTGATCCGGCAACGCCGATGAGGTGGATTTGGAGCGGTTTGCTCCGGTCGGTAAGGCGTTTGCTGAGTTCGATCATGATGGCGAGAGGGTGGCTTCGATGGCGGCGCACACCCGATCCGCGGCGTCAGGGATGGCAAGTGCGCGGGCCGCTTTTGCCATGCGTTTGTAGGTTGGCAAGTCTTGCAGGATGGAAGTTGCCAAATCAGCGAGTTTTTCGGCGTCCAAATCGCGCTCTTGAATGAGGATCGACGCGCCGGCCTCGGAGAAAACCTCAGCATTTCGCGTCTGGTGATCGTCGGCAGCGAAGGGATACGGCACGAGGATCGAGGGATGCCCGGCGATGGAAATTTCCGTCAAACTCGATGCACCGGACCGCGCGATGACCACATCGGCCATGGCATAGGCGGATGGCATTTGGTCGCAAAAACCCAGCACCTTGTAGCCCTCCCGGCCCCTTGCGATTTCCGAAACCCGCTCGAAATCAAGCGCTCCGGCGATGTGCAGCACCTGCGTCTCCTTTGGCAAAAGCGCCGCTGCCTGTGCGCTCAGCTCGTTCAACCGCCGCGCTCCCTGGCTGCCGCCGGTCACCACGATCGTCGGCCGCGCCGGATCGAGTTCGAAAAGCGCCGCCGCCTCGTCACGCGATGGAAGATCGATGATTTCCGGCCGCACGGGCGTCCCGGTCGTCACGGTTTCGCGCTGTGGGAAAAACGATTTCGCCGCGTCCAACCCGAGAAAAACCCGCGTGCAAAACCGGCTCGTCATCACATTCGCGCGGCCAGGGCGGGCGTTCGAATCATGGATGAACGTCTTCAGGCCCAGCTTGTGCCCGGCGTAAACCGGCGGCAGCGAAGTGAACCCGCCCATGCCGATCACGGCGTCCGCCTGGAAACTGCGGATGACTTTTTTGCAATGATTGATCGAGCCCCAAAGTTTCCACAAAAACGGCAACATGCGGGGCGAAAACGTCGGCGGTTTTGCGACTGCGGGCATCGTTTCGAATTTCAGATGCCGGTATTTCGCCGATGCTTCGGAATCCACCTTCTTCTCGGAAATCAGTAGCATCACCTGGTGCCCACGGGCGCGCAGGGCTTCTGCGACAGCGATTCCGGGAAACAAATGACCGCCGGTGCCGCCACAGGCGATAAGGATTTTATAAGACTTCGGCACGAATGGAGGGGTGGGAATAGCCTGCGAGGATGATCGGAATGACTTTCCGACACCTCTTCGAGAAAAACTACGCAAATCCGTAGTATTCGGCAATCCTCAAAACGGGAACGCCGGGGAAAATCTCGCAACCCGACACGGCAATTTTCATGACTTGGCGAGCTGCGATCTTGTGGCAGGATCACCTCATGGATGATGACGAATCACAAATCTTGGGGAAGCAGCTCGTTTTCAGGCAAACAGGAAAGCCCGGCGAGGTGCTCGAAATGGAGCCTGAATGTTTGATTTCTCAAGCTCCCGAGCCCGGAGAAGTCCTCGTGCGCATCCTCGCCGCGCCGATCAATCCGGCGGATTTGAACACGATCGAAGGCACTTACGGCGTGAAACTCGCCCTGCCCGCCACGCCCGGCATCGAGGGCTGCGGCGTGGTCGAAGTCAGCAGTTCCGCAGATTTTGAAGAAGGGGATCAGGTGATTTTCCTCCGCCGTTCCTCGACGTGGGCCAGCCATGCGACGGTTCCCGCGAGCATGCTTTTCAAGCTACCGCCCGGCATCGATCCGATCCAAGCAGCGATGCTCAAGGTGAATCCGGCGACGGCGTGGCGACTGCTGCACGGGTTCGGAGCATTGAAACAAGGCGAATGGATCGTGCAGAACGTCGGAAATTCCGCAGTCGGACGCTGCATGATCCAACTCGCGCGGGATTTGGGGATTCGCACGATTTCCTTCGTCCGCCGCGCTGAGGTGTTTGAGGAACTGCGCGAACTCGGTGCGGATCACGTTTTCATCGATGACGAGGACGGCCTCGCTTCCGCCAAAGAAATTCTAGGCGGTGCCAATGCCGCGCTCGCCTTCAATGCCGTCGGCGGAGACAGCGCGCTCCGCCTGATGAAACTGCTCCGCGAATCCGGCTGCCACATCACCTACGGCGCGATGGGCCGCAAGCCGGTGACTGTCCCGAACGGCCTGCTCATTTTCCGGGACATCCAGGTGCGGGGGCTGTGGGTGAGCCGCTGGATCGAAAACGCGCCGCACGCTGAAGTTTATGCCGTTTACGAAAATCTCGCCGCACGTGTCGCGGCCGGAAAAATCGTGCAAACCGTCGATTCGACATTTCCGCTGGAGAAATACCAGGACGCCCTGGCCCGGCTGGATGCGCCGGAACGCTCGGGGAAAGTTCTGTTTGTGCCGTGAATCGAAGAGTTGACCGCAAAGGCGCGGAGTTCGCGAAGGGGCGCAAAGTTTTTGAGGAAGCGAAACGCGGAGGCGGGGAGGTCGCGGAGAGATGCGCGAAGTCAGATGCTGGGGTTTTTGAGAGCGAAACGCTTCCTCTTCACTTCTCTTCATTTCAACGTTCGATGTTGGACGTTCGATGTTCAAAAAGTTCACAGCAAAGGATTTTCATCCCTTCCCCAACTCTGCGTCCCTTTGCGAACTTCGCGTCTCTGCGGTAAATTCTCCCGAAGCTTCCCGCCCACCTCCAGCCTTGCGCGATCGTCCGCTCACCGCTAAACGTCCGCCCCATGGCCACGATTAATTCCAATTTCCTCAAGCTCAAAGCCGGTTACCTGTTCCCTGAAATCGCCCGCCGGGTCCGGGTTTACACCGAACAAAATCCCGACAAAGCCGCCCGCATCATCCGTTGCGGCATCGGCGATGTGACCGAGGCTCTCCCTCCCGCCGTCGTCAAGGCGATGCACGAAGGCGTGGATGAAATGGCCAGCCGCGACACCTTCAAGGGCTACGGTCCGGAGCAAGGATACGAGTTCCTCCGCCAGGCAATCGTCGACAACCAGTTCGCCAATCTCGGTATTTCCGCCGACGAGGTTTTCATCTCGGATGGCTCCAAGTGCGACACCGGCAACATTTTGGACATCTTCGGAAAAGGAAACGTCATCGCCATCACCGATCCCGTCTATCCGGTTTACGTCGATACCAACGTGATGGCAGGCAACACCGGCGATGCCGATGAAAAGGGCGCTTACGATGGCCTGCTCTATCTTCCCTGCAACGCGGCTAACAAGTTCGTCGCCGATGTTCCCGCCGAAAAGGCCGACCTCATCTACCTCTGCTTCCCGAACAACCCCACCGGAGCCGTCGCCACCCGCGCGCAGCTCGAAGCCTGGGTGAAATACGCGAAGCAAAACGACGCGATCATCCTCTTCGACGCCGCTTACGAAGCCTTCATCCAGGATCCCGAAATCCCGCGTTCCATTTTCGAAATCGAAGGTGCGCGTGATTGCGCCATCGAGTTCCGCTCGTTCTCGAAAAACGGCGGCTTCACCGGCGTCCGCTGCGCCTACATCGTCATCCCGAAAACCGTTAGCGGCAAGTCCGACACCGGCGAGCGCATCCCGCTTCATCAGCTTTGGTCCCGCCGTCACAGCACCAAGTTCAACGGTGCCAGCTATCCCGTCCAAAAAGCCGCCGCCGCCGTGTTTTCCCCCGAAGGAAAACAACAAGTCGGCGCTCTTATCGAGCACTACATGGGCAATGCCAAGCTTCTCCGCGAAGCCGCTGCTGCCGCCGGGCTCCCTGTCTTCGGCGGTGAAAACGCGCCTTACGTCTGGGTCGGCTGCCCGGCCGGTCTGACCTCATGGGACATGTTCGACAAGATGCTCGGCGAAGCCCAGGTCGTCATCACCCCCGGTTCCGGCTTCGGCTCCGCAGGCGAAGGCTACTTCCGCATCTCCGCCTTCAACTCACGCGCAAACGTCGAGGAAGTCTGCCGCAGATTGAAGGCGCTGGTGGCTTGAGGAAGCCCGCGAAAATGAGGTGAATGAAGGTCCTTGAAATCGGGTGGCGGAGTGCGAGCATTCCGAAATGAGAATGTTCGCTTTCCTGGGTTTGATCGCATCCGCCTTTTCCGGTCTGGTTGCGGCCTCGGCGGAAAACCCCTACCACTTGCAGGAAGGCGATATCGTTTTCAGCAGTTCTCCGGCGGGACAGGGGCAGGCGATCATTGATGCGACGAAATCACCTTACACTCACTGCGGGATCGTTTTCCAGCAGGGCGGAAAACTCATGGTTCTGGAGGCGGTGGAGCCTGTGGGAATCACCACGCTGGAGAAATTCGTTTCCCGCAGCAGCCCCGAGGCCTTCACAGCACGGCGATTGAAAACGCCGCTCGCGCCGGACGCCTATCAAAAGGCGCGGGAATGGGGAAAGGCTCAGATCGGGCACCACTATGATCAGCAATTTCGCTGGGACGATCAGAAGATGTATTGTTCCGAACTCGTTTGGAAAATCTATGAGCACGCGGGGGTGCGCTTGTGCGAACCGAGCCATTTCCGCGACTATCATTTGGACCAGCCGAGTGTGAAAAAAGTCATCGAGGAAAGGTATGGCAGCATCGATAAATTGCCGCTCGACGAATGTGTGGTGGCACCCGGTGAGCTGGCAACGTCCAATCTGCTAATGCCGATTCCTCCGTCAGGAGATGATCGGAAAGTCAGGTAAAGAAGGTGGAGAAATCCGCATAACTCTCTGATTATCTGCGTTCATCTGTGTCAATCTGCGGTTCTATCCCTCTTTCTAGCAACAAGCCCCCCAAAGCTCTGCGTATCTCACGGAGCATTGCCACCGCGTGCGCTCCATCGCCGTGAACGCAAATCGTTTCGATCACCCCACCGCGTGCCAGCACCATGGCCTGCGCGACGGCTTCATCGATATCGAAAATCACCGCTCCGGCCTCGCTTCTCGGAACGAGTGACCCGTCCTCGCGGTAACGCCGGTCCGCGAATCCTTCCGCTTTGACAATCAAGCCCGCCGCCTTCGCTGCGTTGGCCAGTGCTCCGTTCGGTGGCGCGTAGAGCATCAGGGTGGGCGAAATTTTCCTCACGCCTTCGACCGCCGCCGCCGCTAACAAATCATCACGATTCGCCTGGTTGTAGAGTGCGCCGTGGGGTTTCACATGATGGAGATGACCGCCGGCGAAACCCATGAGTTTTTCCACCTGACGCGCGACCAGATCCGTCACGAGTTGCAATGGCAGATTCATCTCCAAGCGGCCGAAATTTTCACGGTCCTCATAGCCGGGATGCGCGCCGATAGAGACGCCGGCCGCTTTCGCTAGGCCGACGGTGCGCCGCATGATTTCGTCGCTTCCCGCGTGACCTCCACAAGCGATGTTGCACGAAGTCACCAAGCCGAGGAGAGCCGCGTCTTCCGTGCCGCCTTCGCCGAGGTCCGCGTTGAGGTCGATGCTTCTCATGGTTTTGATTTTAAAAGCTCCAGCCCCGTCCGCAACCACGCAAAATCGCGCTCTTCCTGCTGCTTGAGCCCCTGCGCCTGTTCCCAGGTCACTTCACGAAATTTCACCCGCGTTCCCGGCCACGCCCGTGCCAGCTTCGGCAGGTCCACGGAAATCACGTGCCCGATCTGCGGGTAGCCGCCGATCGTCTGTCGCTCGGCTAACAAAACAATCGGCTGCCCGTCCGGAGGCACCTGCACCGATCCGCAGGCCACCGGCTGCGAAACCAATTCTCGCGGGCTTTCCAAATCCAGCCGCTCACCCGACAAGCGCGAGCCCATCCGATCCGATCTCGGCGTAAGTTGATAGACCCTCGAACGGAACCGCTGCCGGGCTTCTGCGGAAAACCAATCCTCCTGAACGCCCGGCAGAAACCGCAGCTCGATTTCCGAAGCACGGTTCATCCGCCCGACATGCCAATCGCCGGCATCAGGGACCCGCCCCGCTTCGCCGAATTTCAACCGATCGCCGGCCCTCAATGCCCTCCCGTAAAATCCTCCGAAGCCCGCCCGCACATCGGTGGAGGAGCTTCCCATCACCGCCGGAACCCGCAATCCACCCGCCACCGCGAGGTAGCCGCGCACTCCGTATTTCAGTTTTGAGAAATCCACGACTTCGCCCGCTTTCACGTGCTGCGGCTTTCCCGAACCATCCACAAAAGCCACCACCGCATCCGCATGGAATTTGAGAACCGGGCCACTCAGGCAGATTTCCAATGCTGCCGCGCCCTCCTCATTCCCGACTAACCAATTCGCCATCCGCAACGCCTGTCGATCGGCAGCACCACCGGGTGAAACACCGGATGCTTCATAGCCCGGCCGCCCCAAATCCTGGACGGTCGTCAAACCGCCCGGCTGGATCACCTCGATCTGTATTTTCGTTAGTTCGACCGCTTCCGCTACCCGTGCCTCTGTAAAATCGATTTGATCCATGGCCACAAACCTCACCCGGTCGCCCGGTTGAAGCAGGGCAGGGCGTGCGGCATTCGGATCAAACAACGTTTTTCCCGTCCGCCCGAGCACATGCCAGCCGCCGGGCGAGGTGAACGGATAGATTCCCGCCTGCCCTCCCGCGATCGCCACCGATCCCGCAGGCACGGCCAGCCGTGGCGTTTCCCTTCGCGGCACATTCAGGCGTTCCGGCAAGCCTGATAAATACGGGAAACCCGGTGAAAACCCCACCGCCGCCACTGTGTAAACCGCACCGCTGTGCAAGGCGATCACCTCTTCGACCGACATGCCCACCTGCGCCGCCACGTCCTCCAGATCCGGTCCATCATAACAAACGGGAATTTCGAGTTCTCCGCCCGCTTTCATTTCAAAGCCGTCACACCGCACCATCGCCGCCTCCATCCAATCCCGGATTTCCAACCCATCCCCCGAATCGAAGTGCACCGCCAACGATGCAAACGACGCCACCACATCCCGCACTCCCGGGGGTCGGTTTTCCGCCAATGCCGATGCCAATCCCATCACCCGCCCGAGTGGAGTCCCGTCGGGAAACTCCACCAACCATGCGGAATCGCCGAGTGGCTTGAATGTCATACGCGGAGCCTTGCCAATCCACACAGGGGCGGCAAGATGGAAGCTGCCCATGAAACCGTTCATCGTCATCTGCGCCGTTGGCCTGAGTTCGCTCACGTCTTGCAGGGAGAAGGCGAAAGCGAAGGAAGAACCCGCCGCACCTGTTATGAATGAAGTTACCGAATTGCCGGGAAAGGAACGCGCCGCAAATGCCGCCCAGAGTGTCCGCCCGAAATTGGAGCGCGACCTGGCAGCGATGGGATTGAAATTCGGCGATCCGGTTTTTATCCGCGCGTTCAAGGAGGAGAAACAGTTGGAATTTTATGTCCGCAACCGGGTGACGAAAAAATTCGATCTGTTCCGGGCCTATGAAATCGCAGGCGCATCCGGAATGCTGGGCCCGAAACTCGCCGAAGGTGACTTGCAGGTGCCCGAAGGATTTTACTTCGTCCCACCCGACGCGATGAAACCGGACAGCCAGTTTCATCTGGCATTCAACATCGGCTATCCTAACGAATTCGATCTCGCCCACCAGCGCACCGGCAGCTTCATCATGATCCATGGCAGTTGCCGGTCCATCGGCTGCCTCGCGATGACCGATCCGATCATCGATGAAATCTACACGCTCTGCGACGCCGCACACAACGGAGGCCAGCCGTTTTTCCGCGTGAATTTTTTCCCCTTCCGTATGACCACGGAACGCATGCAAGCCGCCGCCGGAAACCCAAACGAGGAGTTTTGGAAAAATCTCAAGGAAGGCGATGACCTGTTCGAGAAAAGCCACATTCCACCAGAGGTCTCGGTGGCCGACGGGCGCTATCAGTTCAGATGAAGAAGCACGCTAAAGCGCGAACTCCGGACAGCGGCTCGTTAGTCCGAACGGTTGTCCGGAGTTCAAGCTTCAGCTTGCTCTTCCGCTTCAGCACCGATAGAGAAACGCCATGT
>JBDSZP010000007.1:0-31627 GCA_039925065.1 Luteolibacter sp.
AAGGAATTTTCCGTCCGTTGGTCGGGATTATTCGTCGCCGCCACCGTCGTCTCCGCCGCCGTCATCGCCACCGTCATCGTCGGCAGAACCGTCGTCGTCGGAATCGCCATCGTCGTCAGCACTGTCATCCGAGCTATCATCAGCGCTCTGGTCTTCGTCGGCATCGTCGGAGTCAGCCACGCCATCTCCATCATCGTCCGAGTCGTCGTCATTGCTGACGCCGTCATTGTCGTTGTCCGTATCGTCTTCGTTGGAAATGCCATCTCCGTCTTCGTCGTCAGTGCCATCTTCCACTTCTTCAGCGAAGGTGCTGTGTTCATCCTCGTTCATGGTCACTTCCTCCGAGATTTCGGCAGACTCCTCAGAGGATTCTTCGGTGGCGGATTCTTCGGAATAGGACTCCGCGTAGGATTCAAAGGTGCTTTCCTCTTCCGTCGTGATGCTGGATGTGGAGGAAGTGACTTCGTAGTAATCGCCGTAGCTGCTCACCGATGTGCTGGAGTAATCCCAGCTTTCATAATAGGTGGAAACGTCCACCGTGAACTCGACATACATTTCCGTGCAGCCCGAGGTGACGTCCGTCCATCCCTTGTAGGTATCAGGATACCAGACCTTGAACACATCACCGTAGCCGTCCACGGTGTAGGTAAGGCGATCAAGTTGATAGAGATATTTGCTATAGGCCTTCAGGTCGTCGCCAGTGACTTTGTCGAGTTCCGTGCAGAGAATGAGAAGATCGGCGATGAGGCGCACTTCATAAGATTTCGGCTTGGCCTTGCTCTTGAGAGCGGCAAGTTCGCCTTTGAGTTTGCTGACTTCGGCACGGGCCTTGGCGAGCTTGGCTTTTTCCGCATCGGTGACTTCTCCGCCCTTTTTCTTACGAGCGACGGCCGGACCGTAGTTGAACAAATAGGTGTCATAGGACTTGGAAAGCGCGATCACGCCGCTGCCGACCTGGAGTCCTTTATGCCCGCCGCGGAGAACACCCCACGAAGCGGAAAGCTGGGGAAGCGCACGGCCCAGAGCGTCGAGGCCCTTGAGCATGCTGCCGTCCTTGGCCTTTTGGCCGCTTTCCATCTGGTCGAGCGCCTTGCTGCAATCCTCAAGCGCGGACCAGAAGGGACGTGCTTCCTTGGATTTCATGCTGATCTTGTCCTTCGCGCTCTTGGCGATGAAGGCGACAGCCTTTTGCATGTCGGTGACCAGAGAAGCCGAGGTGAGAGGAGCACCTTGCTTGCGCTTGTGTTTCGAGGGAGCGGCGGCCTCGGATTTTCCGAATGCGGCCGGTGTATGCATCACTAAATAGGATGCGCCAAGGGTGACCATGAGGAGGTTACGGAACTTATATTTCATGTGGTTGGAATAGGGGTGAGTTTCACTGAGATTGATAGTGGGAAACCATCCCGGAATGCCCCAGCAAGTTTGCAACCGCTTTTGGCTCCGGGGTGATCGAGCCACCATTGCGGGGAGTTTCCTGCAATCAAAATCGCAGGAACTCCATACCACGGCAGCATCCATAAGGCCGATAAACAGTCAAGAGCATTGAACCGTCAGGGAAACCACTACTGCACAGGCAAACAGCATATCTTGCGAAAGCCGGATGATGGCCTCTGCCGAAAGGCTGCACACACGAACGGCACTGTTACACTCTGATAGTTCCAGAGCGATAAGGCCTCAGGGATATCAGTGCGCATCCGCCGTCCTTGCCAGGCTCAGATCGGCTACGAAATGCTCGTAATCCCGAGGATCGGGAGCCGGGAGCCGCCTCAACAGGGACGAGGGATGCACGGTCAGGATGACTTTCTCCGCCAACGGACTATTGCCCAACAGCCCCCTGTCCCGAGTGACTTTGATTCCGCTGCCAAGTAGGGCGCGGGCGGCGGTGGCTCCCAGGATCACCAACACCTCGGGCGCGATCATTTGAAGCTCCGCTAGAAGCCATGGCCTGCAGGCATCGATTTCTCCCACAGAAGGCTTTTGGTGGAGACGAATCTTGCCTCTGGGTTTCTATTTGAAATGTTTCACCGCATTGGTGATCCAGCTCTCACTCTCATCCAAGCCGGCTTCGATCATGGCGCGATGGAGCAATTTACCTGCGGGACCGACGAAGGGCTTTCCCGCGAGATCCTCCTGGCTGCCCGGTTGCTCGCCTACCAGCATCACCCGAGCGTGCGGACAGCCCTCTCCAAACACGGTCTGCGTTGCGTGCTCCCAAAGCGGGCAATTGCGACAACCGAGCGCATGGCGGCGCAACGACTCGAGGGACCCGAGACTGATAGGATCGACGGAGCCGGAATTGGTGAGCACTTTCATAAGGACGAATTCGCAAAACCCGTACCATCTCATGAATGGAATCCGATGAGAACTCCTTGGCCTTTGCCGGACGGTTTCCCGAGGCGATCCCCTGCATGCGAAGTCTATTAGAAACTGGCAATGCAACGCTCCGTTGCGGATTGCATTTTCGACCGTGCGAAAGGCGCGGGAGCTTCCATCGCGAGGAAGCTTTTTCTCCATAAGATCAGTCATCTCCGTGCTGGCCCGTAATGTGCGAAAGAGCATGTCGAACCTACGAAAGGAACGTCATGCCCCAAGGAGACAAATCAGACTATACCGACAAGCAGAAGCGCCAGGCCGACCACATTGAAGAAGGTTATGAAAAGAAAGGCGTTTCCAAAAAAGAAGCGGAGAGCCGTGCTTGGGCCACCGTCAACAAGGTATCAGGCGGCGGCAAAAAGTCAGGATCCGGCCGTGGAAAGAAAGAGAACAAGGAACCCATGAAAAAAGGGGGCCGGAAGGGCGGCAAGTCGGCCCACGCATCGAAATAGGAACTTCTCAAATGAGGAGAGTTTCCCATGAAGGAAGAATATATCAAACTGGTGGAATTCATAGGCGGCCCGGAAGATGGCCGTCTATTGGATTCGTCCTTCCTCGACTGTTTTGAGTTTGAAATGGATGCCCAAGAACACGGAAGCATTCCCTTGATGCTCAACATGGATGGCCAACAGGAGTTCGAAGCCGGCGACGAGGTAGAGGTCCAATTATTGGGCGTGTACGTCGCTAAAAAGGTCGAAGGCGGACGGCTCAAGTTTGAATGGATCGCCAAGCCCGGTGTGTGAAACCAATCATACTAACACATCAATGATGGAGGAGAGCTTGGACCTCCTCGTCACTTGTTTGGGAAAAATCCTCATACCAGCGCCCGACGCCGCCAAAAGGTTCCGGCTCGAGCACCACGATCACCTCGTCGGCTTCTTCCCGCAATCGTTCGACGGTATCCGAAGGAGCAACAGGCACGGCGACGATGATGCGTTCCGCTTTTTGCTGGCGCAGAAGCTGGATGGCAGCGGACATGGTGGAACCGGTGGCGATCCCGTCGTCCACGACGATGACGATGCGCCCGGCGACGGCCGGTCCGCCCTGCGCGCCTCGATAGAGGTATTCACGACGTTCGAGTTCACGAGTTTCCCGTTGAATCACTGAATCAACATCCACGAGGGTCAATCCAAGCTGCAAGATGACGTCTTCGCTCAACACGCGCACGCCGCCGCTCGCGATGGCGCCCATGGCGAATTCCTCGTGGCCCGGAACCCCGAGCTTCCTAACAATCAGCACATCGAACGGTATTCCAAGAGCCTTCGAAATTTCAGCCGCGATAGGCACCCCACCGCGCGGCAGGGCGAGAATCACGACATCCTTTTCATCCGGCAATCCTTGAAGAAAAGCCGCCAGCAAACGGCCCGCCTCCCGCCGGTTCTTGAATCTGATAGCACCTATCTCATTCATGGATGGCCACGGGGTGATGGAAATTTCGTGAGGTAGGCTTCAAACCAGGAGGCTGCGAGTTTCGCGACATGCTCAAGCGTTCCTGTCTCCTGGAAAAGATGGCTGGCACCGTCAATGACAGCCAGATGCCTAATCTCCGGCAGGCGGTCGTAAGTGGCGTTGTTCCACTCGATGACCGGCTGATCCAATTCACCGACAATCAGTAAAGTCGCAGCTTGAACCCGCTCGACCGCATCACCGGCCAGATCCGTCCGCCCTCCGCGCGACACCACGGCCTGGACTTCGGGGACGTCGGCGGAAGCCGTTAGAGCAGCCGCCGCTCCCGTGCTGGCCCCGAAGTAACCGATCCCAAGATTTTCCAGACTCTCTTCGTTCTGCGCCCAGCGGGTGGCGGCTTTTAGGCGTTCGGTGAGAAATGGAATATTGAAGCGCAGCACACCTGTCGCGGATTCCTCAGCGGCTTCGAGCGGGGTGAGGAGATCGAACAACAACGTCGCCAGCCCATGCTTGTGCATTTCGTCCGCGACCATCCGGTTCCGGGGACTCAAGCGGCTGCTGCCGCTGCCATGAGCGAAGAGAACGACACCGTTAGCGCCCGCCGGGATGACAAGGTCACCGTCGAGCTCCGCGTCAGAACAAGGGATCCTCACTTCGATTTGCCTGAGGTTGGAAAGAGTCGTATTCATCATCGTTGGGAGTTCGTGAAAAATTGATAGACTGTGGCCGCTCGCTTTCCGACAGATCCTGGGGAACTGCACCGCCTTTCATCTGCGCATTCCCAGCTCCTCGCCGGCAGCGTAGTGCTCGTATGCCGTTTTCAGCCCGAGCAGCACTTCGGCGGACGTTTCAAAGAGGGCTTGCGCCCTAGGCTCGGTGACTTTGGCAATATCTTCGCGACAGTGGTTCGCGACGGCTTCCAACATCTGCTGGATCTTTGCAACATGATGCAGGGGATCGCTTTCGTCGTAATTTTCCGCGTTCATCGGTTTGGTTTCCGTTTATTGATGTCTTAAAGGGGGGAGGACAGGCATGTGGTCTGAAATGGGGGATATCCACATTGGCGGAATTCATCACTGCGGTCCATTGGGGAAATCCATAGATCACCGCGATCATTCCACCTAGCTGCCGTCGGGAGTATCCCTAGCACCCGAGCGGTTTTTTCATGCCCGAATCAGAACCCGGCACGATTCAAAGCGCGCTCGAAGTGGACACAAGACCCGCCGCGAACAATGAGATACGGCGGGCCCGCGAAAGGCCTGAAAATCGACCGACTGATTGCCCAATCAGAGCAACTTTGAAATCAGCGAAAATTCCCGGACGTGCGGGAAAAATCAGAAGAGCGAACTGAATCGTTCACCTCTCTAAAAATGGCGGACAGGGAGGGATTCGAACCCTCGGTAACATTGCTGCTACACACGCTTTCCAAGCGTGCTCATTCGACCACTCTGACACCTGCCCTTGGAGGGCGGGACGCTAGGAAGTCCGTTCGCGGTTGGCAATCCCTTTTTGAAATGTTTCTCACTAAACTTCTGAAATCAGGAATTTTCCACCCGAGCGAGGATCCAGAGGAGGTCGGAAAGGCGGTTGAAAAACAGCCTCACCACTTCCGGCACGGGCTCGCCCGATTCGTGTAAGGCCAACACACTGCGCTCGGCGCGACGGGCCACGGATCTTGAGAAATCAAGGCCTGCACGGGCGAGCGAGCCTTCCGCGCCGGGTCGCGCCCAACTGGTGAATTTCACGCCGCGCTTCTCATATTCATGCGCGGTGGTGGTCACCCAATCGAGATCCGCCGCACCGAGGTAGGCGTATTTTTTCTCCAAATATTTTTCCTCATCCTCGGGCAGGGTGGCGAGTTGGCCCATGAGACCGACGAGCCGCTGCTGGATTCCATCGATGAGTGCGACGATTTCCGGATTCACGTCGGCCGCGCGGGCGAGGCCGAGAGCGGCATTCAACTCATCCACGGAGCCGAGCGCTTCGACGCGGAGAGACGTTTTTGCGATGCGTTTGGAAAACATGAGGTCGGTGTCTCCCGAATCCCCGCGACCTGTGATGATGCTCATGGGCGGAAACTAGCGGGAGAAAAATTCATGTCCATCCGCGTTCATCCGTGTTTTCTCTTGGCCGTCCATGAAACTCGCGAAACTCGGTGATGGCCCGGAAATTTTCCACACGATCCAAGGCGAAGGCGTCTCGGTCGGCGCTCCTGCTGTTTTCATCCGGGCGTCCCGTTGCAATCTCCACTGCGTCTGGTGCGATACGGACCACACGTGGAATTTCGAAAAAACGCCGTGGCCGCATGAAAAGGACGCGATTCCGGGTTACGCAAAGTTCCGGAAGTCCGATGTCACTTTTGAAATCAATCCCGCAGAGGCGGCGGCGCGGATCCTCGCCTACCACTGCCCGCGAACGGTAATCACCGGCGGCGAACCGCTTCTCCAACAGGACGATTTCCTCGCAGTGATCGGTAAAATCCGCGCGCAACAGCCGGAGCATCAGTTCGAGGTGGAGACGAACGGCACACGAATCCCCTCCCCCGCTTTCCACGAGGCGGTGAATCAGTTCAACGTTTCCCCGAAGCTATCCAACGCCGGCATGCCGGAATCGCTGAGATTGAATCCCGAAGCGCTGGCGTTTTTTGCGAACTCTCCCAAGGCGTGGTTCAAATTCGTGGTGGCGGAACCAGCGGATCTTGAGGAAATCCTGGCCCTGTGCCTCGCTCATGAAATTTCCCGCCAACGTGTTCTGCTGATGCCCGAGGGCCGCACTTGTGAGGAGCTGGACCGCCACGCGCCATGGCTGGCGGAAACTTGCCGCGATCTCGGTTTCCGCTTTTCCGACCGCCTGCACATCCGCCTTTGGGGCGACAAACGTGGGGTGTGATGCGCCGGAAACGAAAGGAGTCATGGCTCCTTAGCTTGGCCGGTGTCTGAATCCTCATCAAGACCGAGCCCGTAAACAGATTTGCACCATAAAACGGTGCGCGCCTTTCGCTTCCTCCTGCCGAAAGCGTTCACATACGGCATTCGCTATCCCCCCAGGCCCGATCATGCCGCCGGTGGTGACGAATGTGGATCCTTGAAACCCAACCTTAATTTTTCATGAAGACGCCGCAACTTTTCAATCGGCAGTGGGTTTCTCTGGGGGTATAAACCTCGCTCAGCCATGAATCGTAACTCCTCACCACCTGACGACTCTTGGGAATCCGACGCTGTTTGGAAGCTGCTCGATCAAGCGGCACCTCCAATCGCAAGCGCCCGATTCACCGATGAAGTGGTCCGTGCGGCGCGGCTGGCCGATGAGGTGAAACCGTGGTGGAGCCGCCTCCTCTCCCCCGCCCCACTGGCGGGACTCGCGGCCGCAACCGCCGCTCTGACGTTCTCCGTCATCAGCCTTTTCGGACCTTCCGCAGTCACGCCGACTGTGGATTCGCCACAAGCCGCGAACATTCAGGAAATTGCGGAAACGGAAACGCTGATTGCTGCCGTCGATCATCTCGATGATTTCAGCGACACAGAATTGGTCAGTCTGATCGGATTTTAAGCGCTTTCCCATCGGGCTCGATCAAGCCAGCTTCGCCGGGTGCAAAAAGGGCTGATTTTTGATCTCGATGGAACGCTGGTGAACTCTCTGCAAGGAATCGCAGCGTCCTTGAATCTTGCGCTGCGTAATTCCGGGCTGCCCACCCATTCCGCCGATGTGGTGAGAGGATACGTCGGAAACGGAGCGCGCATTCTGGTCACCCGAGCAACTCCGCCCGATGCGGATCAAACGCTGATCGATCAGCTCGAAAACGCATTCAAAGCGGACTACGACGTCACCTGGCCCACGGGCACATTTGCCTACGACGGCATTGTTGAATTGTTGGAAAATCTTCAAGCCCGGGGATTTTCACTCGCCGTGCTTTCCAACAAGCCGCATCCGTTCACGGCTACCATTGTCGCGAAGATTTTTCCCACCATCGATTTCAAGGTCGTGCTCGGTCAGCTTCCTGGAATCCCGCACAAACCCGATCCGAGCGGGGCGCTCGAAATCGCAAATTTAATCAGCCTATTGCCCGAAGACGTTACCGTGATCGGGGATTCCACCATGGATCTTGAAACCGCGAAAAACGCCGGGATGAAATCCATCGCCGTGACCTGGGGATTCCACGACCGCGAGAGACTTTTGGCAGCCAAGCCCGATCAGTTGGCGGACGACCCGGCGGCCTTGCTCGAATTGTTGATTTAGATCGTTTGCCAAAAGGAGCGCGTTCATTCTAAGCGCTGAGTGCTGCGGACATCCTGTCCGCAGTCGACAGTGAGGGGCTTGCGCGGCAGCGGTGTTCGTCCGACAGAATGTCGGCCTGGCTCAGTCGATAGAATATCGACGCCCCTTATCTCTTTAAGCCTGCTCTGGCATCCTATTTTGATCAACGATCTAAGTGCAATCAGCCAAAACTCTCAACCAACTTTTTACCGAGAGCTTTCACCGCCGCCGATTGTTCAGGATTGATCAGTTGGTCATTTTCATCAAACGCCTCGTAGGCTTTCGGAATGCTGACCTGATCGGGAAGAACCTTCATATGGATGTTCTCCAGAAAAGGACGGAGTTGCGCCAGGCTGCGGGAGCCACCGTATCCGCCCGGCGAGGCAGACAGGATTGCAACGGTTTTTCCCTTCAGCACGGAAAGCGGCGGCTCATCTTCGGAAGTCGCGCGGGACACCCAATCGATCGCATTTTTCAAGGCAGCGGTGATCGTGCTGTTATATTCCGGTGACGCGATGATGAGGCCATCATGCTCCGCGAAAAGCGCCTTCAGCTTTTGCGCAGCTTCCGGCATGCCCTCGGCAGTTTCAAGGTCCTCGTCAAACAGAGGCATGCGGAAATCGCGGAGCGAAATCAGGGTGACATCGGCTCCCGCCTCACGCGCCGCCGCAGCAGCGATGGTAGCGATTTTCTGGTTGTAGGATGCGGCGCGAAGGCTGCCGCCGAATGCGAGGATGCGTGGTGGTTTCATGCAAGTTAGACAATTGTGGTTTCGAGAAATGGATAGTCGATGTAACCGACCGGTCCATCGCCGTAGAAAGTCGATGGGTCGGGAGCGTTCAAGGGAGCGTTGGTTTTGAAACGCTCGACAAGATCCGGATTGGCAATCGCAGACTTCCCGAAAGCGACCGCATCCGCTTCCCCGGACAGGATTGCAGCTCTTGCGGCATCCGCCGTGAAGCTTTCATTGGCGATGTAAACTCCGCCGAAGGATTGCTTCAACGAAGGACCAAGCGCTGGCTGGTCAAAGGATTCACGGGCACAAAGGAATGCGATTTTCCGTTTTCCCAACTCGCGGGCGACATGATGAAAAACCGACGAAAGATCCGAATCGCCGACACCATGCGCATCGCCGCGGGGAGCCAGATGCATGCCAACACGATCGGCACCCCAGACCGAAATAACAGCATCCGTGACTTCCAGCATGAGCCGCGCGCGGTTTTCGATGGAGCCTCCGTATTCGTCAGTGCGGTGATTCGAGGCGTCCTGGAGAAATTGATCGAGCAGATAGCCATTCGCGCCGTGGATTTCAACACCGTCGAATCCGGCTGCCTTGGCATTCTCCGCAGCACGCCGGTAGTCTTCGATGATTCCCGGAATCTCCTCCAAATCCAGAGCACGCGGAGTGACGAATTCCTTCATCGGACGGATCAGGCTGACGTGTCCGGCCGGAGCAATGGCACTCGGCGCAACCGGGAGTTCGCCATTCAGATAGACCGGATCCGATACGCGGCCGACGTGCCAGAGCTGCAGCAGAATTTGTCCACCCGCATCATGCACGGCTTTTGTCACCAGTTTCCAACCTGCCACCTGCTCGGCGGACCAGATGCCCGGGGTGTTCGGATAGCCGACTCCCGTGGGGGAAATCGAAGTTGCTTCCGTTAGGATGAACCCGAAGGCGCTGCGCTGAGTGTAGTATTCAGCCATCATCACATTCGGCACTCGTCCCTCGGATGCACGACAGCGCGTGAGCGGTGCCATAACGATGCGGTTGGGGAATGTGAATGCTCCGGCTTGGAGCGGTTGGAAAAGTGGATCAAACATGGTGCGGGTGGTTTGTTTTATGAAATCAAGCTCCTGGCTTTGCTTCGAGTTTCAGCTCGATGACCACCTCGTCGCGGATGAGATCGTCCGCCTTGCCCGCATAAACGATCTCGAAATCCTTGCGGTTGATATTGAATTTCGAGTCGATTTTCACGGCATCCCCATTCTGGCTAACAGTCGCAGGGAAGCTGATGTTCTTGCTCTTGCCATGGAGGGTGAAATTCCCCGAGACAGTGTATGCCGTGTCCGAGCTCTTCGCGATGCCGGTGACATCAAAGGTGGCTTGCGGAAATTTTTCGACGTCGAAGAAATCAGGGCTCTTCAAATGGCCCGTGAGCTTCTCGTTATCGGCGTAAGTGGATGTCATATCGATGACAACCTTGTGATCGTTTCCAACAGGAGCGCCGTCCTTGATCGTGAAATAGCCGCTGAACGCCTTGAAGCCGCCGTTATGACTGCCGGTGATTTTCGATCCGATAAAATTCACTTGGGAAGCTGGCGTGAAGACATACTTGGTGCCACCGGCTTTGACCGTTTCTGATTTTTCGACGGCGTTGCCAACTTTCGCTTTGGTGGTTTTGTCCGCAGGATTTTCGCATGAGACGAAAACGAGTGGAGCGGCGATGGCAACGGCGAGGTATTTGGATTTCATGATGTTGATTTGAGGAATGGTAACTGAGAATGTGTGTGTAAAGAGAACGGGAATCACTTGAGGTCAAAGAGAATCGCTTCGGTATTTTCCTGATCGGCGGTGATGGTGAGGACTGCGGGTTCTTCCAACGAAACCGCATCTCCAGCAAACAGTTGGATGCCATCGACCGTGACCGCGCCCTTCGCGATATGCAGCCAGAGACCCCGGTCCGGGAGAAGTTCGTGTTGAACACTACTTCCCACAGCAGGTTTCAGCAGATAGACAGAGGCATCCTGGGCGATCGTGGCCGAGCCTTCGCGTCCATCAGAAGAAATGACGAGGGTTTTCGGAGCATTTTCCTTACCGGCCTCGGGTGTCCACTCGGAGTAAGCAGGGGGCAGCCCGCGGGTGTCCGGCATGATCCAGATCTGCAGCAAATGCGCGGTCTCCTTCGATGACGGATTGAATTCCGAGTGACGGACACCAGTGCCGGCACGCATCATTTGGATTTCACCCGGCTTCAGAACGCGGCTGTTTCCCATCGAATCCTCGTGGGCCAAACTTCCGGCAAGCACGTAAGAGAAAATCTCCATGTCGCGGTGAGAATGGGTCGGGAAACCTCCCATCGGAGCGATCCGGTCGTCATTGATCACCCGCAGGGAGCGGAAGCCCATGTGGGCCGGATCATAATAGTCCGCAAAGGAAAACGTGTGCCAGCTATCCAACCAACCATGATTGCCATGGCCACGTTCATCGGCGCGGCGGATGTTGAGATTCAGGTGCGAGGTCATGTGAAAGACCATAGCCATTTTCCGCAGCCCGCATAATGCCTTGTTCGCAGGCTGAGCATGCGAATCGCAACAGGGTCCTTTCCATTCCGGAAAAATGGGGAGCTCTTGCCTGCTTGCGATCCCTCACGACATGCGCAGACTGTGCGGATGCGATTTGTTTTCCTCTGCTCCATCGTCTTCACCGCAATGGCTTGTCTGGCGCATGCAGCCGACGCCGTCTCAGCCATTCCGGATGCCATCAGAAAAACCTTCAAGCTCCCATCATTCTATCACAAATGCATCATCCTCGATGGCTTTCCGATCGTGGCCTCGGAAAAGGTACACGACGCAGCGGTTTCCGAATCCGCCGTCATCGTCCGTGGCATGCTTGCCTGCCGGAAGGACATCCTGGAATCCCTGGCAAAGGAACATGTCCGCCTCTCCGTCATGGCGTGCTCCGAGCGCACCTGCGATATCCCGGAACATTCCGACCTCACACCGAAGAAATACTGGAACCGCCGGGCCAGAGGCTTAGGCGCAACCAGGGAACGCCCGTCCGTTAGCTGCGCGGAAGAAAACGTGCTCTGTTGCAAAGGCGATCCCTACCCGACGGAAAACATCCTCGTCCACGAATTCGCGCATGCCATCCACATCATCGCACTCGAAAAGTTAGACCCAACCTTCGACGCCCGCCTCAAGAAAACCTACGATGCCGCCATCGCCGCCGGGAAATGGAAAAACTGTTACGCTGCGGAAAATCACGCGGAATACTGGGCAGAGGCCGTGCAATCATGGTTTGGCACGAATCGGGAAAACGACGCGCTCCACAACCACGTGAACACTCGCGATGAGTTGAAGGAATACGATCCCGATGTCGCGAAACTCTGCGCCGAGGTTTTCGGTGACACCCACTGGCAATACCGTCGGGCCGACGATCCCGCCCGCAAGGACGAGCCGCATCTCAACACGCTGGATCGAGAAAAACTTCCGGTTTTCGAATGGTCGGAAGCGGAGAAAAAACAGCAATGAACTCAGTCCAGCAGTTCCGAATAATGCTTGCGGGCGAGGGCCATCGAAAGATCCAGAATTCCCTGGCTGCGCGTGTGACGCAGCGCCTCGTCCGACATCGCCGCACACTCGGCATAGCTCAGTGAACGGATCGCCTGGCCCACTCGCGGAACCTGCTGCGGACCGACGGACAACTCCTCGACGCCCAGCCCAATGAGCAAAGGCGTCAGCCGGATGTCGCCCGCCATTTCACCGCAGATGCCGGTCCAGATACCGTTGTCCGTCGCGGCATCGATGGTGCGCTTGATCAGCCGGATCACGGCCGGATGGGTCGGACGGTAAAGTTCCGCGACGTGCGGATTCACGCGGTCTGCAGCGACGGTGTATTGGATGAGGTCGTTGGTGCCGATGGAGAAGAAATCAACCTCAGGTGCTAACAAGTCCGCACACAGGGCGGCAGCCGGAACCTCGATCATGATTCCCACGGGCAAATCCCGATCAAACGGCACGCCTTCCTTTTCCAGCTCGTCCATGCAGCGCCGGACCATTTCCTTGCCACGCCAGACTTCGGATAGACCGGAAATCATCGGGAACATCACGGCCACCTTGCCAAAGGCGCTGGCCCTCAGGACCGCACGGATCTGCTCGCGGAACATCGCCGGACGTGCCAGCGAAACGCGGATGCCGCGCCAGCCGAGGAATGGATTCGGCTCTGGGTCAGTCAATGGCTCGACGGGCAATTTGTCACCACCCGCATCCAGAGTCCGGATGATCACCGTGTGCGGCTTCATTTCCGCAGCCACCCGCGAATAAACCTCCGCCTGGCGTTTCTCATCCGGCATTTCCTCGCCGTTGAGGAGAAGGAATTCCGTCCGATAGAGACCGATGCCCTTCGCCCCGCTGCGCTTCACCAGCGGCAGATCATCGATGAGCTCGATGTTCGCAGAAACCGTTAGCGACCGGCCATCCACCGTCTCCGTGGCGGCACCACGCATGGCATCGAGTGATTTACGAACCTTGGCCTTGAGGTCGCTCAGACTCTTGTAGCGTTCGAGCGTTTCCGGAGTGGGATGGAGAATCAACTTGCCCGTGTAACCATCGAGAATCGCCGGGGCGAGCGCCATGACGTCAATAACCGCACCTTCCAGGCCGACCACGGCGGGAATCCCGAACGCACGTGCAAGAATCGCGGTGTGCGAGTTCACGCTGCCCTGTTCGGTCGCAAATCCCAGGACGTGCCTGCGGTTCATCGATGCCGTATCAGACGGAGCCAGATCATAGGCGACGAGAATGTGCAGATCCTCCGGACCTTGCGGGCGGGTATCCCCACCATCGCTGAAATTTCGTAAAACCCGCTGGGCCACGTCTTCGATGTCCGCCGTGCGCTCCCTCAAATAGGGATCCGGAATGCGGCGCATCGCTTCGAGGAAATTTTGCATCACCGCATAAAACGCGTATTCGGCGTTTTGCTGACGTTTGGCGATGGCGTTGTGGACCCGATCCACCACCGACCGATCTTCCAAAATCATCACGTGAGCCTCGAAAATCCCGCTCTCATTGTCCCCCGCCAAATCCTCCAGCCGACTTTGCAATTCAATCAGCTGCCGCTTCGTAATTTCAATCGCCTCCTTGAAACGCTCCTGCTCGCGCTCCACCTCAGCTTCAGCAATCTCGTAAACCTCCGGAGCCGCGAAACCTCGGGCGATCACATGAAGCGGAGCGATGGCGATACCGGGAGAGGCTGGGATTCCCTCGTAGATGACTTCTGGTTCAGTTCCGGCTTTCGGCATGTCCTGAAGACAGAATGCCGCCAACCCGGGGGTGCGTTCAAGACACAATTTCCTGCAATTTTTCTACCCGACGACCACCCAAAAACCTTGAAGTAGCGAAGATTTCCGCAACTAGCCGTTGCCTAAACCGGAGAAAGTGTAACTTTCATGGCCATGAAAAGTATCACTCAGATTCTGACCGCCGTCACCGCCAGCATTTTTGCAAGCAACGCGGTCGCCGAGCCGTTGGCTGTCGGAGCGCCCGTGCCCCCCGTCGAGCAGAAGAATCAGGATGATCAGCTGGTGAAACTCTCCGAAGTCGGCAAATCCGGCTACCTTCTCGTCTATTTCTTCCCGAAGGCAGACACGCCCGGCTGCACCAAGCAGGCATGCAGCCTCCGCGATTCCTACGCGGCACTCACCGACAAAGGGGTGAAAATCCTCGGTGTCAGCATGGATAAGGTGGAAGCCCAAAAAGCATTCAAGGATAAATACAAACTGCCCTTCGATCTGTTGGCGGACTCCGACGGCACCGTCGTTGATGCTTTCGGAGTCCCGAAAACCATGGGGTTCGCCAAACGCCAGGCCTACCTATTCAAAGACGGTAAACTGGTCTGGCTGGACCTCAGCGCCCCCACCGACAAGCAGGCAGAAGAAATCCTCAAGGTCCTCGATGTCGGCACCAAGTAAACCTGCCGGAACCAACCACGTCATCTAGGAAAAGCCATCTGATGCGATGGCCCGCAGTTCTCGGGACCGGCAGTCGCCATATCGGCTCCAGATGGATCCATCAGACGTCTGAGGAAACTTTCGTATTCCACCAATTCCATCCTGCCATCGTGATGCTCGATGATACCGGTCAAGCTCTCCACCCAGTCTCCCGAATTCAGGTAGTGGATGTTTCCGACCATTTTATCCTCAGGTGTGTGGATGTGCCCGCAGATGATCCCGTCGCATTTCTTATGGCGGGCGAGTTCCTGGAGAAGTTCCTCATAACGATCCACGAAGCTAACCGCGGACTTCACCCTCGCCTTGACCTGCTTGCTGAGGGAAAAATATTCCTTCCCACGCCATGCGCGCCAGTGATTGTAGAGACGATTCACCTTGAGCAGGAAATCGTAGCCCACCGCGCCGAGTGACGCGATCCAACGGTGGTTCGTGGATACGCTATCGAATCCGTCGCCGTGGATGACCAGGTAGCGCTTCCCGTCCGGAGTCGTATGGATGTGCTCCTTTCCCACCTTCAATCTGCCAAATACCAAGGGAAGAAAACGCTCGAGGATGTCATCATGATTTCCTCGCAGATAGACTACATCAGTTTCATCCCGTTCCATCATCTTCAAAATCTTGCGAATGCACCGGCTGTGTCGCCCGCTCCATTTTCCGCCGCGACGCAGGGCCCAGCCATCGATGATATCACCGTTCAGCACCAATTTCTCGCAGCGGATGTGTTTTAAAAATTCCACCACTTCGTTCGCTTTGCTGTCCGGCGTGCCGAGGTGGATATCAGATAGAAATACCGTTCGACAGGAAAATTTCGGCCGCTTGCCGAGCTTGTATGATGCGGGAGCCTTTGTCCGGTTCCCAGCCGAGATGCTTTCCAACCGGCCCTCGAATTCCCTCACGATCTGATCCCAGCCCAATGTATCCGCCACTTCACGGGCGGCCATTCGCATGCCGTGATGAGGCCGCAGACCGAGCCCGGAAACCGCCAGATTCACAAACTCAGCGGCATCTCCCTTGTTCGCTTTAAGGCCGTTTTCACCGGATTTCACGTGAACCGCCGCAGCCGCATAATCATAACTCACCGTGACCAAGCCGCTGGCCATCCCCTCCAACAGAACATTGCCGAATGTCTCGGTTTCGCTCGGGAAAATCAGCACATCCGCCGAGGCATAATGTTTCGCGAGTTCTTCTCCAATTTTGACTCCCACGAAATGAACCCAGCGATATTTATCCGCCAGCCTCTCGCGCAACGGGCCATCGCCGACCACCACACATTGCACGTCGGGCACGGCCTGGCGCATTTGCTCGAAGGCCGTCATCGCCAGATCGAAGTTTTTCTCGGCTGCCACCCGACCGACCATGATCGCCACCGGAGTTCCGCTCCTCGCCCCCCATTCCGCACGCAACGATTCGCTGCGTTTTCCGGGAGTATATAACTCCGTGTCCACGCCCCGGCCTAGCAAATGCACTTTCTCGAATCCCTGTGCCAACAGCTTTTCCATCACCTCACGGGAGGGTGCCAGCGTGCAATCCGCGCGCTGGTGGAATTTTTTCAGATAGGCCATCGCCACCGGCTGCAAACCACCCATTCGGTATTGCTCCATGTATTGATGGAAATTCGTGTGAAAGCCGGTGGCCACGGGAATTCCCAACGCATTGGCCGCTTTCAATGCGGATTTTCCGAGCGGACTTTCGGTTGCGACATAGATTGCATCGGGACGCTTTTTCAACCAGCGGGCACGCAATTTGAAAGGCTCCGGCAATCCCACCCGCACTTCCTTGTAGCCGGGAAGCGCGATGGATGCGGAACAGGTTTCGCCTTGCCTGGCAAATTCGCCGGTGTGGATGACATGCACGCGGTGACCGCGCCTGCGCATGCCGTCACAAAGCCGTCCAAGTGTCATTGCCACCCCGTTCACATCAGGGGCGAAGGTGTCCGTCACGATGTCGATTTTCATGAGTTGCTGAAATTCATAAGAACTTCAACCGCATGAAACCTCATCCCCGTGTCACAAACACATTCGTTCTTGTGGCGATTCCGTCACAATGGATAGATCACCTGTTCCAGGAAAAGTCCATCCGCAGGTGCGCAAAGCGGCGATTTCCCCAATGGGAGACCAGCAGGTTGATCCAGCAACGCTGCGAAATCATCCAACCGGATGCGGCCTTGCGCGGCGTGGACCGCACCACCTGTTAACAGGCGGACCATTTTATAAAGGAAGCCATCTCCCTTGTAGCTGATCTGATAGCCGTCCTGCAGGGTTGTCAATTCCACCGACTCGATAGTCCTGCACCAGTCGATGTCCGGCGTCTCGTTGCCTCGATAGGCGGCGAAAGCGTGGAAGTCATGGCGTCCGATAAAAAGCGCGAGGGCATCCCACAACACGTCCGCATCGAGCTGGCGCGGAATGTGCCAGGCAACTCCGGCCTTGAGCGGCGGCAGGATGGGATCCGTACACAGATTGAAATGATAGACTTTCCCGATGGCGGAAAAACGGCTGTGAAAATCCGGCGGCACTTCCTCGCAGGCCATGATGCGGATCGTGGCGGGCAGCTTGCAATTGAGCGCAGGCACCCAGTTGAACGGGTTCATCGAAATTTCCGGCGGCGCGTCGAAATGGGCGATCTGCGCCAGCGCGTGCACTCCGGTATCCGTGCGCCCCGAGCCATGGAGTCGCAGCGGTTGTTTCGCCACCTCCGCCATCGCTGCCTGAATGATGTCCTGCACGGTGTTCCCGCCAGCTTGGGATTGCCAACCGTTATAAGGACGTCCGTCGTAAGCGATGGTGAGTTTCAGGCGCATGATGGGGAAAATTCTAAGTCTTAAATTTAAAGTTCGATACAATGCCTCCGCCGATCAGGAGTCTCCCATCCAAATGTTAAGAATCTCGATGGCGGCGGCTTGGTCGATGATGGATTTCTGTTTCTTCGCGTTGCGTCCGGCTTCGCGAAGTTTCGCGGCAGCGGTGGAGGTGGTGAGGGTTTCGTCAACGAAGACGAGGGGAACTGTCGGGATGCGTTCGCGGAGGAGATCGGCAAACGCACGCACTTTCGCAGCGGAGCTTCCCTCGCTGCCGTCCATGCGAATGGGGAGGCCGACGACGAGGGTTTTGATTTTCCGGAATTCCACCAGTTGGGCGATGCGCTCGATGGAGTTGCCTTTGCTCTGATCGATGGTCTCGACGGGATGCGCGAGAATCCCGAAATCGTCCGTCGCGGCGATGCCGATGCGGGCGTCGCCATGATCAATTCCGAGTGCCGGATGTGGGGAAGTTGAGAGCTGAGAGTTAATGGGTAAGAGAAAGATTTTGGATCGAATATAGAAAGTGAAGCGGCTGCAGCGGGGTCTTTTTCTTACTCTCAACTCTCAACCATCTACTCTCAACTTCTTCAAAGCAGCTCCTTCGGAAGCAGGTCCGAGAGTTTTTTGATGGCGTCGGCCTCGTGACGATTGGCGATAAGAAGGGCATCGCCGGTCTGGACGACGATCAGATCGCTCACACCTAACAAGGCGATGTGAGTGCCGGGGCGAGCATTGAAGACGATGTTGTTTGCCGAATCGATCTCGGTGATCGGCTCGTTGGCGCGGTTTTCATCGCCGTATTTTTCGAGATATTTGGCGATGGAAATCCAGGAGCCGACGTCGTCCCAATCGAAGGTGGCCTCGATGTTGAGGACGCGGTCGGCGTTTTCCATCAGCGCGTAGTCGATGGAGATTGGAGTGAGTTTGGGAAATTGGGTGGCGACGGTGGCCTTGGGATCATTGGATTCCTGCAGTTCGGAAACGAAGGCTGCGAGCTCCGGAGCGTGCGAGGCAAGCTGTTTCATCACGGTGGGCAGCAACCAAACGAACATACCGGCGTTCCATGTGAAATGGCCTTGGGCGAGAAACTGCGCGGCAACTTCCGCGTTCGGTTTTTCACGGAAGCGCTTCACTTCGACCGGCGGATTTTCACAATGCAATCCGGGAATGTTAGCCAGCTCGCCGCGCTCGATATAGCCATAGGACGGACACGCCCAAGTCGGCCGAATGCCGATGGTGACGAGCCCATCGGATTTTTCGGCCGTGGCGAGGGCATCGCGCATGACGGTATGATAGGCGTCGGTGTCCTGGATGAGCTGATCGGAGGGCAGCACCATCATGACGGCGTCCGGATTTTTTGCGGCGACGAGCCCGATGCCGAGTGCCACGGCTGGAGCGGTGTCCCGCTTGGCCGGCTCGGCGAAGATGTTTTCCGGCAGGAGCATGGTGGCGATGGATCGGACCGCCTCGACTTGCAGTTCGTTGGTGAGAATGAAAATATTTTCAAAGGGAACCAGGCCATCGAGCCTCCGGATCGTTTGTTCCAAAAGTGTGCCGCTGCCGAAAAGATCGAGAAGCTGCTTCGGGCGGGAGTTGCGACTCAACGGCCAAAAGCGGGCACCCGAGCCACCAGCCAAGATCAGCGCGTAGGTATTTTCAAGAGCGGGCATGGCCGGGAGCTTGGCCGAAATGCTCCGGTGGGAAAAGCGGTAAACTGCAAGATTTTGTTTTTCCGAGGTTGTCGTTAGTCAGGGAAAAGGGTAGGGTCCGGCCATGGCTGACGAGTATTCCGAACCGACCACCCCTGCGTGGATTGAAACCAGCGCCCTCACCGCACCCGCATTGTTAGGCGCGGCTGCTGGATTATTGCTGGGAGATTTGATGCACCGCAGCGCGCGCCGTGGAGTGGGAATCGGTCTCGGAGCCTTGGGGATCGTCGCATTACTGCCATTTGTCGTCGGCGGTGTGACTGGCCTAGTCACCGGTCCGCGCAGCAAATTCGGTGTTCGCCGGAATATTCAACGCATCCGCGATGCGGGCATTGTTTCTCCTGACTACGACGAAGTGGACGAGGAACTCCGCGAGCAAGGTCTGCTCTGAGCCATGCGCGTGGCGGTGACAGGAACCACCGGTAGGGTGGGAGCCGCGCTCGCACGCCATCTCGCAACGAACCATGAGGTGATTCCGCTGCCGCGGAGGATTTGTGATCTGGCGGATCGGGGTTCTCTGGCAAGTGCGTTGGATCGGCTTGAGTGTGACGTTTTAATCAATCCGGCAGGCCTCACCGGACTGGAAGCGTGTGAAGATGATCCGGAGCTGGCAATGCGGGTGAATGCTGAAGCACCGGCAGAAATGGCATCATGGGCGGAGAAAAACGAAGTGCGCTTTTTCCATTTCAGCACGGATTATGTCTTCGGAGGTGAAATGCCCGGGCTGCGACGTGAGGACGACATTCCCTCGCCACTCAGCGTTTACGGCCGCAGCAAACTCGGGGGGGAAAACGCCGTGCTGGCCTTTCCGGAAAATTGCGTGATCCGCGTTTCATGGGTCTTCGGGCCGGAGAAACCTTCCTTTATCGATCAGATTTTCACCACCGCCCTAGCCGGAAACCCTCTCGCCGCCGTCACGGATAAATTTTCGTTCCCCACATTCACCGGCGATCTGGCGACATGGATGGATTCCCTGATTTCCCGGAAATGCTCGGGCATCCTTCACGCGTGCAATCCGGGCGAACCCGTCTCGTGGCACGGCATGGCAATGGCTGTCGTTGAGGAAATGGTGGCCAGCGGCACTCTCGACAGTGTCCCGGAAATCGCCCCTCTCAGGCTTGAGGACGTGAAAGCATTCCGCGCCGCCCGCCCCAGATTCACTGCGATGGACCCCAGCCGATTGGCCAGTCTGCTAGATGCAGCCCCGCGCTCTTGGAAGGAGGCGGTCACTGCTTACGTGCGGAGCCGCTGCGTGTCACGTTGAAGGGAAAATCACCCGAGAAAAGACCGGAAAATGGTCGGAAACCATCGGCTGATCCTGTGAGATGATCTCAGCGTCCTCGATTTTCGCCCCACGGCTGACCATGATGTGATCCACCTTCACATTGCCCTCGGTGGTTCCACCCCAGAAGTGGAGTGTGCGCCGGTTCTTCTGCTCTGGATGAAGGAACTGGAAGGTATCCAGCAGACCATTTTGCCAAATCTGCGCATCACCTGCAAGGGACGAGCGCTTGCCTGTCAGATAGGTGATGCCCGGGTTGACTTCCAACGAGTTGAAATCCCCCAACAAAACCACAGGCTCGTCCGCGTGTTTCCGTCCATCGATCTTGCGTGAGATCAGCATCGCCGCCCGCTCGCGCGAGGGCTGATTCTTGTGATCCCAGTGGGTGTTGAAAACATAAAATCCACGTCCGCTCGCTCGATCCACCAAATGCAGCCAAGCGGCCACCCGCGGAATCTCGTTTCCCCATGTTCTGGAACCCGGAACTTCCGGATTATCTGATAGCCAAAATGTTCCGCAGTCCTCGGCATCCGCCTCGAAACGGTCCCGTCGATAGAACAGGCCCGAGTATTCCCCTGCCCGCTTCCCATCGTCACGGCCTACTCCGAAAAACTCATATTCCGGGAGCGAGGCCCACAAATCCGCCGCCTGGCCGTGCAATGCTTCCTGCACACCAAACACGTCCGGCAATTGACGATGCAACATCTTCACCGAGCCGATCACCCGTTGCCGCCATGCCCGTGAGTCGGTGTCCCCGTCATTTTCGTAGCGCACATTGAAACTCATCAGCCGCAGCTCCAATGCTCCATCCGCTCTCACCGGAACGGCCTTGGGCAGCTCCGACGCACGGCTCCGCCGACAATTCGAGAGAACCGCCAGACAGAGACACGGAATAAACCACCGGAAAATGGATTTCATGGACAACGGTACATAAAAAAGGCTGCTCCCGGAAAGGAAGCAGCCTTTTTTCGAAATAATTTGCAAGCGGATCAGTTCGCAGCGGCAGCGGCAGGAACCACCACGTTCACGCGGCGACCTTCCTTGTCGAAGAACACGCGGCCGTCCACGAGAGCGAACAGCGTGTGATCCTTACCGATACCAACGCCGAGGCCTGGATGCACTTTCGTGCCGCGCTGGCGGATGATGATGTTACCAGCAATCACGGCTTGGCTGCCGAATTTTTTCACGCCGAGGCGCTTGCTGCGTGAGTCGCGACCGTTCTTGACGGAACCTTGTCCTTTTTTATGGGCCATGGAAGTAGGTAAAGTGAGTGGTTGGATTAGCCAGCGATCGAGGTGATCTCGAGCGTGGTCAGAGCACGGCGGAAGCCGATGGTTTTGTGGAAGCCCTTGCGGCGCTTGAACTTGAAGGCAACGCCCTTGGGTCCGCGATATTGGTTGATGACCTTGGCAGTCACGGAAGCACCTTCGACGAGAGGAGCACCGATTTTAACGGTATCTCCTTCACCGACGATCAGTGCGTCGAACGTGATTGTTGAATCGACTTCGGCGTCGAGCTTCTCGACATCGAATTTGTCGCCTTCTTGGATGCGGTATTGTTTACCGCCGGTTTTGATCACTGCGTAGGCCATGGCCGTAATGGGAAATGAATGAATCCACCCAGTTGGGCGGGCGGGGAGAACACCACGACCCACCCCCCTGCGCAAGATTTTTTTCTAGGGTTTCTGCATTTTTGGCCATCGGCGGGTGTTTTTGGGAAACCGGACACGTGAAGCGCCCTCTTCAAATGGCGTGAAAGCCTTGGGAATGGATGATTTTCCGGGGTCTTCGACAGAATCGGAGAAATACGATGAGGTTGCAAAACCCAGCCGGTCCTGCTAGCTAGCCCGCTTATGAGAGTTCTAAAGATGGTGATTTGGATCGGTGCGATGAGTTTCATGGCTTTTTCCAGAGCCGAAGCCCGCGAGTGGATTTCCACAGACGGCAAAAAACTGGAAGCCGAATTCATTTCCTCGGAAAGCGGACAGGTGAAAGTGAAACGCGCGGCGGATGGCCAGGTTTTGAACCTGCCACTGGCCCGGCTGTCAGCGAGCGATCAAGCATGGTTGAAAGAGCAGCCGGTGAAACCCGCCGAGCCAGCCAAGGCAATGGAAGGGCCGTTTGCCAAATTGGTGACGGGAGACTGGGCGTTATCCGATCATGAAGGACTCCCTTTCGCCTTCTACGGCTCGAAGGATCTTAGCGCGGATAAAACGTATCCGCTCATCCTCGCCCTGCATGGCAAGAGCACGAACAACGACAACGGAAAGCAAATCGCCGGCTGGATGAAAAGTTTCACCAAGCCCACGCGCTACGCGAAAAATCCCTGTTTCATCGTCGCCCCCCTCGCTTATCAACCGTTCGGGGCGACCGGAAGTGCCTGGAGCGACAAACCGGGCACCCAGTCCGTGGAGTTGGTGAAAGCGCTCATCAAATCGCTGCCAATCGATAAGAACCGAGTGTATATCGTCGGCCACTCGATGGGCGGCTTCGGCACCTGCCATTTGATCAATACAGAGCCACGGCTCTTCGCTGCGGGCGTAGCCGTCGCCGGTTGCACGGGAGTGGACACGGCGAGCAGTTTCAAAAGAGTGCCTCTTTGGTTGTTCCACGCAGCGGATGACGATCTCGTGCCGGTCAAATCATCCCGCGACCTCGCCAAAGCGCTGGAGCACTCAAAGGAATGCAAATATACCGAATATCCGACAGGAGGGCACGGGGTGGTAGGGAAGGTCTTCGAGGACGAAACCATGCATGAGTGGCTGTTCGCCCATGGCGTGAAGAAGTAGGTAGCTGCTTCTAATAGGTCCTATTGGACCCATACGACCTATCCCTAATCCAGCCAGTCATCAAAACTTACGCCTATTAATCCTTCCGCTTCAGCAACGGGAACAAGACCACATCGCGGATCGTGGGAGCACCTGTCAGCATCATGCAGAGGCGGTCGAGGCCGATGCCGATGCCACCAGCGGGCGGCATGCCGCACTCGAGGGTTTCGATGAAATCGTAGTCCACCTTTTGGGTTTCCTCACCTGATTGGTCTTCAAGACGCTGGCGCTGGACGTCGGGGTCATTGAGTTCGGAGTAGCCTGGGGAAATTTCCTGGCCGTTGATGATGAGTTCGTAAACCTCGACGGTTTTGCCGCCGGGAGTGATTTTCGCCAACGGAACGAGTTCGCTGGAAACGCGGGTGACGAAACACGGATCGAAGGTTTTTTCCTCAACGAGCTTTTCGAAAACCTGCTGGATGACTTCGTGGTCTTCCATGGCTTCGGAAATCTGGACGCCGAGCTTTTCGCAGCGTGCGCGGCGATCGGCGGCGGTGATGGTGAAAAAATCATCGCCAGCGGCAGCGGCGATGAGCGTGTGGTAGCTTTCGCGCTTCCATGGGCGGGCGAGGTCGATGGTCCGGGTGACGTTGCCGTCCTCGTCCTTGTGCTCGATCTTCAGACCACCGCAGAATTTTTCCGCGAGATGGCAGGTGAGTTCTTCCACCAGATCGGCCATTTCCTCGAAGTCGGAAAAGGCCCAGTAGGCTTCCAACATCGTGAATTCCGGATTGTGGCGGCGTGAAATCCCTTCGTTTCGGAAACTGCGGTTGAGTTCGAAAATTTTCGTAAAGCCACCGACGAGCAGCCGCTTGAGGAAAAGCTCGGGAGCGATGCGCAGGGTGAGAGGCATGCCCAACGCGTTGTGGAATGTCTCGAACGGGCGCGCGGCGGCACCACCGGCGACGTCTTGAAGCATCGGTGTCTCCACTTCGAGGAAACCACGGTCTTGGAGGAAGCGGCGGATTTCGGCGATCATCAGCGAGCGCTTCACGAAAAGCGCGGCGCTTTCCGGGTTGCCCATCAGATCGAGATGGCGCTTGCGGTATTTGATCTCGCGATCGGCCACGCCATGCCACTTGTCGGGCATCGGGCGGAGGGACTTGGAAAGCACAGTGAATTTTTCGAGCTTGATCGTCGGCTCACCGGTGCGGGTGAGGAAAGTTTCGCCCTCGATGCCGATCCAGTCGCCACGATCAAGGCATTTCCAAGCGGCGGCTTCGGTTTCCGGGAGATTCTTGATGGAGACATAGCCTTGGATCGCGCCGTGGACATCGCCGAGGCTGAAGAAACAGGACTTGCCCATGTCGCGCAAGGCGGTGATGCGGCCGGCGACTTTCACCTGTTTGCCCTCTTCGAAATTGGCAAACAACTCAGCCGGAGTGGTCGAGACTTGGAAACGCGCGCCAAACGGATCGATTCCGAGTTCGCGGAGTTTCGCCAGTTTTTCGCGACGGACGGCGATCAGTTCGGCTTCGGTATTTTGCGGCTGCTGCGGGGTGACGGCTTCACTCATGTCGGGGAGGGGCTTAGGCGGCGGCGGGGTGACTCGCAAGAGCTGAAACGATTGGGGCGCGAGAATTCTCATTTTGGCGAAAATATTTTTCGGGCCTGATGTTCTAAAATTTGCCGAAAAACGCTTCGGAATTCTTTATTTCAAAGCATTTTCGCTGCCCCACACGCTCGAACAACCTCAATCACAGAGGGACTTGGAGGCTGAGATCTTTGGAAATCCGAAGATTCAACGTCCACCTCTTTATCAATGATCCATGGATTTCCGGACGGATTCACATCCAATCCTTCTTACACTGATTATTATTGCTCAATGACTTACGATATGCCGTAAGTATCGACTTATGACGCATATCCCCCCTATGCCCATCGGATCGATTGAAGCCGTTCGCCCGGTTTTCATGATCGTGATGGGGATTTTCCTCATGTTGTTCGCATGGAGGCTTTCGAAAATTTCCAGTGGATGGACTGCACGGCTGATCGTCGCCGGTTCATTGTTGCTCGGATTCGGATACGCGATCCTGATGCCACTTTATGAGGCCGGAGTGATCGAACGCTATTCGTCGGCCGGTCATTACCACGGAAGCGCTGCCAACGCCGTCGCTTGGCAAGCCGTCAAGTTGGTCGCGATGAACAGCGGCTGGCTCATTTTCGGCCTCGGCATCGCAATGCATGCGAAACTTTTCAGCGCCTCCTCCCCCCGGCGCTCCCCCAATCCCCCCACCGTCGCGAAACATGAATCTGTTGCTTGAAGTCGTTTTGAAAAATGGCCTGCTGTTCGATGCCATCGGAGTCATCGGCTTGGGTCTGGTCGGCCTCGCGGCCGTCAAGCTCGCCCACAAGGATCAATCCTGGGGCGGCACGATGATGAGCATCGGCGCCATCGCTCTTCTGATCGCCCGCCTGTATGTCTTGGTCGGACCACATATCCTCGATCAAGACACACTTGCGGCGATCGGGCCGATCGGCATCAGTCTGACGATTGCTCTGCCGCCGTTGCTGCTTACGATGGGTCTCGCCGGAATCGTCTGGGGCCTCTGGGGACACGAGCGCTGGCTGGATCACGAAACGCGCTGAAGTCTGTGGCCTGAAAATTTCCCATGGTCGGAAAGCGGCATCGGTGGTAATTGTCCCGCGGATGTTCGAAATCAGAGAAAAGCCCGATATGGTCGAGCGCGCCTTGCTGGTGCGCTTTTACTTCGATCCTCGCGAAGCCACGGAATCGGAATCACTGCTAGAAGAACTCGGTGAGCTGGTGAAAACCCTTGGCATCGAAGTGATCGAATCCGTCCTGTGCCGCAGCCGCGAGAAGCACAAAAAATTCCTCTGTGGCACCGGTAAGGCCGCCGAAATGGCCGAACTCGCCCGCGCCCACGAGTGCGACGTCATCGTCGTCGATAACGGCCTCGCCCCCTCCCAACAACGCGAGTGGGAAAAACTCGCCGATCTCTGCGTCATCGACCGCGAGGAAGTCATTCTCGATATTTTCGCCAAACGCGCCCAAACCAGAGAAGCCCGCCTTCAAGTCGAGCTCGCCCGCATGCAATACGCCCTCCCCCGCCTCGCGCGGATGTGGGGCCACCTTGACCGGGAATCCGCAGGTTCCGGCGGCGGTGCCGGTGGCGGTGCCTCCCGCGGCATGGGTGAAAAACAGATCGAAGTGGACCGTCGGCTCGCCTATCAGGTCATCGATCGCGCCAAGCGGGAAATCGAAGTCGTCCGCAAGCAGCGGAAAACCCAACGCAAGGAGCGCGAGAAATTTGAAACTCCCCACGCCGCCATTGTCGGCTATACCAACGCCGGTAAGTCCACCTTGCTCAATATTCTCAGCGGCGCGGACGTGATGGCGAAGGACATGCTTTTCGCGACGCTCGACACGACCACCCGCCGGATCGAACTCCCGGATGGCCAACCGCTCTTGATTACGGACACCGTCGGATTCGTGAGAAATCTCCCTCACCGGCTGGTCGAGGCATTCAAGGCGACATTGGAAGAAGCCACTCTCGCCGATTTCCTCATTCACGTGATGGATGCGACGTCTCCGGAAATCGAGCGTTTCCACGAAACCACGCTGGAGGTCATGAAGGAACTCGGCGCGATGGATAAGGAGATCATCACCGTCCTCAACAAGATCGACCGCGTGACCGATCCCGAAGAATTGGCAGCGCTCGACCGCAAATTTCCCGACGCCCTGCATATTTCCGCCGTCAGCGGGCTCAATCTGGACAAGCTGCTCAAGGCTTGCACCGAAGTCCTCGCCGATCGCGTCCGCCGGAAAGATTACCGCATCCCACAAAACCGCGCCGACTTGGTAAGCCTCCTGCATCGTGAGGCGAAGGTGCTTTCCACGGGATACGAAGAGGACGACATCCTCGTCAGCGCTGTCGTTCCTCCGGCCATCGCAGGCCGCCTTGAAGCATTTGTCGCCATTCCCGCGTAATTTCCATCCACTCTTACCCATGCTCCGCCTCGCCTCATTTTTCCTCACCTTGGCCACGTTTGCTCAGGCCGCTCCGCAAACCGCCGCCCCGCAGACCCCAGGCCACCCCACCCGCCCCGTGCTCCGCGCCCTTCCGCTCGGTGGTGATGACGATATCAATTCCAAGCCAATCCCGGATGCGCCGGTCCTCACCAAACCAGCACCGGCCGTCGATCAGGTCACCCCGCTTCAAACCGTTTCCCCGCCATCGCCGTTGGAAACCAAGCCAACCGGCGATGATGCCCTGCGCCTGCAAATTTTCCTCGATCAGGCGAAATTCGGACCCGGCATCATCGACGCGAAACCCGGCCTTTTCACCGAACTCGCCGTGAAATCGTGGAATGAGGTGCATGGCCACCCTCAGCAAGACTGGGTCGCGGTGAATACAGCCGCTCGAAATGCCATCCTCCATCCCCTCGCCGTTGCCCTCGTTCCGGACTTCGCCACCGATTGGGTCGATGCCGACCTGCCGACCAAAGTCTCGCTCCAAGCCAAGCGGAAACGCATGAGCTACCGCAGCCTCGCCGAGTTCATGTCGGAGCGTTATCACTGCGATGTGCCTTACCTCGTCGAACTGAACGGCAGCTCGAAAATCAACAATCTCAAGGCGCGGGACAGCATCATTGTTCCCAACGTGGATCCATTTCACATCGAAGCTCTGACCGGTGCCGGTTACAAAGCAGACGTCGCCCTGAGCCAGCGCCATGTCGTCGTGGATACGAAACTCAACCAGGTCCGCATCTTCGAAGCCGCGCCCGCAGCCCTTGTCATTGCAGAGCCTAACGGCACCACCGTCACTCCGGTCAGCACGCCGAACCGCGGCCTCATCGCCTCATTCCCGATCACTCCGGGACAGCCGAAATTCATCAAGTTCGGCACATGGGAAGTGAGAAACTCCGTGGAACTCCCCCACTGGCGCTACGACCAACAGTTGCTGGACACCGGCAAGCGCAGTGCCGATTCCGAGTCACTCGAAATCCCACCCGGCCCCAACAGCCCCGTCGGCGTCTTCTGGTGCGGCCTCACCAAACCCGGCATCGGCCTCCACGGCACGCCCAATCCTGAAACCATCGGCCGCGCCCGCAGCCACGGCTGCATCCGCATGGCAAACTGGGATGCCGTCCGCCTGCCGACCCTGATCCGCCCCGGCACCACCGTGGAAATCCGTTAATCCAACTGGAGCGCGGAATTCATTCCGCGCGAAATCTTCAGGGCTGCGCGGGCGGAATCAATTCCGCGCTCCAGTCCATCTGCGGTTCCAATTCTCTTTTCCGGTAATTTCCCATGACCCCCCACGGCAAGTCCCCCCTCCGCCTCGTGCTTTTCGGGATCATCGCCGCTTGGTTGGCGGGAGATCTTTTCATGTTCCACGGCCCGCTGCGCCAACGCATCGATCTTCTCAATCCGAACAGCGCCGCGTCCATCGCCAAGGCGAAAGCCCTCGGAGTCGTTGCCCGGGTTTTCGGCCAGCCGATCACCCGCAGCCAGCTCGACCGCGCGGTTAGCGAGAAACTCTGGCTCGAAGGAAAGACCGCCGCGCCGATTACAACAGAACAGCGCACCGCAGCGCTCGATGAACTCATCGATCTCGAAATCCTCCGCGCCAAGATCAAGGCGGAGGAAAAACCACCGATGGTTAGCCCGGAGGAAATCAACGAGCGGCTTCGCAGATTCGTCGGCAGATTCGAAAGCAAGGGAGCGCTCGAAACCGCAATAAAATCCCAAGGCATCCGCAGTGAGGACGATTTAAAAAAACGCCTCGCCGCCCACATCCAACAGGAAAAATTCATCGAGTTGCACATCGGCCCCCAGGTCACGACCACCGACGAAGAAGCGAAGAAATGGTTCGAGGAAAACCAAAAAAGCATCGCCAATCCCGAACGGGTCGAAGCCCGCCATATTTTCATTCCCACCCTCGATCACCCACCGGAAGAAGCGAAACAAAAGCTCGATGATGCGCTCGCCGCTCTCACCGAAAAGAAAAAGGACTTCGCCACGATCGCCAAGGAACTCAGCGAAGACCCCGCCACCAAGGACAACGGCGGCGCGCTCGGCTGGATGACCTACGACCGTCTGCCCGCCGATTTCGCAGCTCTGCTTTTCTCGTTGGAATTGAACAAACCCACTCTCATCCGCAGCCGCCTCGGCTGGCACCTCGCGGAAGTCACCGCCCGAAAACCCGCCGAGCCCCGCACCTTCGAGCAGGCGAAACCCGAAATCCTCGCCGCCACCGCGTCGGTCAAACATCGCCAGGCCATCCGCGATTTCCGAAACTCCCTCCGCAAAACCGAAGAGAAAAACATCCGGATCCTCCAAGACATCGCCACCGAGTGAACGGGAATTGGCCGTAGCAGCGGGGAAGTGACGGCGGACTGGGCGCAACCTCCTACTGTCTCGCATCGATTTCTTCCGTCCGGTGACTAACACAATTTGTCCCGCGTCCTAAAAGGAACGCTCCATGCGGGGCGAGCTGTCGGAAACCCGAAAAGGAGCGCGTTCATCCTGAGCGCTGAGTGCGGCGGACATCCTGTCCGCCGTCCCACCGACAGAATGTCGGCCTGACGCAGTCGATAGAATATCGACGCTCCTTATTTCCCGACAGCGACACAGAGAGCCTTCAACAAAACGAACCGCGAGGCCGAAATCGCTCCAATGACGTAGCAAATGATAATGGCGAAGTGAGAAATGTGAAATTTGGGAAAGTCTGCGATTTCCGCCGCTTTGAATAGAAACGGACCGGAGCCAGCTCCTGGTTTTTGGCTAATGGCTGAACATGGCAGATAGAAAAATGCAGAAGCCGATGATGTGGAACCAGAACACAAGCCGGCAAATAAAGATCATCCCGCCGTCCCCCTTCATCTTGGCAATCTCTCCGGCTTCCTGCCAATCAACCCAGAATGTCACCCCCATGGCTGCTCCCGGAGTGAAACCCTTCCCATTGCGTCGGCAATAAGGTCTGATCGAAAACAGCCAGAGCAACGTGGCCAAAAAAGGGATGATGACGATAGCGACGAACATTGAGATCTTCTATTTGAGCCGAATGACCAAAGCGCGGACGACCCTGATTGCGGAGGTTCGGAGTGATGGAGGGTTGCGGGGCTGGTTGTCATGGTTGCGCGATTATGAGCAAAAACAACAATACCAACTCCGACAACCAAGCCGATACAACCCCGAAGCGCCTCCAGCGCCAAGCCAAAACCTCCGGCGAGCGAACCGACGAGGCCGGCTACCAGAAGCTCCCGCCCGGATTCCGGCCCTTCGCGGGTTGCGCCAAGGGGCATCCACCTCCAGCCATTCGGCAGCGGTGAAAACATCATCAAGTATCTCGGAAGATATGTCTGCCGCACCGCCATCGGCGACTCGCGCATCGTCTTCCACACCGGACGGCCCCTGCTCATCGGCGCGGCAGTCGTCCCCGCCCCGCAAAAGCCACCCCACATCGTCTCCTGCCCGTGTTGCGGCGAACCGATGAAAAAGCTGCTGCGCCTGTTGCCCGCGTGGAGAACCGCCCGGGCACCTCCGGCACCCACGAAACGACCCCGCGCATGACCGCCATTCGCTCCACCACCTCGATGACGACCGGCTTTTTCAGATTCCACGGACAAGGCGCGCCGAAGTCTCCGCTATCGCTCCGACTTCGCAGCACCATTTATTGTTAGGATTGTTTTTTTAGTAATCCGATTATTTCCTCTGTAAGCATTGAAATCGAGGAATCAATCAATGACTTCGCCTGCCTTTGATGGGACTGCTCCCGCTCAATCTCCGCTCTCAATTCATCCGGGCCGGGATTCACTCGTTTCGCCACTGGGCCAAGAAGCTCCACTACTCCGTCGATCTTCATTTTCAAGAATGGGGACGTAATCGCCTCCTTGAGATTGAGCAGTCTCATAAGACGCATGTAACTAATGGGCTCTCGATTAATTAGATCGACGCGGGTAGCGGCTAAAATACTCGCGCATAAAATCCAGTCCTCTAGCGACTTACCAAGTGAATGGCGAGGTTCGGATCGTTCTTTGATCAATTCATGCAAGCGCTTATAGTCTATCCCGCATTCGTTAGCGACCTGACGCAAGAGACCACGGTGGTCTAGAAGGCCCTCAAGATCCTGACTTAGGGACGTTGTAAATATTTGAGACACATGCGCACTCAAATCCGGAATTCCGGACTAATCAAGCATTTTTGATTTGGTTCGTTTTGCCTAAACGTCAAAGGACACAGGACCCTGACCGGGGGCGCGGTTTCGACTACGGGTT
>JBDSZP010000008.1:0-6574 GCA_039925065.1 Luteolibacter sp.
CACTGCATATCGAGAGTGGTGGAGCGGCGCTTCGCCTTTGGGGCTGAAGAAAAGGAGAAATTCCGCACATTCATGCGGATGATCGAGAATTTCAGCGGCTGCCGTGTGGTTTCCTACTGTCTGATGTGCAATCACATCCATCTTTTGCTGGAAGTTCCGCCGATGCCCGGGGATGGATTGGCGGACGAGGCGCTGTTGAAGCGTTTGTCAGCACTTTACAGCGAAGCGTTCGTGGCGGGAGTCGCGAAAGAACTGGCGGATGCGCGGGAGCTGGGGATGGAGAAGGCGATTTCCGAAATCCACCGACGTTTCACCTATCGGATGCACGATCTGGGGCATTTCATGAAGGATTTGTTGCAGCGTTTTACCCAATGGTTCAACCGGGTGCATTCGCGGACGGGAACCTTGTGGGAACAGCGGTTCAAGAGCGTGATCGTGGAGGATGGGGTGGCGGCGAAGACGATGGCTGCTTATATCGATCTCAATCCGGTGCGTGCCGGGAGGGTGAAGGATCCGGCGGACTATCGCTGGAGCAGCTATGGTGAGGCGATGGGCGGGAGAAAAAAAGCTCAAGCCGGACTGGTCCGTGCGATGGGGGCGCACAAAGGCTACGGAGCGGATTGGAAGCGCTGGAGCAGTGATGTTTCCAAGGAATACCGGATGATTTTGCTAGAGGGAGCGGTTGAGAAACTGGAGGTGAAAGTCGGTCCCGATGGCGGCAACGAAGTGAAACGGACTCGCAAGGGAATGAGTGCGATCGAGGTGAATCGTGAAAAGGAACGTCAAGGGCACGTGCCGTTGGGGAAAATGCTGCGCTGCCGGGTGCGCTATTTCACCGATGGAGCGGTGATCGGGAGCCGGAGTTTCGTGGACGAGGTTTTTCTGAAATCCAGGGAACGCTTCAGCACGAAACGGAAGAATGGAGCGAGGAAGCTTCGCGGAGATGCTTTGCCTGCCGCCGGATTGTTATGGAGCATGAGGGATTTGAAGAAGGGGATTTGATCGGGGGCATTTCGCAATCGCGCAGATTTGATGTTTCATTGTAAGCGAGGTAAATGCGCCCCTCTTGACATGATCACGCCGCGCGGCCTTGTCTTTGGCGGCGGCGGCGGGCTTGGGCGACCTTCGCCGGGGTCCGATCAGAGAGGCGATGACTTCTGGGTCGCTGACTCCGGGCAGGTTGGTCAGCAGTTCCTTGAGGTAGAGCTCGACCGGCAGGCCGTGCAAACGGCAGTTCTCCATCAGCGTGTAGATCGCCGCTGCATCGTGGCCGGCTCCTTCCGCTCCGAAGAACAGCCAGTTTTTTATGCCCTGTTTGACCGGGCGTATTTCGTTTTCCTTACAATCGCGAGATCCAGCTTGTAGGAATTCGGTTCCGCACGGTGCGTTTCCTCAAAGATCCGCAGCCCAAGCACCTCGGTATAGAAATGTTTCGAGCGCGCGTAATCGGAAGCGATGATCGCGAGGTGGTGAAGCCGGTGATTGTCATCCCAACAGCTCTACGAGATGCCCGGTCCGATTGAGGTCCCACTGCGGAAATGATCGTCGGATCGGAGGTGTGGGTGGTGCCGGTCCAGCCGATGCCGGTGTGATTTCCTCCGAACTGGCCTAGCAAACCTTCCGGCTTGCTGAGCTGCTCGCTCCATTCGATGACCGGGTGTTTCGCGACGATTTCCAGCAAGGCGTTTGCTTCCTCCTGTTTCAGCGCGAATCCCAAATGCTTCTGCACCAGTGCGGTGACTTCCGTCGAGCTGCTGCCTTTTTGGGCGTTCCACTCGGCGAGGATGCGTTCGTGCGATGCCTTGAAGCGGGTGATGGCGGAGAAACATTGTGTGCTTTCCGCATAGCTGCCGCCCATGCCGTTGAGGCCCGGGTTTGAGTTGCCATGATCGCTGGTGATGACGAGCAGGATGTCGTCGCGCTGTCCAATCAGCGTGAGGACGGTGGCGATTGCATCATCAAAAGCGAGTTGTTCGCCCAGCAGTCCTCCGATGTCGTTGAGATGAGCGGCGTGGTCGATGCGCGCGCCTTCGATTTGAAGGAGAAACGGTTTGTCGCTGGCGAGGAAACGGGTGAGCGCGGCATTTGCCATTTCCGAAAGGGTGGGGACTTTCGCCGCCATTTCCGGGTTGTTGTCGCGATCAAGGGAAAAGGGGAGACGGCCGCGGGTGAAAGTGCCGAGCAGTTTTTCGTCGCGCGAGGCGAGCAATGCATTGCGGCTTCCATAAATCCCGTAACCCGCTTTGGCGAATTCACCGGAAAGATCGCGTTTGTCGGCGCGATCCGCCGCGCTGAAATGCCCCGAGCCTCCGCCGAGCAGCACGTCCACGCGGTTCAAATATTGTGGCGCGATGTCGTCTTCGTCGCCGCGTTTCGTGACTGATGCTGCGAATCCGGCGGGCGTTGCGTGAGTGATGGTGGCCGTGCTGACAAGGCCGATGCGTGCGCCTTTTTTCTTGAGAATTTCCGCAATCGGGCTGAGGGCCTTGCCGGCGGGATTCACGTTGATCGAGCCATTGTTGACGCGTTCGCCGCCACCCCACGAACTCGATGCTGCCGCGGAGTCGGTGACCATCGAATTTGCGGATGCGGTATCCATCAATCCCCGGGAGGCCGAGCGGTCATTGAGGATCGACCACCAGCGGGTGCCGCGTTGGCGGGTGAGCTTGGAATAGGCTTCAGCCAGGGTTAAAACGCCGGGACTCATGCCATCGGAGATCATGAAAACGACGCCCCGCACTTTTTTCCCGGGCGCGCCGACCGGCTCCGCAGTCGCAACGGTGCGGGCGATCATCGCCGCCGCGCCGCCGCCCGTCGCCGTTTTCAGCCAATCGCGTCGGCCGATTTCAAAGCTCGTTTTCATCCCACACAACTAGCACTCCGAAATCGGACAGCGAGACTGCGAAACGGGGTGGGGGAAACGTCAGACTTGCGCGGGTGCTCCGGGTTCTTTAACCAATCCGCCACATGACGCACGACCCGGACCAACATGCCTCGCTTGGCGCGATGTATTCCGACTATTTCCTCGATTATGCCAGCTACGTGATTCTCGAGCGCGCGGTGCCGCATTTGTTCGACGGGCTGAAACCCGTGCAACGCCGGATCCTCCACGCCATGGACGAAATCGACGATGGCCGTTACAACAAGGTCGCTGGTATCGTTGGAAACACGATGAATTATCACCCGCACGGTGACCAATCCATCGGTGCTGCCATCGTCGGGCTCGGGCAAAAGGACCTGCTCATCGATACCCAGGGAAACTGGGGAAACACACTCACCGGGGACGGTGCGGCTGCTCCCCGGTACATCGAAGCGCGCCTCACGAAATTCGCCAACGATGTCGTTTTCAACCCGAAGACCACCGATTGGCTCCCCAGCTACGATGGTCGCCGCCGCGAGCCGGATACGCTGCCGGTGAAATTCCCACTGCTCCTCGCGCAAGGCGTCGAAGGCATCGCCGTCGGTCTGGCCTGCAAAATCCTGCCGCACAATTTCAACGAACTCATCGAAGCGGCCATCGCCGTCCTGCGTGACCAGCCCTTCACCCTCATCCCGGATTTCCCCACTGGCGGAATCATGGATGCATCCGATTACCGTGACGGCCTGCGCGGAGGAAAAGTCCGGGTCCGCGCCCGGATCGCCACCGATAAAAAGGGCATCCTGCGCATCACGGAGATCCCGTTTGGCACCACCACGGGCGGACTGATGGAATCCGTCGTCGCCGCTGCCGATAAGGGGAAAATCAAGATCGCCAAGATCGAGGACAACACCGCCGCCCACGCCGATATCCTCGTCTATTTGACTGCTGGTGCGGATCCCGAGCAAACGCGCGATGCGCTCTACGCCTTCACCGATAGCGAGCTGACCATTTCGCCGAACGCCTGCGTCATCACCGAGGGCAAGCCCGTGTTTATGGGAGTTTCCGACATCCTCCGTCGCACCACGCTGAACACGCGCAGGCTGTTGGAAATGGAGTTGAACATCAAACTCGGGGAACTCGCCGAAAAATGGCATTTCAGTTCGCTTGAGAAAATTTTCATCGAAAACCGCATCTACCGGGACATCGAAGAATGCGAAACTTGGGCAGCGGTTCTCAAAGCCATCGACGACGGCCTCAAGCCTTTCAAAAAACTCCTCAAACGCGAAGTCACCGAAGAAGACCTCGTCCGGTTGACTGAAATCAAGATCAAGCGCATTTCGAAGTTCGACTCGTTCAAGGCCGACGAGGAAATCAAAGGCCTTGAAAAACTCATCGACGAGACTGAGAAAAACCTCCGTAATCTGACGAAATACACCATCCGCTGGTACGAGGACCTCCAGAAAAAATACGGCAAGGATCGCGAACGCCGCACCGAGATTTCCTCCTTCGAGCGTGTGGACCGTACTCAGGTCGTCGCTGCGACCGAGACACTCTATCTGGATGCGAAAAACGGATTTGCTGGCTACGGCCTCAAAAAAGACGGTGAGCCTGTCGAAAAATGCTCCACCATTGATGACATCATCACCTTCACCGCTGACGGGAAGATGCGTGTCATGAAGATTGCCGAGAAAGTTTTCGTCGGCCAGAAGCCGTTGCGTGTCGCCATCCTGCGCAAGGAAGAGGATCTCATTTATTCCATGATCTATCGAGATGGCCGCGATGGGCCGATCCTCGCCAAACGTTTCACCGTCGGCGGCGTCACCCGCGACAAGGAATACGATTTGACGAAAGGCACCCCCGGTAGCCGCGTCCTCTACTTTGCCTTCCACAAGACCAACGAGGAAAGCGCCGCGCAGATGTTGCTCGTCCACCTCAAGTCCGGCCTGCGCATGAAGAACCTCATCCGCCCGCTTCATTTCGCCGAATTCGGAATCAAAGGCCGCTCATCCGGCGGTAATCTGGTCACGAAGCACGGCATCGAAAAAATCATCCGCGCCCCGAAGGACTACGACCCGACGCTGGGGGCGTAATGGTGTTTTGATTTCCTAATGAGGCACTGCATTGGCTGGGTCTCGGTGGCTGTTCGTTAAGGGGCGGGCTACCGTGCCAGTCGTTGCTGTCATTGGAATCCTGATTGCTGGCTGCGATAGACCCGCAGCAGATCGGTGACGAGAATGCCGTCGATAAGCATGCCCTCGTAGCTGGCGTCCTCGATAGTCAGGTGTGAGCAGTTGGCGTTGCGGATTACAGTGCGAGTCAGGGCTACATTCTCGAAAAGTGCCTCTGATAAGTTGACGTCAACAAACTGTGCCGCCGCGAGACGGACATCGCGGAACTGCGCCGCACTGAGGTTGGTATTGATGAACTCGGAGCCGCTCAGGTCTGCGTTTTCGGTCGTGGATGTCACTGTGGAGTGGGGTTGCGGGTTGTTTGTCTTGGCTTTATTTGAGGAAGGCGATGGTCCACGGGTGTTTGAATGGCTCGTTGTTCGCCGCTTTCAGAGTGGCGATGATGGCGATCACCAGCCATGCGAAGATGCCGAGGCCGCAACTTGCGATAGTCCAGAGCAGCCAGGAGATATTGAAATTGATCACCCTTTTGCCCTCAGCGTCGGCAAGCGCGTTGCTGTCTTTTTTCACCAGCCACAAGACAACTGGTCCGACGATTTGGCCAAATGGAAAAACGAACGCTGCGAACGACAGTAGTTCGAAATACAGCCGCCAGTTGGTCGGGGCGGATTGTGGTGGCACATTCGGCATGCTTGAGGGCGGTGGGAAGGGGGGGAGTGTGTCCATAGGGCTGCAATTTCCTTTCGCCTGATACACTGGGTCTAACGCACGTTTCGGGTCAAGTCACAAGCGAGTCTGAAGACGTGCCTTTTATTCTGAGAAATCCCGCATTTTACGTGGAATTCGACTCGCGGGGTTGACGGTTTGGGATTCGCATGCACAATCCCGCCGCCGGGCGGAAGAGCCGCATCGGTCTTCACACATACTGTTATGACCACTATTGCCATCAACGGATTCGGCCGCATCGGCCGCCTTGTCTTCCGTGCCCTCGTCGAACAAGGCCACTTGGGAACCACCTTCAACGTCGTCGCCGTCGGTGACATCGTTCCAGCGGACAACCTCGCTTACCTTCTGAAGTATGACTCCACACAGGGTCGCTTCGCAGGCACCGTTTCCTCGAAGAAGTCCTCCCCTGAGCTTGAAGAAGACGACATCATCGTCGTCAACGGTCACGAAATCAAGGTCGTGAGCGCTCGCAGCCCGGAAGGTCTGCCATGGAAAGAACTCGGCGTCGAAGTCGTCATCGAGTCCACCGGACTTTTCACCGAAGCTGAAAAAGCCAAGGGTCACATCACCGCTGGTGCCAAGAAGGTCATCATCTCCGCTCCTGCGAAGGGCGAGGACGCCACCTTCGTCGTCGGCGTTAACGACGAGCTCTACGATCCAGCGAAACACCACATCATCTCCAACGCGAGCTGCACCACGAACTGCCTTGCGCCGATCGTCCACGTGCTCCTTAAGGAAGGTTTCGGCATCGCTGAAGGCCTCATGACCACGATCCACTCCTACACCGCGACCCAGAAGACGGTCGATGGTCCTTCCAAGAAGGATTGGAAAGGTGGCCGTTCCGCCGCGATCAACATCA
>JBDSZP010000009.1:0-8777 GCA_039925065.1 Luteolibacter sp.
CTTCCTCCGGTGAACGCCAGATTGGAATAGGTGCCTGTTGCGTTCATAGTGCCTCCAGTGCAGAGAAATGAGCCGATATAAACGGTGGATGGCAGACCATTGCCGTAGTAGGAGCTGGTATTGGGAGCCCAAGTGGTGCCATCCGGCGAAGTGTAAGTGTTAAGGTGGTTGCCAATGCGCTCGATTTTAAGCCAGTAAGGCACGGACAGAGGAAGTGTTTGCGAACGGTGCGCCCAGTTACTCCCTCCCCAGTTGTCCGTCCAGCCAGTCTGATAGGACTCCACATTATAGCCACCTCCTGTTGATTGAGGCGATAAGGAGACAATGGCCGTCTGCGATTTGGTGCTGACGAGATTGTCACGAATCATCAATCCCATCCTCCCGGCAGTATTTCCCGTATAGGTGAATGGGTTGACCTTGGCAACCATGGCACAATCACCCGTCATCGTTTGGTAAGCAAACTGACAGCTGTCAGTGGTGCCGCCCCAGACTCCCCAGCCAGATCCGGCCAGTGTCCAGACTCCATTCGTGTAAGAAAGGCTGTTTGCACTGCCCGTAACGCCTAATGATATTAAGGTCAACCCGCTTGAGGCCACTGAAACTGCCGGGCGAACAACGGCCGCCAGTGGAGTGGCGGTGGTGAAGTCCGCAGTCTTGGCATACATCCAATTGCTCCCATCAACCGGCTGGGACTGGAGTTTAAGGTCAATCCAGGGAGTGGGCAGGCCTTTGCGGTTTTTGTAGGCGTTTTGGATGAGGTAAAGAGCCTCGCGATTGGCGGTGTAAGTTCCCGCATCAACAGTGTTGTTATAATAGGTCCAATCAACGGCGCCAAAAGTAACAAAAGGATTATCGGTCATGAGCGTGTTGCGGGCGTAGTATTCGCCGCAGGCAAGAGTCCGGTTGTCCAATTCGGAATAGAGGTCTATACCTTGTTTCCAAGCGACTTCGGAAATGAAGGCGGCAGCCAGGAGTCCAGCGTAAGGATGGCCTTGGTCACGGCCCGTCTCACCCGTCTCGCCAGTGGGCAGAGTATTGACCAAGCCTGAGCCCGGGTAGGCGCGGTAGAGGTCAATGACATGGTTGAACTTGGTCGTGTCATCGCAGAAAGCCGCAATGGCGATACCGGCTTTCATGTTCAGCAAGCCTTTGTTGGCGGGGCCGGGCGCATTGCCGGGGGCGCTGGTCCCAGGCCAGTAAACATTCAGGAAAAGGTTTTCAACCGCCGTCGTATCGGCGGCCGTCCAGCCGGGCCAGGTGCCGCGCAAAATATCAGCACCACCGGCGTAACAGACGGCGTAGTCGCCGAGGGAGAGGCCCGATTCCTGGCCGCCGAAGCTCGTCTGCGTGTTCGCCCACGCGAGCAGGATGTCGTGCGCTTTCTGGGCGTAGGCAGTGTCCCCGGTGAAATACCACATGCGCGCGAGACTATACACGGCACCCATGTCATTCTTCCATTGGCTGAGGTTTAAGTCGGGGTTGCGGGTGACCGTCGCGAACGGGCCCTGCATCGTGTAATTCGCCGATATGGAGCCCGAGAGATTCGCGTAGCCGTCCTTCCAAGGGTTCTGATTCAGGCTGGCCTTGAGAGTAGCCAGATCATCAAGGGAGAGCGGAACGCACGGATGGGTGTAGGCGTGCGCCTGGGGCAGGACGAGGGCGAATGGCAGCGTCAAGGACGTCAGCCAGGTTTTGATGTGTCTGTTCATGGATTTTTTGGGTGTTTTTTCTGGTGTTTTTTTGGTTCTCAGGTTGATGGGGAAACGCCCCGTGCAGCCAAGGAGAGTGGGACTATTCCCCTGCTGGAATAACAGAGGAGGCGTCATGGGTTTTGGGTTTTTGGGCTTTTAACGATGTTGGCCACGCGCCCCAGAGGTTTCCCGGTCTGGTGACGTAACGACAACTCGTGGCAGAACTTCGCGCTGCGGCTGGATTCAGGGCCGTGGGTGTTCCGGCGAGCGCGATAGAGCTGAGGTCCTATCGCAGGTGTGGGTTTTAGTTTGAGGAACCAGTCGATTCGGACGGGAAACCTATTCGCCGGTCACAGTGCCTCATTGATGAAGCCTTGAACATCCGATGAACATCAGAGGCTGGCGGGCTGAATATTTGACGGCGTGGTTGATCGCCTCTCGGTACCAGTGGCCCGCTCATGGCGGGACAAAAAAAGGGGGAGGTGCGTGGGAAGGGGCCCTGGGCAGACATAGAGAGCGGAGAAGCCGTCTCAGGAGGGCTTTTCGATCCGGTTACCGGACCTCCCGCAAGGAAGTCGTCAGGTTCCGGAGATTCGAGATCTCCGCGAGGGCCCGCTCACGGAGGGTGGGTTCGGAGAAAGCTTCCGCCCACAGGAGCGCTGCGGAGGAATCTTGGAGCGCCCATTGGTGGAGCACTGCCATAGCAGCTTCGTCCTGCACGGTCCCCGGCTCCAAGCCGGAAACAAGACGCGCCGCCGCAGCCGGATCCGATTTGGAAAGCACGAATGACGCTCTCGACAACAGGCGGTCCCGCCATTCGCCAGGCGGCTGTTGGCGTGCCCAATCGACGGCGTTTTCGCATTCCTTTTCGCACCATTGCATAGTCAGGCACTCCAGCAATCCACAGTCGTCGTCCTGGTCCGTGCCATGGGCGAGAGCGAGCACGACGGCCCGGCGAGGATCCTTTTCCGCCAGAGCCAGGCAAACGGTGGAACGGGCGGAACTCCGGGCGGCGGGGTTCTCCAGCGCCGAAACCCATTTCAGCGCCGCCTCCGCGTCCCGCGCGGCCCACGCGGAAAGCAGCTCTCGGATACGGCTCTCTCGTTCGCTTCCTATTTCCAGTGTGAATGCCTGAGCCAGCGACCGCGCCGGATCGATAACTTTGGGGGTGTCGTTAGAGTTGGTAGTTATGGTTTTTTGACCGCTGGGATTTGCCGCCGCAGTCTGTTTTACAGTGTCGCGTTTGGGCGATCCATCCGCCCAGATAAATACGAGGACGGCAGCCGCGCAAAGAAACCGGATAGGGTTCTTCATAAAGGGTTTTTAATGGGTTGGGTTTTTTGGCCCCTGATCTGACGATCATTGTTTTCGAGCCAACCGGTAAATTAGCCCTAAAGGTGACCAAAGGGCAAGGGCCAAGCTACTTGTTCGGTTAAGTGAGTGACGAGGGCGTCCATTTCCCCCAGGCGGGAAAGCGCCATTCGCGATACGGACCGCGGAATTTATTTCGCCAGTTCGGAACACCTCTTCGCACGTAGTCCAGCCCTTTCGGGCGTCTTGGGCACGGCCATTGGAAGACGCCCTGAAGGGCTGAACTACGTGCGAAGAGACGATGCCTTAGGCAGACCGCGCGACTTATCGACACGGAAGGCTTGTCCCATCGATCCATTTTCCCCGCACCAATATTTCGCGTGTGAATTCCGGTTCGCCGAGGTCGCTATCGTGGATGAGAGAGATCAAAGCCAAGGTGCTGACCCGGCCGATTTCTGCGGGGTTTTGGTCAATCCCCGCATCCACGGGCATGTCGCCCACATTGGTCGCCGCAAGCCCGATGTCCTCAGGGACGCGATACCCGGCCCTTTCCAACATATCCGGCACCGCGAGACTGTCCGTAAGGATGGCATCCGGTTTCGCTTTCTTAAGCCATTGTTCAAGCTGGCGTTGCTGGTTCAGTTCGGGAGTCTCTTTCGAGAAAAGAAAAGGCGGCACGCGAGACGGCAACGACGGTTCGTGTTGCGACCAAAGGAAGCCCGCGCCAAACATTCGCGCTTTGTCCCAGTATCCGGCGAATCCGATGCGTTTGTAGCCGCGTTCGCGCATTTTATCGAAGGCGAGCATCGTGTTGGTGGCTTGTGCGCTGGTAACGAAGTGAAAGGGTGGTGATTGCTCGCGGAATCCACAGCGCACCGCCGAAAATTTGTTCCAGGCAAACGACGCCCAGTTCACACCGGACTCTCCGGGCGGCAACGGTCCGATGATGATTCCCCGAATGTTGCGCGTGAGAAATTGCCGCTCCAGCCGCTTGAGGGGCTGCTTGTCATTGACGCAAAATTCTTCCAGGCGGTATCCGAATTTCTCCGCAGCCATGATGGCTCCGCGCCAGCATTCCCTGAAGGAGGGTTTGGCGTGCAGTTCTGCCGGATCCGGATAGGTGTTGATGAAGGCGAGCGCAGCTTGCACCGGATGAAAGCGCGACTGGTGCCGGTGATGGGCGAGCGCGGTCGCCATGGCGTTGGGGCGATAGCCCAAGCGTGCGGCCGCGGCGTGGATCTGTTCGCGGCGAGCCTCGGAAATGGACGGGTGGTTTTTCAAGGCGAGCGATACCGACGCTGTCGTCACCCCGACCTCCCGGGCGATGTCCTTCATGGTGACTGTCGGTTCCGGCGAGGTGGTTTCCTCGGTCCGCTGCTTGGGCGGGTGATTGGGCTTGCTCACACCAAGACGAATAGCGAGGCGGTTTAATCGCACAAGTGCGAATGCGTTCGCCCCGGTGATGTTTCGATTCATTTCTAATCCACCGCCAAACCCGGGCGCGCCGGTGGCCGCCGTTTTGAATAACAGGCGTATGAAATCGAAACGGGCAACGTATTGGGGATTCAGCCTGTGGAACTTTCGAATGATTGAAAAAATGACGTCTGGAATCGTGAAAAATAAATGGAGGGGATGGGGAGCAGCATGGGTAATTCTCGCGAGTCTGGTGTCGCACGCCGCAGGTGCCGGAGCCGAACCGCCGGTCAACGTGACGGCCAAAGCCCGGATCCACAAAACCGAGGTGAACGGCTTCGTCCATCCAGGGATCGGCCTGACTCAGGAAATGCTGGAGGATGCCCGCTCCCAAGTGCTGGCGAAGCGCGACCCTTGGTATTCCGGTTTCGTCCAACTCGCGTCGAGTCCCCGTTCCTCGAAGACCGTTTCGAGCCGAAACCAAAGCAAGGCCGATCCCACCCGGCCGGAGGTGGATGCGTTCGATAACGCGGGCGTCGAGGGTCGCCTCAAAATCGATTCCGACACGGCCTTGCGGCAAACGCTGATGTATTGGTTCACTGGCGAAGAAACCTATCGAGCCAACGCGATGCGCATCGTTCGCCTGTGGTCGAAGATGGACCCCGCGAAGTTCAAGGCCTACAACGAGGTCTATATCCACTGCTCCTTCGCGTTCAAGGACATGATCATGGTCGCCGAGCTGTTGCGCGGTATGGACTCGCCGAACCCCGAGCTGGCTTGGACGGAAGAGGACACGGTCGCGTTCTCGAACCACTTCGTCATTCCCGGCGTGACGAATTTTTTCGACTACAACGGCTGGTTCATGAACCAGAACGGCTTCGCCTACGCACCGGCCATCGCGGGGGCGATTTTCAGAAGCGATCCGCAGGAGTTTTCGAAACGGGTCGAGCGTTTCACCGTGAACAAGGATGGTCCGGACAAGGGCTCGAGTTTCTCTATCCACGATCTGGCCCGCCTGGTGGATACGAATGCCCTGACCGGCGAAAAGGTCCCCCACCCCCAGGTCCAGATCACTGAAATGGGACGCGACCAAGCCCACGCCGGCGACGACTTGACGATCTTCACCACGATCGCCCGCATCCTGAACTCGCAGAATACCAAGGTCGATCCAGTGGACGGGACCGTTTCCACCGCACCCGGCGCGGTAGGCCCCTACGAATTTCTCGGAGACCGCATCCTCACGGCGGCCGACCATTTCTGCCGCTTCATGCTCGGGTACGAAACGCCTTGGATTCCGACTCCATCCCATAGGGCTCCGGACGGGACGATCCGTCAGATTTATCCCCGGATCGCCGACAACTACCGGGGCCGCATCCGCCAGCACAAGATATGGGATTTGTATTATTACTACACCTGTAAAAAGGGCGTCGATCTATCCAAGAAGGCTCCTTACTACCACGAGACCTTCCTCAAGCGCATTGTCAGCGAGGACTACGATTGGCTCTACATTCCGAAAGAGGCCAGCGGCGACGCCCTTCGGATTCCTCCTTCGGAACAGGAGCCCAACGTTGTCGAGGTGGAGCAGCGGTCCGCGAACCTCACGAAAAATTCTTCCATCAAAAGCGAGGGTGACATCACGTTCGTCCGGGTGAATGCCTCTCCCGCAGGAGCGCGTCTGTCCATTCTCAGTTGCTCCACCGAGCAGAAAACCGTCGGCCTGCGCATCCGAACGACGGGAGCTACGGAGGTGGAGATGTCCGGTTTTGAAAGGCCGTGGCTGCTCCCGAACACGCAGGGCGAATGGCGCTATGTGTTTTACACGATGAGTGCGCTCGAGCGGTTCGGAGACATTGTCTTTTTCAACGTCAAGGGACTGCCCGGAACGATGGTCGATTTCGACCAAGTGCTGCGCAAGACAGACCAGCAGCCTCCGGTTTTCGCTTCGGGCGATGCGCCTCTGAGCCTCGTGGCCTATGTCGGCGCTCCGGTTCGATGGGATTTCTCCGTCGTAAATTCCGACGGAAAAATGCGCATTGCGTATCAGAGTCTCGATAAGCCGGAGGGGGCCGTTCTGGACCCGAAAACCGGCGCATTTTCATGGAATCCGGCCAAGACCGGGGACTGCATGTTTGTGGTGGAGGCCACGGACGGATCCATCGTCACGGCGAAAAAAGTGTCCATCTCGGTGGCGGCGGACCGCGCGGCAGCCCTGAAGAAAATCGAGACCGGGTATGACTCGAAAACGATCGATGTCGAGGCCTCGATGGAACGGTGCAAGGCCCTTGATGCCCGTGCGTTGAAGTCGTTGAAAACTGCTTCGGACACGGAATTCTTTTCGATGTTGGTCGAGCTCAAGGCGGCGTTCGATGCGCTGAAGGCGCTCACGCCATTGCTGCCCGATGGCAGCATGGATTTCCCCAAAGTCGTTTCCGCCAACATCAGCCCGGAAGCCATGAGCCTGCTGGTGGACGGCAATGACGACACCTTCGTGGGCTTCTATCTGGCGCAAGACAACTATTACGACTTTGATTTCGGGCCGGACTTCAAGTTTTCCGCCACCGCCTTTGCGATGGAAGGCAGGGTCAACTTCGAAGACCGCATGGAGAACGTCAAATTCCACGGCTCGAACGATGGAAAGAATTGGACGGAACTCACGCCCGAAGCCACGAAGCCCGCCCCGGAATTGACGAAGATCAAAGTTATCGACCATTTGTCTGGCTCGACCTTCCGGTTTCTGCGCGTTCGGAAATACAGCGGAGGGGGATTCGAACCGTCGGAAATGAGGATTTTCGGCAGCCGCCACGAAAGCGGCAACAAACTGGAGTCCGTCTCACTGAACTCGCCGAAGAGCAATGGCATCCGCGTCGCTCTCGGGGAGCCCGTCAGGCTCGATATCAAGGCCCGCGAGCCGATCCAAAACGTCCGCGTCCGCATTCAGGGCATCGAGGCCATCGTCAAACAAACGGACGATTCAACCTACGCCGCCGAGGCCGTCATGCGACCCGGCCAGGCAAAGACGGGTCCAGTGGAATTCGCCATCGACTATCAGCGCCGGGATGGAGCGCCCGGCGATACGACTTATGTCACGACTGACGGTTCCCGCCTGATTCTCATCGATGAGTCGAAACTGATCCGGGATGTGCCGAAAATCGCAAAGATGATTGACCCCAACAGCGGCGGTCTTGCTGGGAACTCGCAGCGTCTGCTTGATTCCTTGTTCGACAACGATGCCCGCACTTATTCGGAACTTAATTTGAATGGCCAAGGTGCGGGAGCCTACCTGCTGTTCGATTTCGGGGAAACGAAGCACGTCAAACTTTCCGGCGTGGAACTTTTGGCGCGGCCCAAATTCAGGGACAGGATCGCCGGTGCCATCGTCGAAGGATCGAACAACAGGGAAACCTGGACGACTCTGACCGAAGGCGCAGGCAACACAGAGGACTGGCAAAGTCTGAAGATGAAGCCGTCCGGCGAATCCTATCGCTACCTTCGGGTCTTCAACCGCAACAACTGGTACTGCAACGTTTCGGAAGTCCGGCTTCACGGCGAGTTGAAATGATCCATAATCCCGCTCCCCTTTCCCATCCGCTGTGACCCAATCCATTTCGCCTCGAATGAACACCCGCCCATTTTACTCCGGAAAACCGGCCTCACCGATGCGCCGACTGATCGCCGCCATGGCCCTTTCGATGGGCTGCGCGAGTCTCTTTGCCCAAGCCCCTTCCGACCCGCCCGTGCCGCAGTTCCAGCATCCCGAGCGCATCCGCTACGACGGCCATTGCCTCCAGATCGAAGGCGCGGACTTCTTTGTCTCCTCCGCCGCGTTCCACTATTTCCGAACCCCGCGCGAGCTGTGGCGCGACCGCTTTCAAAAGATCAAGGACGCCGGTTTCAACACCGTCGAAACCTACATCCCGTGGAACTTGCACGAACGCGATGTTCCCTCGGGCCTCGACGACTTTTCCAAGATCGATCTCTCCGAGTTCGAGGCCTGGCTGAAGATGGCGCAGGACGAGTTCGGCTTCTACACCATCGTGCGGCCCGGCCCCTTCATCTGCGCCGAGTGGGGCGGCGGCGGCTACCCGCGCTGGCTGGCGAAATTCAATCCCTGGACCGGCAAGGATTTCTGGCTCCGCAGTGCCGACGACGCGCACATCGCGTGGAGCGTCCATTGGTATGAGGCGGTCTGCCGGGTCTTCGCCCGCGAACAAATTACCCGCAAACCAAAGGGTGCGAAGGGCATCATCCTCGTCCAGATCGAGAACGAATACGATCACCACAAGACTCCCGACAAACCGAAGGTGCTGCGCGCCCTTTTCGAAACGGTGAAAAAGGCTGGCGTCGATGTGCCGATCTTCACCT
>JBDSZP010000010.1:0-29178 GCA_039925065.1 Luteolibacter sp.
CGCTGGGGCCCATGCTGTCTGGCGGAGACACATTGTCGGTACCATTCCGGTCATGTCCCACCCGAAGCCTGGTCATACGCACGGGACCCGGCGGTTGCGCGTGGGCTACATGTCGCCTGATTTCCGGGATCACGTGATGGCCCGTTTCATCCTCCCGATTCTGGAAAACCATGACCGGCGGCATTTCGAGGTCTTTTGTTATTCCAACGTCACGGCAACCGATGAAGTTACTGCGCGTTGTCGTAACGCGGCAGACCACTGGTCGGATATTACTGGGTTGTCCGACCAGCAGGCTGCCAGGCTCGTCCATGATGCCCAAATCGACATTCTCGTCGATCTTGCGATGCACAGCTCCGGGAACCGCTTGGGAGTTTTCGCGAGAAAACCCGCACCGATCCAGATCACCTACCTTTCAAACGTTTCCACCACCGGACTCCGCACGGTGAACTACCGCATAGGCGATCCGATTCTGGATCCGCCAGGGTGGAAGGATCCTTCCTACACGGAGGAGACACTCCGGATGCCACACACCACACTGTGCTACACGCCACCCGGTGAGCCGGAAATCGCGGCCTCTCCATTCTTCGCAACCGGTCGGATCACGTTCGGAAACTTTAACAATTTCTGCAAAGTCAACGAGGCGGTGCTCGGGCTTTGGGCCCGCATCATCATCGCAGTACCGGAATCCCGCTTGATGATGCTTGTGCCCAAGGGGCGTGCGCAAATCCAGACCCGGCGTTTCATGGAGAGTCACGGAATCGTGGCGGAACGATTGCTTCTGGTCGAACGCGTTCCCAAGGAGGAATATCTTTCGGTTTACAACCAAATCGACATCGCGCTCGATCCGTTTCCCTACCAAGGCAGCACCACGACCTGCGACGCGCTATGGATGTCCTGTCCCGTTGTCACGTTCGCCGGTGACAGGGGAGTGGAACGGGTTGGCAAGAGTATCCTCGGGAACATCGGTCATCCGGAGCTCGTTGGCCGGAATCTTGATGAATATGCCGAAATCGCGATCCGGCTGGCCAACAATCCCACGCAGCTCGCCGATCTGCGCATGTCCCTCCGCCAGGCCCTGAAAGCCTCTTCCCTGATGGATGCTGCGGGCTTCACGTCGGACCTCGAAAATCTCTACCGTGATATGTGGCATCGCCGATCGCACGTTTCGGCCCGATGCGGAAAACCGGCTCCCGAAAAATGAGAGGGGGCGCGGAGGCAGCGGGCGGGCTCCTGTGGAGTTTGCGAGATCTGAAAAAAGGCGTCGTCTAGCGGTCTATCACCTCAATCCCTGCGAGTTAGCTCCACAAACACATCCTCCAGCGTGGCGACGTGGCGGAAGAGGGAGCGGAGGGGCCAGCCGTTTTGAGCAGAGAGCTGGGCGATGCGCTCGCGGGAGTCGGTGCCGGAATCGACCCAGACAGTATAGCGGGTCCAGCCGCCGTCGAGGGCTTCCGGGGTGACTTTTTTCACATGGTTGAGGCGGTTGAGGGCGGCTCCGACGACTTCGGGGTCGGCGTTGATTTCCACTTGGATGCGGCCGGCGGCGCGCATTTGTCCGACGAGATTGGCAGGGGTGTCGGCAGCCTTGATTTGTCCGCCGTCGATGATGATGACGCGGTTGCAGGTCATTTCCACTTCGGGGAGGATGTGGGTGGAAATGAGGACGGTGTGGGATTGGCCGAGCTGGCGGATGAGCTCGCGGATCTGGCGGATCTGGTTAGGATCGAGGCCGTTGGTGGGCTCGTCTAGAATGAGGAGCTCGGGATCGTGGACGAGAGCATCGGCGAGGCCGACGCGCTGGCGGTAGCCTTTGGAAAGGGTGCGGATCATTTTCCGGCGGACGTTGCCGAGGCCGCAGGTATCGATGACCTCACCGACGCGGCGGCGGGTGTCGCTGCTGCCGAGGCCTTTGAGCTGGGCGCGGAATTTCAAATATTCACGGACGCGCATGTCGTCGTAGAGCGGGACGTTTTCCGGCATGTAGCCGATTTTCCTGCGGGCTTCGATGGATTGTCGGAAAATATCGCAGCCGCCGATGCTGGCGGATCCGGAGGTAGGCGGCAGGTAGCCGGTGAGCATACGCAGGGTGGTGGTCTTGCCCGCGCCGTTGGGCCCGAGGAAGCCGACGATCTCGCCGCGCGCCACGGAGAATGAAATGCCACGGACGGCTTCGTGACGGGCGTAGCGTTTGGTGAGTTGGTTGACTTCGATCATGATTCTCCGAGCCTTTGGATATGAGTGAAATTCGCCTTTGTACGATTGACGCGGCGAGGTGTGCCCTTTAATGAATCGCCGTGCGTGGCGGGCCAAGCGGGAAATTCGCGGGCTCGCTTCATAATTTCACCCATTTCTCATGAACTCCTCGGTTTCGGTGCGACAGAACGCAGATTTACTGGAAGCTAAGTACGCACAATGGTGCGAAAATCCCCAATCAGTCGAAGCGACATGGGCAGCTTTCTTCGAAGGGTTCGAGCTGGGTTCCGCACAATTGAAGCGCAAGGATGGTGCGGCTGCTGTCACAGTGACCGCGCCTGCGCCGGATGTGGACACCGCGTTTTACGGCCGGGTCACGAGTTTGATCTATAATTACCGGACCCTCGGCCACACGCAGGCGCACATCAACCCGCTCGAGGAGAACCCGGAGCGCAATCCACGTTTGCACTTGGAGCAGTTCGGTCTGAAGGACTCGGATCTGGACCGCGAGGTTCACAATTCGTTTTTCCGTCACGGCGATAAGATGAAGTTGCGCGACATGGTGGCCGGCTTGGAGGCGACCTATTCCGGGAAAATCGGCTTCGAGTTCATGCATATCAACAACACGACCATCCGCCACTGGGTGCGTGAACGGATCGAGTTGCATGCGTTGCGCCATGAGGAAACTCCGGCGAAAAAGCTGAATTCACTTTGTTGGGTGCTGGAGGCGGAAGCGTTTGAAAATTTCCTCGGCAAGCGCTTCCTCGGTGAAAAGCGTTTCTCCAACGAAGGCGGCGAGGGGGCGATGATCCTTCTGAACGCCATTCTCGAAGGCTGTCCTTCACGCGGCATCAAGGAGATCGAAATGGGCATGTCCCACCGCGGACGATTGAACGTGCTGGCAAATTTCGTCAGGAAATCGATCACCACGCTGCTTTATGAGTTCACGCCGAATTACGAGCCGGACCTGGTTGCCGGTGATGGCGATGTGAAATATCACCTTGGCTACGAAAGCATCCGCGAGCTGGCGGACGGAAACGTCCGCGTCAGCCTGGCTGCCAACCCGAGCCACTTGGAAGCCGTCAACTCGATCGTCGAAGGCAAGGCCCGTGCCCGCCAGCGCGTTCTCAACGATGGCGGCAGCGGCGAAATCGCTCGCGGAGCCGTTCTGCCGATCCTGCTTCACGGCGATGCGGCGTTCGCCGGACAAGGCTCTGTCGCGGAAGTGCTCAATCTCTCGCAGCTCAAAGGCTATCGCACCGGCGGCACGATCCATCTGATAATCAACAACCAGATCGGCTTCACTACTTCTCCCGCCGATGCCCGTTCGTCCGCCTACGCGACGGATGTGGCGAAAATGATCGAGGCACCGATCCTCCACGTGAATGGCGAGGAACCGATGGAACTCTACTGGGCGTCGCTTTTCGCCCTCGATTTCCGCCAGAAATTCGAACGCGACATCGTCATCGACATGTATTGCTACCGCCGCCAAGGCCACAACGAGGCGGACCAGGCAGCATTCACCCAGCCGATCATCGCCAAAAAAATCGCCGAACGCGAAACATTCGGGAAGGTCTACAAGCGCCAGCTCGTCGCCGAGGGTGTGATTTCCCAAGCCGACGCGGATGCACTCGATCAAGCGATCTGGGACAAGTTCGAGGAAGGCTATCAGAAAATGCTCAAGCTTCAGGAAGCCGGTGACCGCACCGCTTTCAGTGGCTCGACCGGCATCGTCCAGCAGCCATATTCGCATGCGCCGGTTCCAACAGGAATCGAAAGTGAAAAGCTTCAGCACATCGGCAAGGTCCTCACCACGGTGCCGGAAGGTTTCCATTTGAATCCGACTCTGGAAAAACGTTTCATCCCGCGCCGTGCCGAAGCGCTGGCCAATGGCGGCCCGATCGATTGGGCATTCGCGGAGGCTCTCGCATACGGCTCGCTGCTGATGGAAGGAACGCCCGTCCGCCTATCCGGTCAGGACTGCCGCCGCGGAACATTTTCCCAACGCCACGCCGTTTTCTACGACTACGAAAACCGTGAGCGCCACATTCCGCTCGAACATTTGTCAGCGGATCAGGCGAAGTTCTGCGTGCACAACTCGTTCCTTTCCGAGTTTGCAGTGTTGGGATTCGACTACGGTTACTCGCTTTCCTACCCGAGCATGCTCACCATGTGGGAAGCCCAGTTCGGTGATTTCTCCAATGGCGCGCAGGTCATCATCGACCAATTCATCTCCTCCGCCGAGTCCAAGTGGCAGACGCCGAGTGACCTCGTCATGCTGCTGCCGCACGGCTACGAAGGCATGGGACCTGAGCATTCGAGCGCCCGTCTGGAGCGGTTCCTCCAACTTTGTGCGGAGAAAAACCTCATCGTTGGAAACTTCACGACGCCTGCCCAATACTTCCACGCGCTCCGCCGCCAGAAGCACCGGGATTTCCGCAAGCCGCTCATTTTGATGACGCCGAAGAGCCTGCTTGGCCGTCCAGAAGCCGTTTCTCATGACCGCGATTTCCTCGAAGGCACCTGCTTTCAGGAAATCCTCCCGGATACGAAAATTTTCACCAACCCTGCCGATGTCAGCCGCATCATCTTCTGCAGTGGCAAGGTTTATTACGACCTCATGGCACATCGCCAGGAAAAGGGCATCGAAAATGCTGCCATCGTGCGCATCGAACAGCTCTATCCGTTCCATCGCGAAATGGTCGAGGCCATCATCAGCCAATACACGAATGCCGAGCATTTCGTCTGGTGTCAGGAAGAGCCGCTCAACATGGGCGCATGGTCCTATATTTTCCCTCGTCTCGAACGCGCCGTCGGTTCCAAAATCCGCTATGCAGGCCGCGGCACCGCTTCCAGCCCGGCAGCAGGTTCCAAGGCGATGCACTATCGCGAACAAAAAGCATTGCTCGTCCAGGCCTTCGAAGTCTGATCCAATCTAACTTTCCCAACTCAATCCTCCATGTCCCTCGACGTCAAAGTCCCCGCCTCCGGTGAATCCATCACTTCCGCCAATGTTGCCCGCTGGCACAAAAAAAACGGCGATCCAGTCGTAAAAGGCGAAATCCTCGTCACTCTCGAAACGGACAAGGTTTCCAACGAGCTTGAGGCCGCCACTGATGGGACGCTTCAGATTCTCGTCGGCGAAGGAGAGGAAGTCGCCATCGGCACCGTGATCGCCCGCATCTCCGGTGAAATCGCCGCCGCAGCCGCCGCAGCAGCTCCAGCCGTCGCGGCACCTGTAGCCGCTCCTGCCGCACCGGCCGGTGGCATTGTCGAACTCAAGGTCCCCGCAGCTGGCGAATCCATTACCTCCGCCAACGTCGCCAAATGGCAGAAAAACACCGGTGAATTCGTCACTCAGGGCGAAATCTTGGTCACTCTCGAAACGGATAAGGTTTCCAACGAACTCGAAGCGCCTGTTTCCGGCCGTTTGAAGGTTATCACGCCGGAAGGCGAGGAAGTTTCCATCGGAGCCGTCATCGCGACGATCGATTCCAGCGTGACCGCAGGACCCGCCGCACCTGCTCCGGCGAAACCTGCAACGTCACCAGCGCCATCCACTCAAACGGCTCCTGTCGCAGCTCCCATCGCCACCCCGGCTCCCGCACCTGTTGCGGCTACCGCCGCCGTGGTGAAGCCTGATTTCAGCGCCCCCGCCGCCCCGGCAGAGCGCGTTTCGACGGAAGTTGTGAGCGATGGCCGCACCAGCCGCAAGAAGATGAGCATGCTGCGCCGCAAGATCGCGACGCATCTCGTCAATGCTCAACAGACCGCCGCGATTCTTACCACCTTCAACGAGGTCGACATGACCGCCGTCATGGATCTCCGCAAGGCCGTTCAGGACGAGTTCATGAAGAAGCACGGTGTGAAGCTTGGCTTCATGTCCTTCTTCGTCAAAGCCGTTGCCCAGGCCCTCAAGGACGTTCCTTCTATCAACGGACGCATCGACGGCACTGACATCATCGAGAACCATTTCTACGACATCGGCGTCGCCATCGGCACCGAAAAAGGCCTCGTCGTCCCTGTCCTCCGCGATGCCGACAAGAAGTCCTTCGCCCAGATTGAGAAGGACATTCTCGATTACGCGAAAAAAGCCAAGGACGGCAAGATCACGATCGAGGATCTCACCGGCGGTGTCTTCACCATTTCCAACGGTGGCACTTATGGCTCGCTCCTTAGCACTCCGATTCTGAACCCGCCCCAAAGCGGCATCCTTGGCATGCACACCATCCAGCAGCGCCCGGTCGCACTCAATGGTCAGGTTGTCATCCGCCCGATGATGTATCTCGCCCTCAGCTACGACCACCGTCTCGTCGATGGCAAGGAAGCCGTCACCTTCCTCATCCGCATCAAGGATTGCCTCGAGTCCCCGGCGCGGTTGCTTTTGGAGATGTGAGGTAGCACAGGCATTCCTGCCTGTTCTTCCACCAGCCCTGAATACAGACAGCAACGCCCGTGTCGCTGTCTCAGCTTGAAATTCACGATTTAGAGATTTCACCGAGCGGAGAAATATCGAATCCTGCAAGGGATGACACCCCAAGAAATCAAGCGTATGAAAATTCTGGTGATCGATGTAGGCGGGACAAACGTGAAGGTGCGGGCCACGGGCAGTGAGGAGACCGTGAAGATTCCATCCGGTCCGGAAATGACGGCTGCCAAGATGGTCGAAGAAGTTCTCAAAACCGTCGCTGGCTGGGAATACGAGGTGGTCACGATTGGCTACCCGGGCCTTGTCGTTCACGGAAACATCGCGATCGATCCTCACAATCTCGGCTCCGGCTGGGTGGGTTTTGATTTTAAAAAGGCCTTCGGACGTCCGGTGAAAATTATCAATGACGCTGCCATGCAGGCGCTCGGCAGCTATGAGGGAAAACGCATGCTTTTCCTGGGCCTGGGCACCGGAATGGGCGCGGCAATGATTGTGGACGGAGTTCTCGAGCCGATGGAAATCGCGCATTTGCCCTATCGAAAAGGGCGCACCTATGAGGACTATGCGGGTTTGGCCGGACTTGAGCGGATGGGGAAAGCAAAGTGGAGCCGCCATGTGAAGGACATCGTTAATTTGCTCAAGAACGCTCTGGAGGCGGACTATGTCGTCCTCGGTGGCGGAAATGCGAAGTTGCTGAAGATTCTGCCGGAAGGAGTCCGTTTGGGGGACAATGCGAACGCTTTCGTGGGTGGTTGCCGGCTTTGGGATGAAAATTTCCAAGCCGGGGCTTCCGCGAGTGACGCCTGAAATACCTCAATGAATTCCTCGCAGAAACCAACTGCCTTTGGGGCGCCCGGTATCGAACCGCGTTGGACTTCGAGCGCGAAGGAGGGCCTCGGCACGTCCTATCACACCGGCTGCCGGCTGTGGTTCACCCTCAGCCACGGAATTGTTAATGAACTCTATTACCCGCACGTCGATCAGCCGAACACGCGCGATTTTCAATTCCTCGTCACCGATGGCGAAACCTTCTGTCACGAGGAAAAGCGCGATCTCGACCATTTGATCGAATATCCGGAGCTTGATTGCGTCTTCTATCGACTCACCAATTCCGAGCGAAACGGGCGCTACCGGATCATCAAACACGTGCTGACCGATCCTCACCGCTCAGTGCTTCTCGTGCATACCAAAGTCGAGATATTCGATGAATCCTTGCGCGGCAAATTGCGGCTCTACGCGCTGCTCGCTCCGCACCTCGCGCGCCACGGCGCGGGCAATTCCGGGTGGTGCTCGGAAATCGGTGCCAAGCCGCTGCTTCATGCATCGAGTGGGAACGTCCATCTGGTCATGGGATGCTCCAGCGGTTTTTCGCGGCGTTCCGTCGGCTATGTCGGAGCCAGCGACGGTTGGCGGGACCTGACGGACAATTTTAAAATGGATTGGGAATTCGATGCTGCGGAAAATGGGAACATCGCCCTAACGGGTGAGGTTGATCTTCCTGATAGCAATGAATTCACCGTTGCCATCGCGCTAGGGGGAAGTTGCCAAAGTACCTCAGCGAAACTGCTGCAATCCATGGCGGTGCCGTTTGAAATCCACCGGAAAGGCTACGTCAGGCAATGGCAGCGCACGGTGCTTGATCCGGATTTTGATTTCAGCGCACACACCTCCGATCATGGCGGCATGTATCGGCTGAGCCGCTGCGTGCTGCTGTCCCATGAGGACAAGGTATTCCAAGGGGCGATGGTCGCCTCGATGAGCATTCCCTGGGGCGAGGCCAAAGGAGATGGGGATCTCGGCGGCTATCACCTCGTCTGGACACGCGATATGGTGCAGAGCGCCAGCGCGCTCCTCGCCTCCGGCCAGACGGGAACGCCGCACCGCGCACTCATCTGGCTTGCGACGATGCAGGCGGCGGACGGTAGTTTTCCTCAGAACAGTTGGATCAATGGAATGGCATATTGGCCCGGCCTGCAACTCGATGAGATCGCCGCGCCGATCCTGCTGGCGTGGCGATTGCGCAACAAGGGCGGCGATCCGGACTTGTTTGATCCGGGAGTGATGATTTTCCGCGCGGCGTCCTATCTGATTTTGCGGGGCCCTGTCACCGGGCAGGAGCGTTGGGAGGAAAACTCCGGCTACTCGCCTTCCACTCTGGCCATGGTGATCGCCGGCATGGTCTGCGCGGCGGATTTCGCCGAAACCGAAACCGCCGATTTCATTCTCGCCTATGCGGATTGGCTGGCGGCCCATCTCGAGGAGTGGACGGTTACCAACTGCGGTGAGCTGGTCGACGGATTGCCACGTCACTATATCCGGATCAACCCCGCCGATCCTGATACGCCCGATCCGCATGCCGATCCTAACACGACGATGCTCGCGGTGGCCAACGGCGGCGGCATCCATCCCGCTAAAAATGTGGTCGGCGGCGATTTTATTCACCTCGTGCGTCTGGGCATTCGCTCTGCAGACGATCCTGTCGTCTGCGATTCGATCAAAGTCATCGATGGGGTGCTGAAACACGATCTTCCGGACGGCCCGTGCTGGCGACGCTACAATCATGATGGGTATGGGCAAAAGGACGATGGCGGTCCTTTCGAGGGTGCCGGCGGCGGTCGCTCGTGGCCGATTCTAACTGGTGAACGCGGTCATTACGAACTCGCTGCAGGGCGTGATCCCATGCCCTTCATCGCAGCCATGGAAAAGTTCGCGAACGATGGCGGCATGCTAACCGAGCAACTGTGGGACGAAGAGGATTCACCCGATGGAAAAATGAGGCGCGGCCAACCCACCGGCGCAGCGATGCCCTTGTGCTGGTCCCATGCGGAGTATATTTCGCTGGTCCGCAGCTACCATGACGGCGTTTGTTTTGATCGCATCGAGCCCGTCTATCAGCGGTTTGTCGCGGCACCGGTGAAGAGTCGTCATGAGATTTGGAATTTCCGACATCCACTCCGGCGCATGTCCGGTGGAAAGATTTTGCGGATCATCGTTGCTGCGGATACGACAGTCCGCTGGTCATCCGATGGTTGGCAGAACATCAACACGATGGAGGCGGTGAAAAACAACACGCTCAATTTGTGGTTCGTGGATCTTCCGACGGACAATCTCCATGGAGTGATCGAATTCACGTTTTTCTGGAAAGACGCCGATCGCTGGGAAGGGCGCAATTTCTCAGTCGAAGTGGAATATGCTGGCGCGCATCAGGATTTGTGAAATCGGGTGACGCGAAGCTTTGGACTGCGCGCAGCCTGCTGCCGCTTTTGCGTGAGCCAGCCTGCTGGCCACGACGGCTCGCAGCGGGGTGCACCAACGTCATCGCCAGCGTTGACAAATCCACAAATCATCATGCGTGGCAGTATCGCTATTCCGGTTTTTCAGTGGCTCCCAATTCGGTTTTGAAAAACTTCGCCAGCCGTTTGGAGACAATTTCATGCACCTCGTTCGGCGGCCTCGTCCCGATCCGCGCCAATCGTGGAAATCTGCTGGCGAAAATCCTGTCAGAAAATGACAAGTGCCGGGTGCCGTCGATAATCAACCGGTCGCGATCCGGTTGCTTGAGGGCTGCCTGAATCCGGGCCTCCGCTTGTCGGGTGAGAATCTGTCCTGCATCTTCTTCGGGTTTCGGAGCAGCTTCCAGCCAGGCCGGCATTTCCTGATCGAAGAACAAAAAGGCCCCGCGCGGCATTTGATCTCCGAGAAAAAGCCCGTCCTCGTTCGCACCCGCCACGAATGCCGGATCCTCCGCGCAGAGTCGGATCGCCGTCGATCCACCGAATGAGAAGCCGAAGACTCCCACGTGATCTAGCTTCAGCTTGTCTGATAGTTGTTTAGCGGCTCTCCCTGCCAATGCCTGTCGCACGCGCTCCACATTTTTCAATCGCTCCGTAAAACACCGCTCCGCATCGGCGGTGAAAGTCGCCACGGACTTTGCCGAGGAAAAATCCAGTGGTTCGGCATAGCGGCCGTTCACCACCGTGCCATCCGGATAGAGAACGCGTTCCGCCTGTCCGGGATGATCCACTGCGACGACAACAAATCCCTCCGCTGCCAGGGATTCCGTCTGGGTGATGTTTTCGAACCGGTGTCCCATCCAGGAGTGCTCGTAGAAAATCACCGGCAGCAATCCATGGATATCGGCCACTGGTACATCCAACCGTGCATGAGCCTTCGCAAATGCGAGCCGTTGATAGGGAAACTCCGATGCGAGCTCGCGATCCGGCAACCACGGCACAGCGGGCTTTTCTCCGATATCACCCGCCGGATACCAAACCTGGGCCAGTAGTCGCGGCGATCCATTTGCTGCTGCCGGAAGATCCAAGGTGAGCGTTCCGACCTGATATTGTCCTATCAGTGGAGGTGATTCCGGCACTGGAAATACCCAGCAAAGCAAAACGGTTCCCACGGTTCCGCCAATCGCCGCGCATTTCCCCAGCCAGCGCCACGGATTCTTCATGCGCCCCATCAGAATCCAGATCACGCCGCCCAGCGCCAGCGGTAGCAGGAAAAGTTTCGCCGTGCCGAAAATCCATGAGATTACCAGAACCCCTGCCAGCATCACCGCTAATACCCCGCGATTTCTATTGCCGGAAACTATAAGCCCCACGACAAGGGCATACGCCAGCCAATCGACCCATGGAGAAAACAAAGGGTGGGGGGACGGGACAGGGCTCATCTACTCATTGTCTGACGCGTTTTTGAGAAACTGTTACGCCCGGAACATGGCTATAAGCAAGCAGGGGAGTTATTCCTCAAACAAGATACGCATCATCCGCTGTGGATTGGAGAGAAAATTCCGGGTAATGCGGTAGTGCTCGGTTTCTTCGTAAGCGACCTGCTGAATGCCGTCTTTTGAAAATTCGTAGATGATGGCATCGGGGTAGGCCATCAGAATGGGCGAGTGGGTGGCGATGATGAACTGGGATTTGTCCCGAACAAGATCGTGAATCCGGGTGAGGATGGCGAGCTGGCGTTGTGGGGAAAGAGCTGCTTCTGGTTCGTCGAGCAGGTATAGCCCGTTTCCACGGAAGCGGTTCACCATGAGAGCAAGGAAGGATTCCCCGTGGGATTGCTCGTGGAGGGAATGATCACCGTATCCGCTCACGCCAAGGTTTTCGACTTCAGTCGCCACATTGAAAAAACTCTCCGCTCGGAAAAAATAACCGTCCTGCGGGCGCGAAACGCCTTTGGAGATTTGCAAATAGCGGTGGAGTTCCGAATGGGATTCGCGAGTGCCGAAACGAAAGTTCTTTGATCCGCCTTCCGCATTGAAGCCGCTGGCGACGGCGATGGCTTCCAAAAGTGTGGATTTTCCGGAGCCGTTTTCTCCGACGAAAAAGGTGACTGCCGGGTGGAACTCAAGTTTTTCCAGCGGCCTGATTGCGGCGAGGGAGAATGGATAGCGGTCGAATGATTCCACCTCCTCACGTTTCAATCCGACAGTGGTGATGTATTGTCTTGAAAACATGGGAAGCCGGGCGACCTGCCCGTTACAAGGTCCCGGCGGCCAGTTCCTCCAGATAGATGAAGTCCGGGGCTTTTACGCCAGCTTCCTCGCGGATTTGGATCAGGCGTGGTGATTCGAAAAATTCCCGGGCATCCGCAGTCGAGCTCCAGACCGAGAAGTGTACAATCTTGTTGGGATCGTTTTCGTATCGCAGAACCTGATAGCTGATTTCGCCCGCTTCTTTGCGGATGCCGGCGGCTTGATCAAAGATGGTCTTCCAATCACCGTAATCGGCGACTTCATGAATGATGAGAACGTGGGGCATTGGGTTAGCTGGTGGGATGGGTTGATATGAGCGGCTATTTGAAATACCTGCGGACTTCGAAAGCATCATGCGTTTCCAGCAATTCGGATTGCGGGAAATCGCTCTCAAATTCCGGAAACCGGGTGTCTCCCTGATGAGCCTCGAAAACATGGCTCACCAGCAAATCGTCCAGTCTCGGCATGAACGCCGCGTAGATTTCCGCGCCGCCGATGATGAACGTTCGCTCGTCCAACCCCGGCAGTTTTTCCAAATCCTCCGGACTGTGGATCACCTCCACGCCGTCCGCCGACCAGTTTCGGTCGCGGGTCAACACGATGTTCCGGCGCTTCGGCAGCGGCCGACCGATGGATTCGTAGGTTTTCCGGCCCATCACGATCGGGTGGCCGGAGGTGGTCCGTTTGAAAAACGCCAGATCCTCGGGCAAATGCCACGGTAGCGTGCCGGACCGGCCGATCACGCGCTCCGGTGTCATGGCGACAACCGCCGTCAGGTGCAGGCTCATGATTTCGAGTCCTCCTGATCCGCATCGTAGTGGAAACTGTGTAGAATCCGGTGCGCGATCGGTCCGAACAGAAACCCCGCCATCACCAGGAAAGCCAACCCCGAAAACAGCGCGTAAATCCCAGCAAAGATTTTCCCGGCTTCTGTTTTCATCGGATCCACCGGGCCCATGCCGCCGAGAATCATCGAAGCGTTGAGGAACGAATCAGTCCAAGTCATCCCTTCGAGCTCCCGATAGCCTAGCATTCCAGCGCCCAAGGCCACGCCAATGAATAGGCACACCACAAAGATGGCGTGCAGCAAGCGTCCGATGAACGCCGCCCTTGGAATCAGTTTTTCATCGCGGTTTTCGTAGCGGAACATGTCTTAAATAGCGACCGGAGCCTTGATGTGCGGGTGCGCTTCGTAATTCTCCAAACGAATGTCGTCGAACGTGAACGAATCGATGTTTTTCACCGCCGGGTTGAGCCACAGGGTCGGGAGTGGCAATGGTTCGCGGCTGAGTTGGAGTTCGGTCTGTTCAAGGTGATTCGAATACAAATGCAAATCCCCGAACGTGTGGACAAAATCGCGGGCCTCGTAGCCGCAAACGTGGGCCACCATTTGCGTCAGCAGCGCATAGGAAGCGATGTTGAAGGGGACGCCGAGAAACAGATCCGCGCTGCGTTGATACAACTGGCAGGAAAGTCCAGGCTTGCCTGAATCGACCGGCTCGTGGACGTAAAATTGAAATAGCAGATGACACGGCGGCAGCGCCATTTGGTGGAGCTGCCCGACGTTCCAAGCGGAAACAATATGCCGTCGCGAATGGGGATTTCCGAGCAGTCCGTCGATCAGTAAATGGATCTGATCCACCGTCCGCCCCTCAGGCGTCGGCCAGGCACGCCATTGCTTGCCATAGATCGGTCCCAACTCGCCCTCGGCATCCTCCCACTCGTCCCAAATCGTGACGCCGTTCTCTTTCAAATAGCGCGTGTTCGTTTCCCCCCGGAGAAACCACAGCAATTCGTGAATGATCGAGCGAAGATGCAGCTTCTTGGTCGTCACGCAGGGGAATCCCTTCCGAAGGTCATAACGCGCCTGTCGGCCGAACACTGAGATCGTCCCCGTGCCAGTTCGGTCGGAGCGCTCTTCGCCATTCTCCAACACATCGCGCATCAAATCGAGGTAAGCTTTCACGCCCCTGATCAAGCCATGGAGTCGCCCTCTCCGGCAATAAGGAAAGAAGCCTTTCTGCGATCTTGACGCAGCGGAATAGACAGCGCAGGGTAATAGAACTTTAAAAGGAGCAAACCCATGGAAATACACGGAACAGTTTACGACATCTTACACAACAAAAGTGGCAAAATCTGGACCACCGGCCCCCAGGATACGGTCTATGAAGCCATCCACCTGATGGGGGAGAAAAACATCGGGGCATTGGTCTGCATCGAAAATGGCGAGGTGGTCGGCGTTCTATCAGAGCGCGATTACAGCCGCAAGGTGGTCCTTCAGGGACGTACCTCGCGCGATACCCAGGTGACGGAAATCATTTCCCGTCCCGCCATCACCGTGCAAAGTATGGATAGTATTGAAAAGTGCATGCAGCTCATGACCAGCAACCGCATCCGCCACCTGCCTGTCGTCGATGACGGCAACCTCGTAGGCCTCGTTTCCATCGGCGATCTGGTGAGCTGGGTCATGCAATCCCAGCGCCACACCATCCAGCAGCTTCAAGGCTACATCTCCGGCGATTACCCGGGGTGAATGACCTCCGTTCGGACCGACTGATCCGGCGGTTTCGGCCGGGTCAGATCGAGCGCTTTTTCCAATAGTGGCAGCCCCCGGGTGACTTGTTTCAATCGAATGAGCGAATGCCACACCCATTCGAATTTTTTCCAACCGCCGGCATAGGCGATGTGGCGCAGCGCGCTTGGTAAATCCATGGTTCTCGCGCCCTTGAGAATATTTCCCCATTCATAGAAGCGTTCATAAGCGTGCCAGTAGCCGCTTTCCAACTGCTCGGCCGTCATCCTCGCCGGTTTGAAAACGGTGTGCCGGGTGTCGTAGAGATCCCAATCACGGTGCAGCAGTCGCCCCTCGGCCTCCATTCGTTGAAACAGGCTGGTCCCGGGATAGGGCGTCATGACGTGGAAGGTCGCGGTTTCGATGCCGTTGGAAACCGCCCAGTCCGCCGTGCGATCAAAAACGTCTGGCCCATCCTCGTCCATTCCGAAGACGAAGGATCCGTTCACCATCACGCCCTGGTCGTGTGCCCTGCGGACAGCGGCACCATAGTCGCGCCCGAGATTCTGCACCTTGCCGTGATCCCGCAGGTTATTGGCATCGAGGTTTTCGAATCCTACGAAAATCGATCGCAGCCCCGCATCCGCTGCTTTTTCCAGCAGGCCCGGCTTGATCAGGGAATTCACCGTGGCGGCTCCTTGGAATACGCGCCCCATGCCCTTCATTCCGTCGAACAGCATCCGGGCAAACTTCGGCTGACCGAACAAATGGTCATCCAGAAAATAGACATGCTTGCCTGGCATCCTTTCGATCTCGGCAAGTGCGGCGTCCACCTTCTGCACATAGAATCCAGTGCCTTCTCCGAAGAAGGCGTCCTTGTAACAGAAATCACAATGATGCGGACAGCCGCGCGAGACGACGATCGAATTGGGAACCAGATAGAGATCCCGCTTGATCAGATCGCGGCGGATCACTGGCACGTGGTCGAGAGTGCGGACCAGGGGTGCCGCGTAGCGTGGCTTGGGTTGGCGCAATTTGAAATCTCTTAGAAACTCCGGAAACGTGTCCTCTCCCGGTCCGAGAAAGATCGTGTCCGCATGCGCCGCCGCCTCGTCCGGCAACGAAGTGACGTGCAGGCCGCCCAGACAAACATACGCGCCCTTTTTACGGTAATGATCGGCGTAGCGATGGGCGCGCGAGGCATTGGTAATGTAAACTTGGATGATCACAAGATCCGGCTCGTCCGTCAGATCCAGCCGCTCGACGTGCTCGTCTTGAAGCGTGATTTCCGCATCTGCTGGCAGATAGGCGGCCAGCGTGGCCAGACCGAGGGGAGGGAACAGCGAATATTTGATCGGTCGGAACAGCGGGCTGCGCGCTTCCGTTAGCGCAGGCAGGATCATTTTGACTTTCATGGATTCGAAAATGGGCGGGAAACGATGAAGCGATGATGAAGTCCCTGTGAAAAACCCGCGGAGGGTGGAAAAAGTCGGGAATTGAATAATTGCCCGCCGCTACCATTTTTTCTTAGCGTCCCCACGATGAAAACACTTTGGCTTGGTATTCTGATCGGTGGGATGGCGTTTACCAGCCGTGCCGCCGAACAGACGCTTCACCTGGACCTCGGTTCCGGAACCTCCATCGATCTGTTACTCGTCCATGCCGGAGAGTTCACCCAAGGTTCGCCCGCCGACCAACCCGGACGCGGCAGCGATGAAACCCAGCGGCAGGTCCGCCTGACCCACGACTTCTACATCTCCCGCACCGCCGTCACTCGCGGCCAGTGGGAACGCTTCATCGCGGAAACCCACTATCGCACCGAGGCGGAAGACGGAAAAAGCGGGGGCTACGGTTGGGATGGGAACGCATTGACCCAACGAAAGGATTTCACCTGGAGGAATCCCGGCTTTTCGCAAGACGCCACGCATCCGGTATGCCTTGTCACTTTCTCCGATGCCCAGGCCTTCTGCAAATGGCTGGAAAAGAAGGCGAAACGCAAGACCCTCCTTCCAACAGAAGCCCAGTGGGAATACGCCTGCCGGGCCGGCACCACCACTCCATGGTTTTCCGGTTCCGATCCCATCGGTTGGCACAAGGGGAATTCCGGAAACACAACTCATCCCGCCGATTCAAGTTCTCGGAACACTTGGGGCTTGGTCATCGGCGGAAACGTCTCCGAATGGTGTCTCGATTGGTATGGCTTGTATGACATGGATCATTCCACCGATCCCCGCCAGGACAACCCGAACCTGAGCGACAAGCCCCGCCGCGTCGTTCGCGGTGGCTCGTGGAATCGCGACGCGAAAAACACCCGCAGCGCCGCCCGTTATCGGGTCGATCCACGCAGCCGCAACGCGGATATTGGCTTTCGGATCGTTTGTGAAACCAGCGTGATCGCGCCGATCGTGGAGGCTCCACTCGACGCACCACCGGTCAAACCCCCAGTGCGCGAGGAGCCCGCTCCTCCTCCGCCGCCGGCCGCTCCCGGTAATTCTCAGTTTCATTCCACTGCCGGCTCGTTGCCCGGCTCGAGCATAGTGATGCAACAGAGCGATCACATGATCCCAGGCTGGCTTTGTTTTCTGATTCCCGTGGGTTTCATCATCGCGATCATACGGCTCGCGATACGCGGGCGAGCGACATCATCCGATGGCGGAATCGAGGCAATCGCAGACACGGTCCGCAGACACGCAGGTAATTCCCTACTTTCATCAGCGCAAAGGGGAGTGCCGCCGCCGTTGAACCTGCACCCCGGGGTCCGCATGGTGGATAACGGATTCTGGATCAACTCGGATTGGGCGGTCGGCACGCCCATTCATCTGAGTTATCTGGTCAATGGAGTCATGGAGCAGCAAACCCTCGTCTATCAACCCGGCAACCAGGGCCAGTTCATTTTCACCGGCGTGCGCCCGGACAATGTAAACGTGTCCACCACCGGGAATTTTCCGCCACCCTTGTCCTCGCCACCACCGCTATTTGATCAGCGGGACGACGATCAATTTTCGCAGTCCTATCGTCCGTCATTCCGTCCGTCCGCGTATTGAACGATGCGCGCAGTCATTTTTTCTGGAGACCCAAGGCGTCCTTGGCTGGCGGCGAGAAGCGTCCGGAGCCTGAAAGCCGCCGGATTTGATGAGATTGCCGTTGGGGATAAAACTCACGATGACTCACCTTGTTTGATCCTCCGCGCGGGGCTGGTGCTGCACGCACCTTCCGCGTTCCGCCCACCGCCGGTTTTGTTATCGGGAAATCTGGTGGCGGTTGGACTACCGGTGAGATGGGATGAGAAATCAGCATGGTCGCAGTTCCAATCATTGCACGGTGGCGATTATCCATCAGACGGATTGCCGCCGCCGCTCTGCGAGTGGCATTCGTCCGGCGGCAATGCGATGGCGAGGCTGAGCGGGGCTTTTTTTGAAAATCCTCCACTCGTCGTCCATTGGGCGCGGCTCGATCATGCGCCGGATGATCCGCGACTTTTCGTGATGGAAGTGGTGACCAGCCTGCAGCACGGCGGTGCCGAACGCATCGCTTGTGATCTAGCGGAGTGTCTCCCGCGCCATGGCGTGCGGTCACGTCTCGTCAGCTTGGGAAAGCCGAATCGAACTCCGTTGGAAGCTCCTCCAGATGTTCTCGATCTCTCCCACCTGCGTCGTGACGGGCGGGCTGGTTTTCTAGCGAACGAGGCGGTCGCTTCCGGAGTGGATGTTCTGCACGTGCATTTGACAGACGCCGATGAAACCCGCGCCTTGGCCGCATCCGGCATTCCGGTAATCGCTACCGTTCATAACTCGCGCCCTGGCTGGCCCCGTGATTGGGAAACTTTGAAAAACGGTGATGTCAGTCTGCTTCTCGCCTGTTCGCAGTCGGTCGAGAGTGAACTGCGGGAAGCATTGCCCGACATCCCGGTCCGCACGGTTTGGAACGGAATCAATCCTAACGAATTTCCTGAAAGTGCGCGTCCGCAGACCGGCCATGAATTCATCCTCGCCTGTGTCGCCAATCCCAGGCCTCAAAAAAGGATGGAGCGTCTGCCTGCAATTCTCGCAGCCACCCGCGAGGAACTCATCACACGCGGTATCACCGATCCCGTCGTGAGGCTCGTTATCGCTGGCGAGGTTTCTGAAATGCTAACCGATGCAACGGAGAGCCGGGATGCGGTCGAACTTGAAGCAGCAAAACACGGCGTCACGGAACTCATCATCTGGACGAACGGCAAACGGCCTGTCCGCGAAGTTTTGGAAAACGCCCATGTCCTCGTTTCGTGCAGCGCCCACGAAGGACTCAGCCTCGCCCATCTCGAAGCCATTTCCTCCGGCCTGCCCGTCATCGCCTGCGATACCGGCGGCACTCGCGAACTTGCTTGGAAAAATCCGGCGGTCACCTTGCTCTCCGCCGACGCCAGTGCTGCGGATTTCTCGAAGCCCATTGCTGGCGCGTTGCTCTCGCCACCACCCTCCGGGCATTCAGTCATTTGGCGGGATTTTACGACGGATCGGATGACCGGCCGTGTCGCGATCCTCGCCCGCCAAGCCGCGTGTCGGCCCGAACAACCGGGTGAAGCCCTATGGTTCATCACCAACAATTTATCCATGGGCGGCGCGCAATCCTCGCTGCGGCGGCTATTGAAGGAGTTCCATAGGAGAGGGCGGAAAGTTCGCGTCGCCTTGCTTCAGGAATATCCCGAACATCCCACATCCGGCCGTGATGATCTGATCGCCGCTGGCATCGACGTCTTTGTCCCGCCGCCGGACGGATTGATTTCTCCCAAGGTGTCCGTCGATCGGATTCTAGCGGAAATGAACGCTCATCCGCCGGATGCGGTGGTGTTCTGGAACGCCATCACGACTCACAAACTCTTGTTGGCTGACGCGCTGCCATTCGCGAAGGTTTGCGACATTTCCCCGGGTGAAATGTGGTTCGCCTCGCTGGATCGTTATTTGGAAAATCCTTTGCCCGGCATTCCGTGCAGGGTCGCGACGGATTACGGAAAATTGTTGGAAGGTATGGTCGTGAAATATTCGGCGGAAGCCTCACGGGCGGCCACACTCGGCGTGCCGGTGAGCGTGATCCCAAACGGAGTCGCATGGCCGGAAGTCCGAAAGCAGCGTTCTGTTGGGACGCGATTCGTTTTCGGCACCGCCGCTCGGATCAGCCCGCAAAAGCGGTTGGAGGAATTGATCGAAGCCTTCCGGATCGCGCTTCCTTTGCTCGCGGGCGCTGTCTTCCGTATTGCCGGTGGCGTGGAAACCGGCGCGGAAGAATATGCCGCGGATTTGAGAAAACGTTCCGAAGGACTGCCGGTGGAATGGTTGGGAGAAATCGACGGGCTGGTGGATTTTCATCAGGGCTGTGATGTCTTCATCATGATTTCAGATCCGGCAGGTTGTCCCAATGCCTCGCTCGAAGCCCTCGCCGCCGGACTTCCGGTGATCGCCACCGACACTGGCGGCGCGTCCGAGCAAGTGATTGATGGCGTCAACGGACGCCTTGTCCCAGCGCGCGACGTTCCCGCTTTTGCCGCAGCGATGGTGTCGCTCGCTAACAATCCATCCATCCTTGAGCCCATGGGCCCCGCCGCCCGCGAGCACATCCGAAAGCATTTCACCCTCGATCGAATGACCGCCGATTACCTCGAACTATTCACCCACGGACCGCGAAATTCATTTCGCCAGTAGCATCTGAACCCCTCGCACCTCCGCGTGAGTTTCCTCAAACGTTGAACCTGAACTCCACCACATCGCCGTCTTTCATGACGTATTGCTTGCCTTCGATCCGCACTTTGCCTGCGACCTTTGCGGCGGACATGCTGCCTGCGGCGACGAGATCGTCGTAGTGGACGATTTCCGCAGCGATGAAGCCACGTTCGAAGTCCGTGTGAATCACCCCGGCGGCGGCGGGTGCCTTGTCTCCGGCGATGATCGTCCAAGCGCGGGTTTCCTGAACGCCCGTGGTCAGGTAGGTGCGCAGACCGAGAAGGTGATAGACACCACGGATCAATGCGGAGACACCGGAATCAGTCACGCCCATTTCGGCGAGAAATTCGTTCGCTTCCTCGACCGGCATTTCGCTGAGGTCTTCCTCGATGCGGGCGGAGATGACAACGGCTTCGGAGCCGGTGTGCTCTGCGGCAAACTTGCGGACGCGGGCGACTTGCGCGTGCGACTCCGGATCAGCGATCGCTCCGGCCAGTTCGTCTTCGGCGACGTTGCAGGCGTAGATCGTCTTCTTGGAGGAAAGTAGGAAAAATTCCTTCACGATGGCTTTGTCGTCATCGCTGAAATCGATGGTGAGTGCCGGTTTTCCCTGATCGAGATGCGGCATGATGATGTCGATGAGTTCGACTTCCTTCTTCGACTCCTTGTCGCCGCCCTTGGCCTTCTTTTCGCGGGAATGGCGGCGTTTTTCGAGCGATGCCATGTCGGCGAGGATCAGCTCGGAATTGATGATGTCGATGTCACGGATCGGATCGACGGAACCCAGTTCGTGGATGATGTCGTCGTTTTCAAAACAACGGACGACTTGCACGATGGCGTCGGTTTCCCGGATGTTCGCGAGGAATTGGTTGCCGAGGCCCGCGCCTTCGGATGCGCCTTTCACCAATCCGGCGATATCGACGAATTCGATGGCGGTCGGCACCAGCTTGTGAGAGCCGGAAATTTTCGATAGAATGGCCAGTCGCGGATCCGGCACGCTGACGATGCCGACGTTCGGATCGATGGTGCAGAATGGATAATTCGCCGCCTCCGCCTTGCGGGTGCGGGTTACAGCATTGAAGAGTGTCGATTTACCGACATTGGGTAGTCCTACGATTCCGGCCTTGAGCATTGCGGCGGGAGGGTGGGGGAAACCCGGGCGGGAGGACGAGAAAAAAAGTTTGGGGTTCTCAGGGCTTGTGCGCGTCCAGGTAATTTTCGAGCTTGCCGGCTTTCTGGCTGACCTTTTTCAACTTTGCCTTTCTATCCTCCTCGGAAGCTTTGCAGTAATCGATCAGGCTTTCCCCGAGTTCGACGAAAAGCAACGGGCTTTTGCGTTGCATCGGAGTCCACGTCTCGCCGTATCCACGCTGGGTGGCGAATTCGATACTGATACCATCAAAACCGTTCACACTCGTCACCGGCACACGGGTGCGGAGAATCATCCGGTTCCAAATCGAACACAGGCGTACTGCCATTGGCTTGGGAACCGGAACGGTGGTGACCGTCACGTTGATCTCCTTTTGTTTCTTCTCCTCGTTGTTCTCCGGCATCGAATACCAAAGATTTTTCTCAGCGAGCGAATAGGTGAGGAAAAATTTCTCAGTCGCACTGAACTCCTGACGCTGCTCGCCTCCATGAAGGATCAATGAGGATTCGCCATCGAACGACGGCCTCAGGACCATCCGGGCAAAATAGGGTGCGTCCAGTTTCAACTTGGGACGAAGGAGATCTGTATAGCGGTCATGCCAATCACCTGGATAAGGATCGACGGGAACCAAATGGTCTGGTTCCGGCGGTAGCTGGGGTGCTTCGCTCGCTTGGGTGCTTCGCTCTTGCCCTGAGGCTCTGCAAAAGGATCTGCCTGTGCTTGGGCTTTGGTTTCGAAGGTAGCCAGATTGGCAGCAGTGAACAATATGCCGATCTTCAGAAGCCTTTGATGGAATCGTTTCATGCTTTCGGATGATTCACCCGGGCTGGGCGAGGACGAGGAAAAAGTTTAGAGTCGAATTCGGCCTGCCGAATACATTCACGCGTCGGGAAAAACCGATGGATTCCCCTGCCATTTCTCGATACCGCGATTGGAATACTGACACGCAATCCATCCATCGTCGGGGCGAAACGCATTTCCTCTGGTTTTCGGATTGCCTCGGAAGGGGTTCGGGAGAGGATCGGCCCGCATGGCTTACACGGCAGACCGGGCATTCGAATTGATTTCCTCCGCGCACGAACGCGGGCGGCTGGCTCACGCGTTCCTCATCAGCGGGGCGCACGGCAGCGGCAAGGAAAACCTCGCGGCACGGCTGATCCAATTGGTGAACGGGGGCGCTGAATCCGGCGGCTTTGATTTGTTTGGCGAGCCGGTGGTGGTGGAAACTCCGTCGCTTGATGAACTCGAAAGCGGCTGGGTGCGGATCGTCCGCCCGCGCATGAAATCCCGCCGCATCGGGGTGGACGAGATCCGCGATTTGGAACACACGCTTCACCTCGCTGCGCCGAACGGTGCGTGTAAAATCGGCGTAATCACCGAGGCGGACCGCATGAATGACCAGTCCGCCAATGCCTTTCTGAAAACCCTCGAAGAGCCACCGAAGAACACCCTTTTGCTCCTGCTGACTGCAAATCCGCAACGACTGCTGCCTACGATTCTTTCCCGTTGCGTGCGTTTGCCATTGTTGGGTGGTCAGGCGCTTCTCGCAAACGGCGGTGCGGAATTGGTCAGCGCACTGAACGCCGCCGCGTCGCGCGGATTCGGCACACCGGTCGCGGCACTTCATTTGAAAGCAGCGTTTGTTTCCTTTCTCTCGGAAATCCGCGAGGAGGCGGACGCTGCTGCGAAGGCTGCGGAGAAGGAAGAGGTCGCCGCCTATCGGGACACGACGGACGGTAAATGGCTCAAAGAGCGTGAGGATTTCCACAAGGCCGCTGCCGAAGCGGAATATCTCGATTCGCGGAACCGTCTTTTTGACGTGCTCATGGCTTGGATGGCCGATCTCCTGCGCCTGAAAGTCAAATCGGGCGGGCTGGATTTTCCCGAATCCGCTCCCGCGCTCATGGCCATCGCCGAGGCGGAAACGGGGACGCGATTGCTGAAGCGCATGGAAGCGCTAGATTCACTACGGCGGACATTGGAAACAAATGCCTTCGAGCCTCTGGCAATCGAGGTCGGCTTCCTCAAGGCATTCGGTTGATGACGTGGTCCGCACAGTCCTCTGTGCGGTCTTCGGGGCGAGGTAGGGGTTTCGCCAAGCCGCCTAGAATTCGCCGCCTTCGATGCTTGCTACATCCGGAAGCGCAACGGATTCCAACAACTGATCGAGCCCGTCGAGCACGCGGAAGATGCCGTCCGCCCAGCGCTTGTTTTCCCATGCAGGTCCTGCGAGTTCCAGCAGATGATCGAGTGCTTCCGTTTTGAGGAGGGATTCCAAGCCATATCCCGGAATGATCGCGGATTCGCTGCGGTTCGGATCAAGCGCGATCATCAACGCGCGGTTGTCTTTTCCCCGGGTGCTGCCCCCGGCGAAGTTTCCGGCGTTGAAGAGCCAGAAGACATGCATGGAAAACGGATGTTCTAATGGGAAATGATGGACAACCACCTGAAGGATGACCTGCGGAAAACGCTGCTGTATCCGCGCAATGCGCCGTCTCAATTTGCGTTGTTCCGCAGGGCTCAGCGATTGGGTGGAGTCCGACACCACAGGCGCCATCCGTGGCATCGCGCCGACCAGCGCGCTGGTCCTTGGAAACGTGATTCTGCAAACCGGACACTCGGAAGCGTCGGCTTGTTGAATGGTCTGGCAGAAAGGACACCGCATGGAAGGAGGCTAAGCATTTTAAAAGGTCATCGCGAAGCGAAAATCTCCTGACATGTTAGCGCGCCGCCACCACACGCCATGTGGCGAAGAGGGTGAGCAGTGCTCCGGCAATTTCCCGCAGGTGGAATGACTCTCCGAATAAGGCAAACCCGCCGGCCGCCGTGGCCAGAGGCAGCAGCATTTGCAACGCCGAGCCACGGGAGACCGACATGAATTGATAGGCCCGCGTCATGACGAGTTGCGCACCGGTCACGATCACCGCACCTCCGGCCAGTCCCCACCATGCGAGCGATGGAAGTTCCGCAAGATGCCCGGCAGAAGGCACGGCGATGAGCAGACTGAACAGCGCTTGGGATGCGTAAATCGTCGATGGATGCTCGTCATGGCGCAGCCGGCGGATGATCACGACCACCCAGCCGGCTCCCATCGCTCCGGCGAGAGCCAGCAAATCATAGGACGAGGGGCGCAGCAGTTGCCCGTCATCGCTCAGAAAAACGATGAGTCCGAGAAATCCGACAAACATCCAAACCATCGAAGCGCGGCTGAGTTTTTCCTTCAGCCAGATCGATGCGATGATGGTGGCAAAAATCGGATAGGTGAGATTGAGAATCACCGCACGGGCCGCGCCGAGTTTTACGATGGTCACGTAAAATGCGATGATGCTCAGCGCGCCGACCACGCCACGGATGACGATGAGGCGGCTGGCAAACAAACGCGAAGGAGCGAGTCCGCGTCCCCAGCCAAAAAGTGCGAAAACCACCAGCAAGCCGACGCTCCCACGGAACAGCGTGGCCATCCAACCGCTGGCTGCGGGTGCGTGAATCGCCACCGCACGGATCAGCAGCGTGTTCGCGGCAAACAGAACCACCGAGGCCAGCATGAGCATCACGCTGCGGCGGTCAAAGGAGTCATCATTTTTCAAGTGCATTTCGGTTTCGTGAAAACCGGAACGTCCAGTGACTGGCGGGACCCACAATGAATCCCCGGAACCGGCCACCGATGGCGCGTTCCGGAGAGTGGGGAAAATGTTTCCGTTCAAACTCCGCACGCCATCGCAAGCCACCAAATCATGGCAGCAGGAAGTTTGGCTCGGAGTCGGACGACGGAAAACATGTCAACAGCGGTGTGGCAGGGAAATTGCCCAAGGTCAATGAATCGTTGTGCAGGGCAATCTACCGGTTCTGGATTTTTTCAACCACGGATGCACACGGATGGACGCGGACAAGAGGACGTTCGATAGGGATGGGTGAATTCACGAACCTTCTCGTCTCGCCTTCAACCCGTGTCCATCCGCGTCCATCGGTGGTTCGGATTTTTCACAGGCAAGTCCGTCCGCTTACGCGCATTTCGGGCAAACACCGAAGAACTCCAGCTCATGATAGAGGTTCCGGAATCCGGTTTTCTCGCGGATCTCGTCCTCCAGATGATGGACGGGGCAGGGGGCTTGGATAGGCTCGATGCTGCCGCAACTGGTGCAGATCAAATAGTCGCTGTGGCGGCCGGGAACCAACAATGTGAAATAGGCAGCCCGCTCGTGCAGTCCGAGGCGGCGGACGACCCCATGCTCGGTGAGGCGTTGAAGGAGGCGGAAGACGGTGGATTGATCGGCGGCTTGATTCGATGCGACCAACTCGGAGAGTGTCATCGGCCGCTCGTTCTCGACCAGAGTGGCCACCATTTCTTCCAGTGCCTTCGTGCGGCGGAGCCCTGCGGCACGGCAGCGGTCGATGGTATCCTGGGCGATGGGGTTCATGGAGAACCCACCATAGATTCGCGCATTTGTCATGACAAGCCCTGTCCGGTGCCCGGCTGCTGCGCTGGGTGTAACTGAAAGTGGTGGGCAGGTTTGAAAAATCTCATTTTTGACTTGTACTTTTGAACACCTGACTATCATCGGGCGTCGATGAACGACAAACCGACACCCGAGAGCGAGTCATTGGAAGCCACGCCCGAAGAGAAAAAGCTGCTGCGCCAACTGCGCGACAACCCGCTCATGGCGGATCAATTCCAAGCCATCGCCGACCAATTCGAACACGAAATCGCCAACGGCATGGATGCGCATCAGGCGGAAACGGCCATGATCGAATCGCTCCAGCAGCTTGGCAAAAGCATGATGCAACAATGGGCGAAAAACACCCAGCGCGACATCATCAGGCAAACTCCCGGACTCCAGCAGCACTCAAAAAAAAACTCCAGTGGCACACCACCTTCGGCCTGATTTGCATCACCGCGCAGGTCATGCGCGACGGCAGAAGAGGTCCGCTGTGCCACCCGTTCCGCGACTTCGCCAAAGTCTCCAACCGGTGCCCATCGCTCGCCCTTCAACGGCGCATTGTCGATTTTCGCCGCGGAGCGCGGTTTTCAAAACACCGCCTCCGCGCTGCGTGACCACTATCGGATCGAAGTGCCCGTTTACACCATCGACAAAGCCACCGGGGACATCGCCCGGCAGGCCAAACACTTCAACTCCGAGGCTCCCGGCAACATCAAACCCGCCGCCACGCTCATCTCGGAAGTGGACGGATCGATGCTGCCGATCGTGGGTTTCCGCGATGAAAATCCGGTTGATCCCTCCACCACGCGGACTGATAGGCGCAAGCTCCGACACTGCCATTGGAAGGAAATCCGTGTCAGCACCGTGCGCGTGCCCGGCAGCGTGGACACCTGGTATGGAGTGGCGTTGGGCGAACCGATGGCCGTGGGCTGCATGATGTCGGACTGCTGTAAATTCAAAGGCATGCATCCCGCCACGCACATTCACGCGGTGGCGGATGGGGCGGGCTGGATCGCCGAGCAGTATGACCGGCAGTTCGGCACCCGCTGCAAGATCCACGTCGACTTCCCTCACGTATGCGACTATCTGGCAGCCGCCGCCAACGCCACGCCGATGGATGCCGGGGAGCGCAAACGCTGGCTCGAAACCCAGAAGCAATCCCTCCGGGCGAGTGAAGCCCAAGCGGTGATCGCAGCCCTGGAAAACCTCGCTCCGAAGGGAACCATCAAGGACGAAAGCACCCCGGTCGCCTCGGCCGTCAGCTATCTTGAAAAGCGCGTCCACCAACTCGACTATCAGGAGGCGATCCGCTGCGGGCTGCCGGTAGGCTCGGGGGAAGTGGAGAGCGCCCACCGGCACATCCTGCAAAAACGCCTCAAAATCCCCGGTGCCGGGTGGCGTCTGGAGCGGGCCGAGGAAATGGCACAGCTCCGCGCCATGCGCGCCAATCAGCGCTGGGACGACTTCTGGCAAAAAAAGTGCGCTTGACCACCACTTTCAGTTACACCCTGCTGCGCTGCCGGATCGATTCCACCTTTCCCCATTATCGGTTCCAATTCGCCTCCGGATAGGCTCCGATTCGTTATTGGCTTATCTCAACATGTTAGTGTTCAGCGGCTTGTGAGGAATTGTTGTGAAAGCATGTCGCTACCGCTCTGCCTTTCCGCAATTCCTTCCATTTTCCGACATTGCATCTTGCACTCCCTGCGGAAGTCTGACAGTTTTCGTATCAGTTTCGAAGAAGCTACTCTCGTGAACCCCCGTCACTCAACTACCATGCCCCAAAATTCCTCCGCGCTCGCCATTATCGAAGAAAATAATCATGCTAGGCACATTTTTACTTCTGCCGTAGGCTGGTTCACTTTATTTACCACCGCCAACTATATTACCATCGGTTGGGTAGCCGGCAAGGATAGCTCGAACGAATTCACACTAAAAGTTGCGGCGATTTTATTTATCTTCCAGAATTTCATCGGATTTTATGCCTTATGCGTTACCTATAAATATTTTAACGAATCGAATGAAAGAATTGCGAGCTACCATGATATTCACTATCCGGATCACAAGAGAGAAGATCCATCCGATTATTATCCAAAACCTCTTTATTTGAAGATGGTGTTATGCATGATTGTCGCGATGGGTACCATCGGTTTGACATGGATATTCATCCTTGCATCTGCTTTAGTCCATTTAAAGCTGGGAGCCATTGATCGGCCCAATACGAATCAAGCCGCACAAGTCGGTGGAGGCAACTCGATTGCGCTGCATGCCTCACCTTTGACGCTCAGAAAATAGAACTCCGAACTCGAACGAATACTTAAGACCATGGCTAGATGCACAGCACCAGTAAACGGCCACCGATCGGCAACCGCAGCGGCGAATTGCCCCGCATGCAGTGGCCGATACGGAGGATATGGTGGCGGCTACAGAAACTACGACTCATACTCATCCCCTTCTTATTCCTCTTCTTCCGGAGGCGGCTACAGCAGCGGGGGAAATTCCCGTGGCGGCGTGAAGCCACGCTGGTCGCCATCAGGCTCGACCGTATTATACACCTCTGCCGAGGTTCAGGCTCTCACGCCGATCCGTCGTAGTGTCGAGACGCGCCCACCAGCACCTGAACGCCGCGACGTTTTTCTCTGCCACGCATGGGACGACCGGGGAGGCGCCGCGAAGGAGTTGCACGATCTGCTGGAGTCGCGCGGTATTTCGGTATGGTTCAGCGAGAAGGATGTGCTCCTCGGCTCAAGCTTGCTGCGCGAGATCGACAAGGGATTGGCGAAGTCGCGAGTAGGGATCGTTTTAGTAACGCCTTCGTTCCTGAGTCGCGTTCGCGGTGAGGGAATTGCCGAGAAGGAGCTTTCGGCGCTCTTGGCGCGTGATTTGCTCGTGCCCATCCTCCACAACACCACATACGAGGCTCTTCGCGATGTCAGTCCTCTGCTTGGCTCGCGAAGCGGATTGAGCACAGCCGAAGATCCGATGGGCACCATCTCAGCCAAGCTTGCCGAGTTGATCGCCATCGTGCCTAATTGACCAATGAACTAACAAGGAGGAGGGTGTCCGGCTACCTGCCGCGAGTCGAAATGTTCTTTTTGATTACAACCTTTAGCCTTGTTGCGGAGTGGTGCTCCCGTTAGCTGGGGTATGAACCGAAGACATCGGTAACAAACTGACCGGGAACATCGGTTACACATTAATCTGGGCGAATGCCCTGGAAAAACGTGTCACCAATGGAACAAAAACAACGATTTGTCAGTTTGGCCGGGAGCGG
>JBDSZP010000011.1:0-6807 GCA_039925065.1 Luteolibacter sp.
ACATTAACGCCGGAAGAGAAAACAAACATCGAACGCGAACTCCAACGACATAAGACTATGGCTGCAAAAAAAACAGCAAAGAAAGCAGCGGTTAAAACCGCCAAAAAAGCCGTGAAGAAAGTTGCCACCAAAGCTCCGGCCAAAAAAGCCCCAGCTAAAAAGGCAGCCAAAAAAGCGGCCCCCAAAGCCCCCGCCAAAAAGGCTCCTGCTAAAAAGGCAGCCAAGAAAGCGGCTAAGAAAGTAGCAAAAAGCGCCAAGAAAGCTGCGAAGAAGGCCGTGAAGAAGACGGTCGCCAAGAAAGCTCCTGCGAAGAAGGCTGCCGCAAAGAAGGCCGCTCCAGCTAAGAAAGCTGCCGCCAAGAATGCCGCTCCTGCAAAGAAGGCAGCCGCCAAAAAAGCAGCTCCAGCCAAAAAGGCCGCTAAGAAAGCTGCCAAGAACGCGAAGAAGAAGTAACTCAAATTCCTCATCGGCGAAAGGATCTCCGCGCTTCCGGGCCGGCCTTCCCAACGCTCTCAAACTGAGGAATATCAACGGCGGGAGATCTGCGGATCTCCCGCCTCTTTTTTAAGTAAAAAAAGGGGTTGCATCCTACCGCCGCTCCGTCCTAGCTTCGCGCGCCCTGATTGGGGTCACCCATGCGCGGTTAGCTCAGTGGTAGAGCACCTCCCTGACACGGAGGGGGTCACTGGTTCGAACCCAGTATCGCGCACCATTTTATTTCTCCCTTCTCGATTTCATTTTGAATCCTGCGATGAACGCAGTGCCGCCTGCACCCGAGGAGCTTGATGCTCTTCTCCGGCTACTCGATGACGAGACTCCTGCCGTTCGTGAGCGCGTCGCGGAACGCTTCGCCCTTTGCGGCGGTGACATCAGCGAATGGCTCGCCACACAGCCGCGCATCCTGAGTCGTGAGGAAAAATCGATCCTGACTGAAATGCTCAGCCCTGGACGCCGCGAAATTCTTGCGAGGGAATGGATCGCCCCCAGCGGAGGTGCCGCCGCACTGGGAGAAGATTGGGATACCTTCGAGGCACTGCTCCGCGCCCTATCGGATTTCCTCCACGATGGCATCGCACTGCGGCAGCCGCTCACCGACGCACTGGATCTTCTTGCGGAAGAAGCCGAAGAGGAAGGGATCACCACGGAGAACGAACTTCGCGCGTTTCTTTTCGAAGGCAACCGCCTGCGCGGCAACCAATCCGCCTACTATGATCCGCGCAATTCCGATCTGGCCTGGTCCATCGCGGAGGGCCAATCCAACCCGCTTGGTCTCTGTTTGATTTTCATCCTCGTCGCGAGGAGGCTTGAGCTTGAAGTCGAGGGTGTGAATTTCCCCGGTCATTTCATGTGCCGCATTTTCGAGGATGGTTATCCACTCATCGTCGATTGCTTCGATCACGGACGGCTTCATTTCCAATCAACTCTGCTAGACAGCCCGGAGCTCGACAAATCCCAGCGCGATCTGCTGCGCCGCACCGCCGATCTGGGGACCATCCTGCTGCGTCTGCTGAACAACCTGAATCAGTCGCTCGAACAGAATGGTCGCGAGGAAGATGCCCGGTTGATCAAGGAGCTTCAGAAAACCTTGGCCTGAATTTCTACCAGACGCCCAGCTCGGCCAACTGACGGCTCGCAGCCTCGGACCAACCGCGGTTCGCAGCCGGGGATGCGGGTGACGGATGCAGCACGCGGCCGACCACCGCCTTGCTGCCACACGCCTCGGCGGCGCGACGCAGGCGTTCTTCGGCAAATGCTCCAACGCCGATGAGATATTCCGGCTTCAAAAGACTGATCACTTCCTGAAGGTGCTTCAGGCACATGCGCTCGACCGGCGCCATCTCCGTGGAAGAGAGCTTGTCAGGCGTTAGATTGGCGCCGGTTTCACTCATCCAAACCAGCGGGCAGAAATTGAGAACAAAGTGATCCTTGAAAAAAGCATCCGCCGTTCCGAAACGTTCGGCGAACAATCCCCACAAACGCCGCCCACTGACTTCGGAGCGTTTGCATTGGAAGCCTTCGATCGGGCGCTTCGGGTGCTCGAGCGCGGGTTTGTCGATCGGGGTTTCAATTCCCATCCAATCGCGCACGGCAGCGACCTCACCAAAGGGTACGCCGGTTTGCGCCATGCCGAATGGACCGGGATTCATTCCGAGAAACACGATGCGCTTCTTTCCCTTTCCGTAGCGCTTCAGGTATTCCTGCTGCGCGGCCCAGGTGTAATCCAACGTCCGATAGACGTAAGCGACGGGTGGAGAAAATTCCAAATCGCGCAAATCATCCGCGAGCCGTTGGGTGGATGCGATCAACTCTTTCATATGACTTTCCATGCGATCACCAGAACCAGGAAGGAGACCGGGATGTAGAGCAGTGTGAAGAAAAACAAGCGCCGCGCGGAAGTCCGTTCACCGTCGCGTGCGAATTTCAAAGCAAGAGCCATCATTATCAGGGCAAGCAGCGGCCCGACGATGGTCCAAAGTAAATTCGCGAATCCGAAAAACGCGGGCATCAGCGAAAACACCGCCAGTCCAAGAGCGAACATCGCCGAGAGCCGCCCGCTTTTCTTTCCTGATAGATCGCCGTTCGACCACATCTGGTAGCCCACGGATTCATACTCATCACGGCACAACCAGTTGATCGCGATGAAATGGGGAAGCTGCCAGAAAAACAACAGCCCGAATAGAAACCACGCCTGCCAGCCGATTGCGCCTCCTCCACCCACCCAACCGATGACCGGTGGGATGCCTCCCGTAATGGCTCCGACCAATGTGTTCGTGGAACTGAAACGCTTCAACGGGGTGTAAACGCAGACATAGATGAATACCGTGGCCGCCGCGAGATAGGCGGCCAGATTTCCGACCTGCACCGCCAGATGAATGATGCCGATCGCGGAAAGAACCCAGCCGATGCCAAACGCCACCACCGGATCCATGCGGCGGGAAGGCAGCGGGCGATCCGCCGTGCGCTTCATCCGTGCGTCGAGATCGATTTCCATCACTTGGTTGAACGCCGCCGAGCCGAATGCCGCCGCCGCCGTCCCGAGGATCGTGTGCAGCAGTTTCATCCAGTTCATGTCACTCCCGCGCATCGCCAACACGAACCCGAAAAACGTGGTGATCAGGATGAAAAAGTTCAAACGCACTTTCATGAGCACGGCCAGATCCTGGCGCAATCCGGGCGTCGCCGCAGCGGGCTCTTCAGCAGTCGTTTTCTCGTTCGTTCCGGATTCTTCCATGGTCGCGGCGGGATCATGACGGTGATCGGGCAATTTCCAAGCAGCGACTTGCCGGGTCGGCGCTTTCGTTTTCGCCAAGATATGCAACGGTATCGGGGAAATCCTTTGCTCGACACCTCCACCCGTTTTCGATAGATCGGCTTTCCAAAACTCATTGATTCCGTGCGAATTCTCTCCCTTTTACTCCTTCTTTCCGGCCTTTCCTCCGCTTTCGAATCGCGGTCGTGGACCGATATTCAAGGCAGGAAGATCGATGCCACGCTCGTTCGCGGCGATGGAGAAAAGATCGTTCTCAAGCTGAAAGACGGGCGCGAAGTCCCCTTCCCCATTGCCAAACTTTCCGAAACCGACGGCCAATACGCCAAGGACGCGCTCGACCCGTTGAAGGCAAAAGCCACCACGGATGCTCCGAATTTCGACGCGCCATGGCCGGAGATGATCAAGTTCAGCGACGACCCGGAGATCAACACAGTGGAGGAAACCCCCGAGAAAAACCGCTACGTTTACGAAAGTGCCAACTACCGCTACGTCTGCGACGTCCGCCTTTCCAAAACGGTGGTCAAGGGATTCGCCATCATGTTCGAGGCCACCTACGTCTATTGCCGCAGCCTGCCACTGGGTCTCGATGGCGGGGAAAGGACCGATGGGAAGCTCCAGATTCTCTTGTATGAAAAGACCGAGGACTACGCAAAGGCGGGTGGTCCGTCCGGAACCGCAGGGGTTTTCATCACTGGCCGCAACGTCGTGATCGTTCCGCTCACCAGCCTCGGCGTTCAGAAAGTGGGCAGCGGGTATATGTTGGATCGGGAAAAAAGCAGCAACACCCTCTCGCACGAGCTCACCCACCAACTCACACCGGAACCGTATTTCAAAAAAGGCGCGATGGGGTGGTTCAGCGAGGGCCTTGCCGAATATGTGTCGAACACTCCTTACCGCTCGGGCATTTACACGGTGCATGGAAATCAGAAACCCATTATGGAATATGCCACCGGCTACGGCACCAAGGATCGTGGGGGACGGGCACTCGGCACGAAGATCAGCCTGCCTGCTTTGAAGACATTCATGCTGCAAAGTTATTCCAGTTTCCAAGAGCAGCCCCAACTCAGCTACGGCTGCGGACTTCTCATCACCACCTATTTCCTCCACATGGAGGGCGAGGGAGATGGCAAGCACATCAAGGCATTTCTCCAGGCGCTGCGCGACGGAAAGGACTCGGAAAAAGCACTCGATGTTTTGCTGGATGGGCGCACTTTCGAGCAATTGGAAAAGGAAATGACGAAAGCCTGGAGCCACAAGGGCGTCGATTTCACCTTCAACCACTGAGGCAATTTGCGTTTCGGACGCATATTGATCGCTCGCCATTGACCGCCGGGTCAGGCATGGTGCATTTCCAAACCCGCCCGCGCTGGCGGATTCACAAGCAATTACGACGTTGAAAACTTTCAAAGAACTCGGGGTTTCCCCAAATCTGATCAAGGGCATCGAGGAACTTGGCATCCTCACCCCGACCCGCATCCAGGCCGAAGCGATCCCATTTCTGATGGAAAACGGCGGTGACCTGATCGCCCAAGCCCAAACGGGAACCGGCAAAACCGCCGCTTTCGGCCTGCCTTTGCTCACGAAGATCGATCCGAAGGCGAATGAAATCCAAGCCCTCATCGTCGCGCCCACCCGTGAACTCGCGAAACAGATCGCGAAGCAGCTTTTCCGTTTTACCAAACACACCGACAAGATTTTCACCGAAGCCGTCTGCGGTGGTGAAGACATGGACCGCCAGGCAGCAGCGCTGCAACGCCCCACCCATATCGTCGTCGCCACGCCCGGACGTCTGCTCGATTTGTTCAAGCGCAAGGCGCTCACACTCGCCCACGTGAAATATCTCATCCTCGATGAAGCGGATGAAATGCTCAGCATGGGCTTCAAGAAGGAGCTGGTGAAAATCTTCGCCCTCACCCGCAGCCGCCGCAGCACCTGGCTTTTTTCCGCAACCATCCCGGATGCGATCCAAGGCCTCATCAAGGACTACATGTCGCCCAAGGCCCACATGCTGAAAATCGACAAAGGCCACGTCGTCAACCGCGACATCGACCACCGCTATGTCACTTGCTCGCGCGACGACAAAACGGATTTCATTTCCGCATTTCTCAAGAAGCAAAAGGAAGAGCGCGGCATCATTTTCTGCCGGACACGTGCCGGGGCGATTGTGTTAGCAAAGCAACTCACTGTCCGCGGTTTTCCAGTGGACGTGATTCATGGCGATCTCACCCAGAAGGAACGCGACAAGGTCATGCGCGCCTTCAAGAACAAGAAGGTCCAATTCCTCATCGCCACCGATGTCGCCGCGCGCGGGATCGACGTGGAAGGCTTGTCATTTGTCATCCATCACCAGCTTCCCGAGCAAACCGAATACTACACGCACCGCAGTGGCAGAACAGCCCGAGCAGGCAAGAAGGGAATCTCGATCGCCTTCATCGAGCCCCGCGAGCGCGGAAAAATCACGGGCCTCGAAAACGAACTGAGCCTCACTTTCACCGAGGCTTACTGAACACGGGTGTCGCTCTTGCATCGACTTGCAAGCGAGAGCAGGGGTTCCATTTTTCGAAATAGAGGTGAGCGGAGCGCAGCGGACGTGACACGGGCATTCCTGCCTGTTCTTTCACAAGCCCCAGCAAGATGCCCAGACAGGAATGTCCGGGCTACACTGGCAGTCAGTCCTTCTTTGGCTTCGCGCTGGCGGGTGGCTGAACGAAATTGAGCAGTTGCATGGCGAATTCGATATCGCCCTTATCCACCATTTTCCACTCGGGCTTCTGGGGTTCGGCCGATTTTCCGGTATTCCCCACGTGTTGAGATTCCGGCTTGAAGAGATCGAATGGCGCCATGTCATTCTGGGCATCCGTCTCTGCCGCCGTGGGCGCGAGGACGACCGGCTGCTTGATTTCCTCCGGTTTCTCGTTCGCCTTGTATTGGATCAAAAAGCAGACGGCCCAAAGGATCGCCGCACCAGTGGGAACGAGGACGATCCATGAAATTTTCCGTCCCTTCTGGCTCCAATCAGCCTCTTTCCGGCGCTCGGCGGCGTCGAGCATCTCGCGCAGCTCATCGTCGGAAGGCTCTATCCCTGACCTGTGTTTTTCCAAACTCAAGAAAGTCAGGATACTCCGACCATCAGGAAGTGTCAAAAAGTTAAAAGGCTTAGGGATATCGCCCCACCATTTCATGTGACCCGAATCGTAGGAAGCCTACCGACGAAAATCGGTCACACGGAAAACCCAAATCGCGAGAAAAAGCAGCAGCGCGACTCCCAAAAGGCCGCCGCCTGCCGCTCCAAGCAAGGTCCAGAACACGTGATCAAAGTGCCTGCCATCGACCGGCAGAGCACTCCATTTGATCAGGCCGATTACGCCCGCCACGGAAACCGCGCCCGGCAGCAACGCCAGCGTGCCGACGACGCAGCCTGGCGGCCCTGATCTCACAAACAGATCCGCCGGAACAACTCGCCGAGCGGAAGCTGCATGCCGATGTAGAAATCCCCGAACTCGCCATAACGCGCGGTCACCTCGTCGAAACGCATT
>JBDSZP010000012.1:0-4928 GCA_039925065.1 Luteolibacter sp.
GGGCATTGATTCACCGCTGGGAACCATCGGAACGCAAGAATCCGAATAATAATGGCACCCGACGGGAGGAATTCCGTGCGTTGGACCATTGCTTGCTGTCAGTAGATGGAGTCTTCTGCCAGCGGATGGAGGCAAGTTCCTAATGGAGGGGTGGCTGCCGCCGATGGATGAGAGGCTGCCGCCAACGGATGAGAGGTTACCGCCGATGGATGAGAGGTTACCACCAATGGATATGGGGCTGCCGCCGATGGATATGAGGCTGCCGCCAATGGATAAGAGGTTGCCGCCAACGGATGAGCGGTTGCGGCAGACGGATTACGTTCGACGATTTCTAGGATGGTGGAGTGAGTTGATTCGGCCAAAGACGCCATCCCGTTCGTCAGGGCCACACCGAGGAAGATGCAGGTTGCCCGATAGGAAAAATTTCCTGTCTTCGACTACGGATAGGGATTTGACGAGCGTCTATCAAAGCGAGGGGCAGAAGCCGCACAAAGAATGCCAGAAAAAACAAAAGCACATTCACAGACGGGAATGTCTGTGCTACTTTGGGCAGCAGCAAAGAAATGTCAGAAAAAACCAAAAATCGCGGACGGCGGGCCAGCCCCATCATCGGAGCTTGCGCCCTGCTTCTCGCCTCGTCATGGAGTGCGTTTGGCAAGGCGTATTTCTACACGCGATCCGAACTAATCCAAAAGGCGCAGGTGATCGCGATCATCAATATTGAGGAGCCCGCTGAGCCCCCGCCGAGCGTCCGGGGTGGGAATGACCCCTTCGCACCTCCCGTCAAAGGGAAATGGGCTTACGGGCAACAGGCTAAGGTCCGGGTCGAGAAGATTCTTAAGGGTGAAGCACCTAAGGAGTTCGTGCTTTACGGGGGGGAGTCGTTCATTTGCGCTCAATGTCGCTTGTCGAAGGGGAGATTTCTCGCGTTTCTAAGTAAGGATGGGGATCTCTGGGTCGGAACGAACTGGGAGCTTTCTTTGAGAACAGTTAGGGGCGGCGAAGTGGAATGGTATGGTTCCAAGGAGCCGTTCCCGATGAAGTTTCAGAAGCTGGATGAAATTATTGCAGAGATCCAAGCCGTGCTGAAGAAACAATAAAGCAAATAAGAATTTTCAATATGCCACTAAACCTTTCGAATGAAGAAGTTGCCAGGCTGAGCCAAGAAGAATTAGAAGCCTACGCGAGGGTCCATCTGGATGCTGTTCGGACCCGGCGTGGACTTCTCGACCGGGCAAGCGGACGGAGCCGTTCTATCGTGGTTCCGATCATAGTATGCGTGTTAGGGACTGTCGCAGTGGTTTGGTTCCCCCACATCTTGCTCGGCCCCAACACCCTCGTTGTTGCAGCGATTGCATTGTCGTTTGGATTCCACATCCGCACCAATCGCCGCATGGATGCTCTCGTGCGCTTGCTCGACCTCGACCGCGTGAGGGAATGAAGGCGCGCTGGTGCCTCGCATTGCTGCCTGTCTTCACCTGTAGCCCGGACATTCCTGTTTGGGCATTTTCCCGGGGCTCGTTAAAGAGCAAGTCTCAGTTTTCCATGGAAAGCCGGAAAACCTGGAAGACCTGAAGACCCCGCATTGCGTGCAGCGTAGCCTCCATTCCGAATCAACGCCACCCATGGTCCACTGCCGCCCGCTCCCATTCTCCGTCCGCAGAATTGCCGTCCTCATCGCCACCATCGTGGCGATTTCCGCTCCGGCGCTTGCGAAACCCTTCGTTCATCCCGGACTGCTCCATACCGAGGCCGATTTCGAGCGCATGAAAACGAAGGTCGCCGCAGGTGAGGAACCGTGGCTGTCGGGCTGGAAGAAGCTCGACGAAAGCCACAACGCCCAGCTCGGCTGGAGCCCCCGGCCGGTGGAAACCGTCATCCGCGGCGGTCCGGGCCAGAATTTTCCCCTCCTTTTCAATGACATCCATGCTGCCTATCAACTCGCCGTTCGTTGGAAGGTGAGCGGCGATGTCCGGTATGCGGATAAATCCGTGGAAATCCTCAACGCCTGGTCATCGAAACTCAAAGCTGTCCAAGGCAACGCGGACCGTTTCCTTGCCGCAGGTATTTACGGCTATCAGTTCGCCAATGTGGCCGAGATCATGCGCACCTATCGCGGCTGGAACTCGCGCGATTTCGCCCGTTTCCAGAAGATGATGATCGATGTCTTCTACCCGATGAACCAGTCGTTCCTGTTCGGTCGGGACGGGGGAAAGGATCACAATGGCGCGGCGATTACCAATTATTGGGCGAACTGGGATCTCTGCAACATGGCCTCGCTCCAGGCCATCGGCGTGCTCTGCGACCGGCCCGATCTCTACGATCAGGCGCTCAAATATTTCCGCTACGGCCGAGGCAATGGGGCGATGGACAAGGCCGTTTACTATGTCCATCCCGGATACCTCGGCCAATGGCAAGAGTCCGGTCGCGACCAAGGGCACAACACCCTCGGCATCGCCTTGATGGGGCCGTTTCTCGAAACCGCTTGGAATCAAGGCGCCGACCTCTATGCCTACGATAACAACCGTTTCCTCGCCGGTGCCGAATACATCGCGAAATACAACCTTGGCGAGCGGGTTCCTTTCCAAGCCTACGAGTGGGGCACCGGCCCGCACGGCGACCGTCGCGAGCAAACCCAGATTTCCAGTGACCAGGGAACTTTCCGCATGGGCTACGAACTGGTGGTGAACCACTACGTCCACCGTGGCATCGCCGCGCCGTGGAGCGAGCGTTATGCTGCGAAGTTGCGTCCCGAGGGCGTCCCGGGCGGACACGCTTCGTCGTTTGATCAATTCGGCCTCGGAACCCTCACCGACACGATCGATCCGCAGGTGAAAAACCCCGTACCCAGCGGTCTCACGGCACGCAAGGCCAGCTCCGGCGTAGTGCTTTCGTGGTGGGGGGCTGCCGGCGCGGATTCCTATTCGGTGAAACGCGCACCCGCGCCGGATGCGCCGGTCACCATTCTCGCCTCGGGCATCAAGGATCCGCTCACCTTTACCGACACCGCGCCGTTGCCGGGCGCAAATTACTACCTCATCACTGGCATGCGTGCCGGAGTGCCAACCTTGCCGTCGAACGTCGCAGTGCTTACCATGAAGCCTTCGCTCGTCGCCCATTACACGTTCGATGCATCGTCCGGCTCCTCCGCCCGCGATGAGACGGGAAAAAACAACGGCATTCTCCAGCGCGGAGCAACATGGGACCAAGGTAAAATTGCCAAGGCTATTTTGCTCGATGGCAAGGACGGCCACGTCACCCTGCCCGTTGGCATCGGCACGGATCTGTCAGATTTCACCATCGCTGCCTGGGTCCGCATCGATTCCGAAAAAGCTTGGATGCGGGTCTCTGACTTCGGAGACGACCGAGGAAACTACATGTTCCTCACACCGCGCGGAGCCAACGGTAAAGCCCGTTTCGCCATCAGCACGACCTACGGTTACAACGAGCAGGTCATCGACGCTGGCGACACGTTTCCGAAAGGCGAATGGGCCCACCTTGCGGTGACCTTATCGGGGAAAACCGGCACGCTTTACCTCAACGGTGTCGCTGTCGGTACGAATTCAGCCATCGACTTCCCGCCATTCCAGCTCGGCAAGACCGATCGAAACTGGCTCGGCCGCTCCCAGTTTCCCTCCGACCCCTTCTTCGCGGGTGCCATCGACGACCTCCGCATTTACGACGGCACCCTCACCGCGAAACAAATCGCCGTCCTCGCCGGAAAATGAGAAGCATCCGCGCCAGGCGTGGTATTTCCGCATGCCAACGGGATCGGCGCTGTCTGAAGATTACGGACTGATCCTTGCGGGAGTGGTGCCGTGAACCGATCGCCTGTCGGCTTCGGCGACAGGGTGGGCGTGACGCAGCGTCAGATCGACGGCATGCTGGGTTTTCAATCATGCGAGCAATTGCCACGGTCGTCCGTCGGCATAGCGCTGAAAGAGGCGGGCAAGGCTGGATCGACTTGATACCCGCTCGCGATTTCAGCCACCGAGTTGAGATCAAGGTATTGACCATGGATCAATGGCCGATATCGCGAAAAAGTGTGTTTGGCACCCGCCATCCCAAGGTCAAAACGATCGGATTAGTTAGGGGTGCGGATTTTTCCGCGCGGAAAACCCCATATTCCATAAGGGATTGCGGGGCGGCTTCGGAAAAAATGAAAAAACCGGATCAAAATGGGTTGACCCAAGGCGGTGGGTTGCCCTAGGTTTCGCCCGTCGCCACGACGGAGGGCGACCGAGAGACAAGCAGTCGATCGCGGTGAGAACCACCCGATCGGCTTTTTAGTCCCCTCGAAACAAGCTCTTTGACAGTATGGCCCAGCGGCAATCGTGCCAAGTCCGATGCAAAATCGAACGAAGCGCCCTAAGCAGGTAGATATCGCTGGGAAGAGGAAAAAGATTAAATTGTGCGCTGCGCACCTGATTTCAATATTGAAACAGTGCGCGGAAGCCGGCCCTCGAGGTCGGCGACCCCGATTTGAACTCCGTCTGTCAGCAATGGCATCCGGCTCATCAGATCATTTTTACGGAGAGTTTGATTCTGGCTCAGAATGAACGCTGGCGGCGTGTTTAAGACATGCAAGTCGCACGGGATTGGTTGAGTAGCAATACAAGACCAGTCTAGTGGCGCACGGGTGAGTAACACGTGAATTACATGCCCTATAGCGGGGAATAGCCCAGGGAAACTTGGATTAATACCCCATGGTATCGCAAGATTAAAGGTGGCCGCAAGGCTGTCGCTATAGGATTGGTTCGCGTCCTATCAGCTTGTTGGTGAGGTAACGGCTCACCAAGGCAACGACGGGTACCTGGTCTGAGAGGACGATCAGGCACACTGGAACTGAGACACGGTCCAGACACCTACGGGTGGCAGCAGTCGAGAATAATTCACAATGGGGGCAACCCTGATGGTGCAACGCCGCG
>JBDSZP010000013.1:0-7513 GCA_039925065.1 Luteolibacter sp.
CGACGGCTCGCAGCGGGCTGCGTGGCCGAAAGCGGCAGCAGGCTGCACGCAGTCCAAAGCTTCGCGTCACCCGAATTCACAAATCCTGATGAGTATCAGTATAACTCAAATGGTCATTACGAACTCCTGCCGTCATCAAACTGGAAGTTACTCCCGGTTCGACACCCGGCGGATCATATGAACACCCCACGAAATGGGGGCAATTAGCGTTAGCAAGTCGTTTGACAGACCACGCATCCTGGTTGAGTTTTCCATCGCACTTAAACAGATTGCAGGTGCAAAAAAAACAGAGGCGCTTCCCGGGTGGGAAGCGCCTATTTATTTTTCCAACGAAACTTTCGCGCCGGGTGATTAGTCCGCCAGATCCTCGCGATAGAAGACCTTGATGAACTTCATCTTCCGCGCTTCGTCGAAACCGTGCTCAAGAAATTTATCAGGAGCCGTGGCGACGGTAGGTTTGAGACGGATCTCAACGCCGGTATCGAGCTTCATGATAGTCTTGATCTTGTTCTTGGCCTTGGTGACGTCCTTTTTGGAGATCTCGAAGGAATCGTCCAGGCGATGGCCCTGCTCTTCCTCGACCTTCGAGCGGTGTTCGGCGAATTTTGCGGCGACTTCCGGACTTTTCAGGACCTGCTCTTCGAATTCCTGAAGGCTGAAATTTTCCTTTTCCTCGAAGTAAGTGATCGCATCGCGGGCGGCGCTGGAGGCATCCCACGGTGGCGCGTCATCATCGGCCGCGGCTTTTTTCGGTGACTCCTTCTTTTCCTTTTCGAGGAAGGCGACGGCCATGTTCGCGTATTTGTTAGTCAGGAACGGACTGTCCGTGATGGGGACGACGCCGAGGAAATCGCGGACCCAGAAGCGCGAGTCGGAGCCGGTACGGTCAAAGGTGAGCACGTAGTAGCCTTTGGTCGCCAAGTGGTTGAGAATCAGGCAGCCTTTGTCGATTTTTTCCGGGTTGATCCCCTGCTCCGTGTGGAGTTCCAAGTCGCCATCGCGGGTGGAAATGCTGAGGAACGGGACGACGCTCTCGGACTTCAGGATGCAGAGGGCCTGGGTGAGTTCGCCATCGACATCGATGTTTTTGATCAGGGAAATGCAAAGATCGCCGGACTTGATGTTCGGGTGGTTCGACTTCGCGTAGAGGCGCTTTGCGATGTCGCAGCCTTTTTCCAACAGGCCTTCGTCCGAGGCGAAAATGGCAGCCGAGTACGCGTTCATCTCGTGCTGATCGAGTGAGGAGTGATGGCTGAAACGGTGGGCCGTAAGGTTTTTGAAGGGCTTGAGAAAAATGGCGGAGAGTGCTTCCTGATCTTCCTCGGCGATTTTAAAAACTTCCTTGGATGTCTGGAGCGGCTCATCGCGTTGCGGGTGGCCGACTTTGGCGAGGACGAGCCCGGTGGCGGTAGCTGAGGTGAAACGAATCTTGGCGGACATGGGGGCAGGAACCTAGGTGGGCGATGAAATTTGAACACTCCGAAATCGGAAAATTTCTCGCTCGAATTCTGCGGCCCGATGAACCCTTAGAAATCAAACATCGCCTGCGGTCCTTTTTTCACGACTACCTCAGTATCCGTGCCTTCCCGCAACCCTGCGACGGCGAATCGGATGAAGCGCGTGAGAGTCACCTCCATCGAAGGTAGCCCGCTTGCTCCGTTAGCCAGCATGTCCTGATGCGTCAGAAGATGCACCAATCCACCCGTCATAAAGTGGATCCGGGCGACCAATTCCTCTGCGCCGATCGTCGGAAGCGCCTTGCCAAACGCCCGAGCAAAACGATCGCTGGTCTGGCGCAGCCGCTCTTCGATGATGGGTGACAGGCCATCCCCATTCTCGGCGAAAATCCGGCCCAGCAGTTTATAAAACAATCCCTCGGAAAGCGCGGTCTTACGCACCTGCCCCAACAGTGGCCTGACGAAGGCATCGATGATCTCTTCAAGAGGAAGCCCCTTTCCCGCCCATTTGCGCTCAGCGGATTCCAAGCGCGCCAGACGCTCTTCGTTCACCGGACCCGCATAACGCAGGATCACCAGAGTCAGCATCCCCTCGCGGCTGCCGAAGTGATAGTTCACCGCAGCGACGTTCATTTTAACGAACTGCGTGACATCCCTAACTGACACCGCTTCGAATCCCTTTTCCGCAAACAATTGTTCGGCGGCATCCAGCAATTTCCTCTTGGGCCCGGATTCAGGGATGGTCAATTCACGCATAGGGTTTCCCTACTCAATGCGGATGAAACGCCAATGTCAAACGAACGATTCAATCGCAAGGCGCGAGCAAGGATTAGATTGCCAGCCACAGACCTGGAGACCTAACTTGCGCCCATGTCATTTCCCATTCGCAGCCCACGTCATCAGGTCCAAGGCATCGTCATTTTCGCACGCATCGTCGATAAAATCCGCCTTGATGCGGAGGGCAAGCTCCCCGAAGGCTACCATATCGGAATGATGCCGAACAACCGCACGTTCGATGATCGCCTGTGCCGGTTTCTCGGAGTGAGCTTCGAGGATTTTAGCGCCCGCGTCCTGCAAGGAGGCAGCGATGAGGAAATCCTCGATTGGTGTTTTGAAAACGGCCGCAAGCCAGACGCGGAGCAAATCGAGGTTTGGAATGGCTTCATGTCGAAGCGCGGCTGGCGTGATTCCGGCTCCGAGGGACTGGTCAAGCAGAAGGCCGAAGCGGGATTTGAATCGCGGAACGAAATCATGACCTATTTCGATCTGATGGACGCCGAGGAAGGCCGTGCTTGATCCCGTAATTTCCGCATGGAATCAAGGGGTCTGATCAATTCCGCCCCCTTAGCTCAAATAAATAGCCCCTTGTATCTTGGGTAGCTTAAATTTATTGCCACATTACGCGATCGCGTATAGTCCTCGCGCAGTCCCATGTCCCTCACCCTTCAACCAGCCCCTTCCCGGATTTTGAAGAACGCCATCAGCCCCGGCTTTTTCAGTCCACAAACTTTCGGACGGCTTCTGCGACTCGCGTTCATCACCGGCCCGCGTCTGCTTTTGACGTCACGCATCAGCGCCAAAAGCGCCTCGATGATGATCATGCTCTCGGCACCGGCCTTGATCCTGTGCGGCATGCTGACGATCCCTGCCCTGCTTTTCCCTTCGCCACAGCAGCAGGCTTATTTCTATTTTTCCCAAATTCTTGATCACGATCCCAGCCGCTGGATCCCGCTTGCCCTTGCCAGCATTTGCACTGTGATCGCGATGGCGGTTCCTGCGCTCACGTCCCAGCCCCACACGGCGGTCAGATATTGATTCGGCATCGTTTTTTTTGCGAAATTCAGCGTTAGTTCGGGCACGCTGAGGCACGTATGCATCGGGATCACTTGGTCCCGTCTTACATGCTACGCAATTTGGTCATCTTGGTTGCCTCATCTTCCGCCGTGCTGGCGCAGGAAAAAACGACTTACGATGACCACATCTTCCCCATTTTCCAGCAATCCTGCCTGAACTGCCACAACCCTGACAAAACCAAGGGCGGCCTCGATCTTTCGACTTTTGCGGGTGCCCTCAAGGGAAGTTCCGGAGGCAAAATCGTCGAGCCCGGGGACATCAGCACAGCACTGATCATCTGTGTGCAGCAAACCGGCGAGCACAAGATGCCACCCGAGGGAGAAAAGCTCTCCACAGATAAAATTGATGTCCTCAAACGTTGGATCGAAGGAGGACTGCTCGAAAACAAATCGTCAGCCGCCCGCAAGCCGTCCAAACCTAAGTTTGAAACGGCAATTCACTCCGATCCGATTGCCAAGCCCGACGGCCCGCCGTCGATGCCTGCGGATCTTCTACTTGAACCTCCCGTCGTCACCCAAAGAGCCAGCGCCATTCACGCCATTGCCGCATCTCCTTGGGCACCAGTCATCGCAGTCACCGGACAACACCAGATCCTGCTCCACAGCACGGAAACTTTGGAACTCATTGGGATTCTTCCATTTCCCGAGGGCGATCCCATTTCCCTCACTTTCACCCCGGACGCCCGCTACCTCGTTGTCGGCGGCGGAGTTCCCGGAAAATCCGGTATCACTGTCACCTTCGACATCATCAACGGGACCCGCTTGCTAACCGTTGCGAAAGAATTCGACTCCGTTCTCGCCGCCGATATCCGCCCCGGCTTCGACTTGATCGCCACTGGCGGACCATCCCGCCTACTCAAGCTCTGGAACACCGAAAACGGCTCCCAGATCAAATCCGTCAAGAAGCACACCGACTGGATCACCGCCCTCGACTTCTCGCCGGACGGAGTGCTGCTTGCCACTGGGGATCGCAACGGCGGCGTGTGGGTTTGGGAAAGCGGAACTTGCAATGAATTTCATACCCTTCGCGCCCACCAAGCCGCCATCACGGCCACCGTGTTCCGCGCGGATTCCAACATTCTAGCGACCTCATCCGAAGACGGTACTATCCGTTTCTGGGAAATGAACGGCGGCAGCGAGGTGAAAAAAATCGACGCCCATCCCGGCGGCGTCACCGCCTTTGCCTTCGCCCGCAATGGCTCGTTCGTCACCGCCGGTCGCGACATGAAAGCGAAATTGTGGAAACCCGATTTCGGCCACGCTCGCGATCTGATCCAGAATCTCCCGGCCCTTCCCACTGCTGTGGCCTTGGATCCCGAGTCGAAACGAGCATTTGTCGCAGATGCGGAGGGCGTGATCCGTGTGTTTCAAACAACCGATGGCAGTCCCGTTGGAGAGATCCACGCCAATCCTCCTACCATCGAAAATCGCCTCATCACCTTCCAAACCCAGATCACCCAACAGGAACAAGTGATCGCATCTTCGATAAAGGCCCTTGAAGATCGCAACGCAGCCCGCGATGCAGCCCGCCAGACCTTGCTTGAGGCTGAAAAATCCCGTGCCCAAGCCATTGAGATCCAGAAGGCAGCCCAAGCGGGAGTCTCCCAAAACCCAAACGACGGAACCGCTAAAATCGCAGCTGACGCCCTCGCCCGCGTTCAAACGACCGAACAGGCGATTCCCCCGTGTCGTGTCGCGCTTGAAGCGGCGGAAAAATCCATCGCTGAAGCCGCTGCCGCATGCGAAGCCGCAAAGTCTCCAATCAAGCGACTCAATGAATCCGTAAAGCATTGGACTGCCGCCGCCATCAACACCCGCGCTCTTGCCAGCCGCCGCGAAGCCGAAGAAAATGCGATCGCGACTGACGAACACCAGCTCGATTTCACCCGTGCTTCCGAAACCGTCGCGACCCAATCGAACGTTTTGAACAAGAAGCGAAGCGAACGTGAGCAACTGGCAAATCTGCTCAAACCCGGCCAAGCTCCGGAAATCCACGAAGAGCTGGAAGCTACGCTTGCGGCGATCGATATCAAGATCAGCCAGCAACTTGAAGCTCTTCAGAAAGCCGAAAACGAAGTCATTTCAATCCGCCAATCCATCGACCAATCCGCTCCACTCTCCCTACGAAAGAAACAGGAGTTTGATTCCTTGCGGCTCACTTATCTCAAATCACTGGAATGAGTTAATGCGGCCGACGGAAGCGTAGTCCGGACATTCCTGTCTGGGCATCTTCTCTTTGGCGAATCAGCGTTCTGTGCGAGATCGCACTTGCACGCCCATGCGACGTTGACACTTTGAGCACGGGCAAAACGTCCCAGTCAGAAACCTATAATCCCTCGAAACCATGCGTAAATCCATCCTTCTCTCTGTTGCCGTGCTTGCCGGAATGTGCTGCTCCGCCATCGCCGCCGATGTCACCACTCCCCTCACCGTCCCTTCCGCTGACAAGAAAGCTGCCATCACCCTGCAACTTTCCGAAGGATGGAAGACATATGTTTCCAAGGACGGCTCGGTCTCGATCGACGTGCCGAGGTCCGGCGTCCACATCCAGGTCTGGGCTCTCAGCACCGCCTCGGTTGACGAAGCTGTCAAACAAGTAGCGGATCTCATCAAGGCCCAAGTGACGAAGTTCAAGGTCACCGAAACCAAGGAAATCAGCGTGGCTGGCGCTCCCGGCAAACAGCTCATCGGTACCGGCGAGGAAGCAGATGACGGAGACCCGTCCAATGCCGACGTCTATTTCTTCTCCGTCGACGGCAAGGTCTTCATGATCTGCGCCCACGGCGAAGGCGATGCCGCGGCCAAAAACCGCCCCCTCCTCACCGCCCTTCTCGCATCGGTGAAAAAAAACTAAGCGCCGCGCCGGTTTGTCGCGAAGTTTGGCAACGAGCGCGCCGAGGGGGCCGGTTTCGCAGCACCGCTGGCGGAGACGCAACACGCTGCTGGGACTCATCGCAACAACCCGGCAGATTGCTTCGTCAGCCAGCGCCGGGCCGAGATGGCCCTCGTCGCATAACAGGAGGGCGAGGGCCTTCTTGAAGGTTTTGGCCTTCAGGGAGCCTCGGTCGCGAATGGATTCAAGCTCGCGCCGCTCGTCTTCTGATAGTTTGATTCGGTAGATTTTGGCGGACATCCGCCCGGTTTAGAGCGCTCCTGAAAAAGTACAAGTGCAAAATGCACGGTCTGTCAAAATAAGAATTACTGACCGCTAGGACCGACCAGCAAAACTGAACGAACCCACCCCAGATGAGGTAAAGTGGTGCATCCGACAAAAATGAGGCTGGCTGCATAAGCGATTTAGTGGACTTGATTTCTCCCTAACGCTCAAGCTGTGCCAGACGGTTGCTTGGCGCGATCAGTGCCCGTGCGCAGCACGGAAATAGCACTGATCGTGACAAGCAATCGTCTTGGCACCAGCGCCTTGTTAGGCTCATTTTTCATTTACTGGTCTTTAGAGATGTCGCCTACCAATACATATCGTTCCTTACCTTCAACTATAGTAGTGTAAACCTTATTAGTCTTCAGATTAACGACTTGAGTGACAATGATGCCGGTTTTCTCGATCCAAGTGGCAAAGAAAATTCCGTCGTCGACTGTGAACCTAGACGGATGCTCTTCGCCCTTGGCGCCCTTTTCGGCGCCCTCTATACATTCCCAGGTTAGTGATTCTGTATTTGGGATGGTAACCCTATACGTAGGGCCATCAGCGTATTTATAGACGAACGTTCCGATTGGAGATAGTGATTGGGCCAGACTATATCCAGCGGTTAACGTGAACAATAATGCGGTCGTTATGATTGATTTCATTTTTTTGTTTTTTTCTGTCTATTGAGGTAGGGACGCCGGTTTCACCCGACGCCCCCCTCGCAGATCCCGGCGTGCGGAATTACCGCACCGGGCTCCTCAGGATGACGCGCAAATGGAACCAACTCAGGCACAAAGTATCTGAGTCGACTCCCGATGCAAGCAGGGAGCTTGACACCCTTGTCAGGAGAACTACGTGTCCTGAGGTGAGTGCTTTGCTTGCGTTGCCATCCTGCCCACTCCTTCGCCTTGTGACCGGTGTTACCGTCTCTGACTGTCGGGTCGGAGGAGGGGGCGCCGCAGCGCTACCCTCCGTCCGCCTCCCAAACCGGACGTGCGGTTTTCCCGCATCCGGCTTTCACAACAACTCCGGGATTCCCCGGTCACGGATGCACAACG
>JBDSZP010000014.1:0-4487 GCA_039925065.1 Luteolibacter sp.
CCATGCCCCAGCCTTTGCTCCCTGCGGTGGTGGCGAAGATGTGCCAGCGGCCCTCGTGAAATACGACGGAGGGGTCTTTCACTGCAACGATGGGGTGAGCCTCGTTGGCCGTCGGGTGGACGAGCGGGCCGGTCGTGACCCAGCCCTTGGGGGCGAGCGAAGCGAGCGCGGAGCTTGCCGTAGATGCGACGGCTTGCGGTCCGGCGACGGACGGAGATTTGGGTGCGTCGTCGGCGTGAAGCGCAGCGGCAAGGCCGAGCAGGCTGGCGCACGCGAGAACGATTTGTCGGGGCAGTTGGGTGTGTTTCATGGAGTTGAGAATGAATCAGATCGAGAGGGGCGTCACACGCGGCCACGTTGGAGCCGTTGCTCGTGCCCCTGCTCTCAACGTCGAGGGCCTTACTTCTTTCCGCTATACTGGTTGTCGCCGGGAAGCGTCACCATCCCGCGCTGGTTTTCGCCCGACACGTTGCTCGCTTGCCGCGCATTGCTTCCGTTGGCGATAATGCCGCCGCCCAGAGGCGGAAGCGCCGCGCCGCCGGTCAGCGCGCGGACAGTGTCTTTATCGGTGATGGCGCCGGTGCTCCAGTCGAACATCGCCCCGGCGATGTCCCAGTAGATGGGCTTCAAGCCCTTGCTGTTGGCTGAGTTCACGACGTATCTGTGGAAATAGGTGCGCGAGGCGAGGTGCAGATTGAGGTCCGTGCCGGTGAGATCGGACTGTTTGCGCTTCTTGGCCGCGAACTCGCCGATGATCACGGGGATACCGCGGCTGACGAACTTGTCGGCCATTTTTTGAAATTGCGCGTCCACGTGGGCCTCTTCCTGAAAGCTGACGTTGCGGTCGGTCCGGGTGGCGTGGTGGTAGCTCTGGCCCCAGAAGTATAGCATCTTGCCCCACGTTTCGTCCTTGTCCTGCAGGGTAAAACTGAATGGGTCATAGTAGTGAATCTCGACCGCCAGGCGGCCGGATGCGGAGTCCGACGGCAGAGAACCCACCAGTTTATCCGTGAGGTCGATGTCCGTTTTCGGCCCTTGGATTACCAGCCAGCGATTGCTGTTGTTGCCGCCGGTCGCGCGCACTGCGTTCACGAAGGTCTGATGATACGCCAGCAAGGTAGTCCACTGCGCCGCCGTCGTGCAGTCGGGCTCGTTCGTGCCGGCAAAAAGCACACCGTTACCGTAGTTTTTGAACGTGTTGGCGATCTGCGTCCAGTAGGACTGCATCTTCGCATTGATGCTCGGATTCACCGTGTCGGTGATGTTCTTCTCCAACCATCCTCTGTCCCAGTGGCAGTTGACGATGACGGTGACTTTCCGTGCATAGCACCAATCCACGACCTGCTTCACGCGCGCCATCCAGGCGGCGTCGATCTGGTGGTTGGACTGGTTCGCGTGGGTGTCCCACGCGACCGGCAGGCGGATCGTGTTGAAGCCGGAGTCGACCACGGCGTTGATGAGGCTCTGGGTGGCGAGAGGGCTCCAGGTCCCCTCCCCGTCCGGCGCATCCAGCGTGTTTCCGAGGTTCCATCCATAACACGGGCTTGGAAGTTGCGCGAACGCGGAGGTCGAAAACATCAGGACCGACAAGACCGATGAAACGATGGCTAGAAGTTGTTTCTTCATGGGTTGTTTTGTTGCATTGGTTTTGTGGATTCCATTTCTGGTGGATTTGATTTTTCCTGGAGAGTTGGTTAGAGGGAGGACTTGCTGCCGCAGGTCACGCGACTTTCGCGTATGAGGTCCATGGGAGTTTGAAGATCCCCTGCCCCACTTGTCGCGGCATCACGGCACACACGGGCTTGCCAAGTCACCTTGCCCTCGAATGGATTCGAGGCGGGTCGATTCCCGCGCTGCGGGACCAATTCAGGTGGTTCATTCGATGGGGTTTCATGGGTCAGAGAGGGAGTGGGTTTGGGTGCTTGGAGCCAAGGGAAAGCTAGGCAATTTTGCCGTCATCGGGCAATGGGCGGAAACACCCATGCCGCTCCGCGGCATGGGTGTGCATCTTGGCGTTGATGGTCGGATTCACCGTGTCGGTGATGTTCGCTCCAACCATCACGGGCATATGAGATTTTCACTCCCCGGAGGAGCCCCCGGGGAGTGATGGTCATGTTCAGGTGTCGAAAAATAGTCGAATCGTGGGATTGATAATTTCTGATGTAACCCTACCCGCAACTACGGGGCTTGAATGCTCCATTGCTGACCGGTGCCTCCCCAGAAGCTCCATTGCTGGATGGTTGCTCCATCCGCGGTGGAGATCCCAGTGACGTCCAGGCAGGAGTTTGGAGAACTGACAGGAGTAATTCGGAAGTAGCCGCTGTCGGTAGGAGTGAACGTGAATTTCTGCATGGGTCCTCCCCAGTTGCTGTAGAGCTGCACCTTGGCTCCGTCGTTGGTCGTCCCGAATTCAACGTCGAGTGTTTTTCCACTTTGAACTCCAACGATGCTGTATTGGCCATTGCCGGTGTCGGTAACCGTCCATTGTTGCATTGGTCCGCCCCAATAGGGCCACTGGATGATCTGTGTGCCATCACCGGTTCCCGCGGCGTCCAGCGCCTTGCCACTGAGCCTGGAGATGAGGTGGTAGGTGCCGTTGGCCACCGGTGCGTTGGCAGAAGTAATCGTCGAATAGATCACGCCGCCAAATCCCGTGGTGGAGTAGCAACGGCCGTAGATGTTCCTGTCCGCGACGAGCGTTTCAGTCAGCGCTCCATATTGGTGGGCGCTATCTGTCATCAGCGTCCAGTTGGCTCCTCCGTCATCGGATCTGTAAATTCCATAAATCGAACCGATGCGACCGCCCATGTAGACAGCAGGATAACTTTGCCCGGGCGCAGCCTTGCCGAAGCCGATGGTCCAGGCCTCCGCAACGTTCGATAGTTTGGCCCAACTGGTTCCGGAATTGGTGGAGTGCCAGAGGCCCCCGGCTTCCCCCGCCAGCCAGATGTCACCTGCTCTTCCAAATACGGGCCGCATTTCTCCATTGTATGGAAGCCCGGAGGCGGTGGAGGCAAAATTCACTCCCTGATTTGTCGAAACATAGAAGCTTTGATGGAAAAATCCATAGAATTTGCCCGGTGTCACACGGTCCGCCCGAACCTGGGCACCCGCTGGTATACCTGTCGATGAAACCCAACTGTTTCCCCCGTTTGTCGAAAATGAAACAGGCACCGAGGCATCCTGATGGGGTGCCCAGACCAGGTTCGTGGTCCCGCTAGAGCTGCTGGCGACAGTGCCGCCCCACGCGTTCGCCGGCTGATTAGGCTCCGTCCAAGTGATGCCATTATCACCGGAAAGGGCGATACCGCGCCCGGGATCTCCATTGCCAGCGGAGCCCGTCCCCACCCGCACGATCTGGTTGGGATTGTTCTCGGCGAAATCAATGCTTGAAACGTTGTGCCACAACAAGTTGTAACGGTTGGACGGAACGGTGGTAAGATCCGTATGACGAAAGCCTCCCAAATCCAGCATCGCCGTGAGCAGAGGTGCTCCGGAAGGAGGACTGATCATCTCGATTACACCATTACCTTGAACTCCGCGCGAGCCGACGGTGAAGGTGCAGGTTCCGGTGCCTCCCGGCACCCAGTTGGTAAGGTTCGTGCTCCGCCATAGACCGGCCCATCCACCGCTGACGAAGACGTTGTTCGAGTTGAAAGGATCAATCGCAATTCCATCTATCGCGGTTCCAAGATGGATGTTATACTCCGGCGCTGTAAATATCCCAGGGTTTGACATCCAAGGGGCGGCGGAAACATCCAGGACAGTCCTGAAAGACCGACTGGCACCGTTGTTCGTATATTCCCACGATCTGCTCCACGTGGCACCCCCATCGACACTTCTCCATACCGCCCCGTCGGGAATATACTCGCTCTGCGTTCCCACCATGAGGGTTGAAGGATTCGAGCGGTCGATCCCTATTCCGTTATATCCCCAGCCCGAGGGTGGCACCGGACTGATGCGCGTCCAGGTCGAGGAAGCGATCGCGTATTTCCAAACATCGCCGCTCCCACCGATAAACGGGCCGGCGGAATCATTCCAAGTCGTGTAGAGATAGCCCAGGGTGGGTTCAACAATCCCGCGGTGACAGAGGAAGCCCGTGGGCTGCCCTGCCAGGCGTGACCAGGAAGCTCCACCGTTGGCGCTGACGTAGATGGCATTGTTTAAATCGGCCACACCCACATAGATGGTCTGGGTTGCGTTCCCCGGCGTCCCGGTGCGCTTGTCAAAAGCCACCCAGACGACGCCCGGAGTGCGATTGTCAATATCACCGGGATCCGCTGGATTAGGAGCCCAATTCCCGGGATTCGGGAAGGCGGTGACCTTCGCCCAGTTGATTCCGCCGTTGGTGCTCTTCCACAGGCCGTTCCCGTCGGATGCGGCATAGAACATGATGCTGTCGTTATTCGGATCGTAGGCCAGCCTCTCGCTCATACCCCGTCCCGGCATATTCCCGCCGATTTTGAACGGCATCACGGTCTTCGTCC
>JBDSZP010000015.1:0-14224 GCA_039925065.1 Luteolibacter sp.
CATGGTAAACCATGAACTCCGGACAGTCTCCAGACGTGCGGGCTTGGTATCTGATTCGTTCGATTCGCGGTGCCTTTCTCTTCAATGAGTTTCAGGATTGCTGACGCCCCCCGTTTTTGGCGATCCAGGAGAAGGCGTGGATTGCGACAAATGCGAGGGCGAGGGGCAGCTCCATGGGCATTTCGTGGAAAAAACCATCATCCGACGGCGCTTCATCGGGATTCCTTTTACCTTTGCCTTGTGGCGGGAATGACTTAGGAAGAGCGCCCCGCCACCGCATGAGATTATTCCGCATCCTGACATTTAAAGAACTGAAGGGTTATTTCCTGACCCCGTTCGGCTGGATCGTTCTGGCCTTCGTAACGGTCATGCAGGGAGTTTCCCTGTCCACGGCGATGAAGGGTTTCCGCGATACGCCCGTCCGGGACAGTCTGGTTTACGTCACTTTCCACACTCCGCTGTTCTGGTTCTACTTCCTGTTCATTTTCCCGCTGATCACGATGCGGCTGTTTTCCGAGGAGGAGCGGTCCGGGACTCTGGAAACATTGCTCACTGCTCCGGTCCGGACGTGGCAGGTGGTGTTTTCCAAATACGCGGCGGCGATGATCTTCTACACGGCGCTTTGGATTCCGGCGCTGATCCAATTCAAAATGTTCGTCTGGGCCACAAATCTGCCTCCCGCCTGGTCGCTGGGAGCGCTCGGGGGCACTTTTACCATTCTTATGCTGATGGGTGCCGCGTTCACGGCGATCGGTTGTCTGGCATCCGCCCTGACATCGAGCCAGATCATTGCTGGAATTCTGACGATCGGGTTGTTGGTCATCCAGTATTTCCTCGGCTACGTCACGATCATCTGGGGTGAGTCGTTCGCCGGTGCCCAGTTGTTCGACTACATCTCATGGCAGCACCACCTGCATTATTTCGCCAGCGGCCTGTTCGATACGCGTCCGGTTGTGTATTTCCTGAGCGTCGCGCTGTTCACCCTTTTCCTAACCTACCAAGTCGTGGATTACCGCCGCTGGCGCAAGTGATCCGCCTGTTCCCTGCCTCATGTCCGAAGATTCCTCCGAGCCAAAAGCCAAACCCGCCCGCGCGCTGAACCGCTGGGGACTGGGGACACTTTCCGTGCTTCAAATAACTTTTCTGGCGATCCTCCTGATCGCGCTGAATTACCTCTCAGCGCATTATTTCACCCGTTGGGACCTCAGCCGCGAGGCCGCTTACACGCTCTCGCCATCGACCAAACACTACTTGGCGGACAAGGTGGTGAAGGACCGCGAGAAGCCGATGAAATGGATCATGATGATCAAACGCGTTTCGCCATTTTACGAACGCATACGCGCCATCGCTGAGGAATACGCACGCCATTCCAACGGGAAAATCGAACTCGAAGTCGTCGATCCAATGCGCAGTTCGGACCGCGTCGAAAAGATCACCGCCGCCTACGGAATCAAGCTGGTGAAAGATCTGATGATCATGGACGCGCGGACCGATGACAGCCCGGCGATCAGCGAGGACAAGACCGGAACCAAGACGCTGAACCCGAATGTAAAAATCGTCGTCGCCGATGACATGGCGATCTACACGACGGACAAGCAGCGCAAGATCACTGGCTTCCAAGGCGAGGACATCCTAACTGCCCGCTTGGTCGAGTCCATCGAAGGACGCCCGCGCAAGATGTATTTCCTGTCGGACAAGAGCCGGATCGACGCGGATGGCGACAATTCTCCGTGGAAATCGTTGGAAAACACGCTGCGTTTCCAAAACGTGCAGCTCAAGGGCATCAATCTTTCCGGTCTCAAGGAAATCCCTGCGGATGCAGAGGGCGTTGCCTTGGTCGCGCCGAAATACGATCTCACCGACGAAGAAACCGCCGTTCTTGAAAGCTATTGGAACAAACCGCGCGCCGCGATGTTGGTCCTGCTGAAGGCCGGTGAAACTCCGCCGAAGCTGCGGACTTTCCTTCGCGGCTACGGCGTTACGCCCCGCCGCGACCGGATCATCGGCGTGGATGACAAACAGATCACCACCACCGCGCGTGGGGTTTTCACGTATGGTGTGGATTTCACCAAGGACCTTCAAGGGCAGGCCACGGTTTTCGAAGGAGCCAGCTCTTCGCTGGAAGTCCGCGAAGGCGCGGAGGATCTGATGAACCGCCAGATCAATCCGGTCGGACTCATCCAGGCATCGCCGGGATTCTGGGGTGAGACGAAATTCGGCGAAGGCCACGAAACGTTCGACGAAAAGGAGGACAACAAGGAGCCTCTATTCATCGCCGCCTGCGTCACTCGTGGCGCGGCGAACAATGACCTTTTTGCGGCGAACACTTCACGGATGACCGTTATTTCCAATACCGATTTCCTCGATCCCGAGCGCCAACGTGCGGAAAACATGGATTTCCTCGCCTCATCGGTGAATTGGCTGATCAACCGCGGGTCGCTCGCCGGAATCGGTCCGCGCTCATTGGGAACTTACAAGCTGCCGATCCTTGATGCGCAGGTTTCGTTCATCAACCGGGTAAATTTGTTTTTCCTTCCCGCGTTCCTTGTGCTGATAGGAGCGTTCGTCTGGTCCTCGCGCCGTGCCTAATCTGTCATGCGCTCCATTGGATTCACGCTGATTCTAGCATTACTCGCCGCCCTCGTCTGCGGCGTGGCGGGCTGGCAATGGATCGGCGGCAGCTTCGATTCCGTGCTGGGTGTGCCGCCGACTCCGGTCGGGCAACGGCTTTACACCTCGTTCACTGCGGACAAGGTGAAAAACATCAAGGTGAGCCAGAACGGCGTGATTGCCACATTTTCTCTCACACCGAATGGCTGGCAGGCGATCACCCCTTGGCAGGACCGCATGGACCCACGAGCGGCCGTCAGCATCATTAATTTCGCCCTCAGCATGCGGGTGGAGGATCTCAGCCCGGTGGATCGGATCGACGCGCAAAAGTCGGGACTCCGAGAAAGCGGTGTCGATGTCTGGCTGGAAGATGGCAGTCATCAGCAGTTGGCGCGCTTCAAGATCGGACGCCGCACGCCCTGGCAGGCCGAGGTCAAGGACATCGATGAACTGGTGCCCACCGTCTTCGTCTGGCCGCGCGATGAGAATCGCAAGAACCACATTTACGCCTGCACCGGTGACATCGGACCGCTGTTCAACGACGGGTTGAAATTTCTCCGCGATCACCATCCGCTCTATTTCAATCCGCTGAATCTGCAGAAGATCCGCATCCGCACTGTCGAAGGCGAACTGACTCTTGGCAGAACCGCCCCGAATAAAGCGTGGCATGTGACCAAACCGCTGGAGCTCACGACTTCCATCCCTGCGATGAAATCATTGCTCGAAAAGCTTTATGAACTCCGCGCGAGGAAAGTATCGGATCGCGCCTCGGTCACCCTCCCCGGCAATGGCTCGACCGCGCAATCGACGCAGATCGCCATCACTCCCTTCGGCTCGGACACGGAAACGGTGCTCGATATTTTCCCGCCCGAGACTGCTGGAGCGCCCGACGCGAAAGCCACCGTCAGCAACCGACCTAACACCGTTTTCGATCTGCCGATCAAGCCTGAGCCGAACGTGATATCCCTCGCCGACCTTCCATTGACCGTGAACGAACTTCGCGACCAGCGGTTGCTCGCCAATCTCGACATGGAAAAACTCCGCACGGTCTCCATTCACCCGGCTAACGGAAAGGAAATCGTGATTTCACAAACCTCTCCAAAGTCGTGGACGGCTACCATCGATGGTAAATCCGACGAGGCTAACAAAGAGCGGTTGTTCAGTCTTCTCGTGGCGGTGAAGGAGGGGCGTGCGATTCGTTTTGAAACTGACGCCGCCACCGATTTCACACCTTGGGGACTTGATCGGCCGATCCTGAAACTGCGGTTTCTCGGACAGGATAATCAGGGCGAAGAGCTCGCATTCGGCACGGATGGCAAGGGCGGATTTTTTGTCAATCACACCGGCACCCCCACGGTCATGCGCGTGGAGGAATCACTGGTTTCCTCGATTTCCATGCGTCCCTTCGAGTGGCGGCCCTCCAGACTCTGGTCGATCGATCGCACGAACCTGATGACGATCGGTCTGAAACGGGGAGCCGAATCCCCTCTCCGGTTGCTCTACGATTTCCGCGAGGGAACCTGGCAAGCCAAGCAGGACGAGGTGAATCTAACTTCGGAAATCAATCCCTCCCGGGCGGAATACATGCTGGGGATTTTGGAAGGACTCCAGGTCACCCGCTGGCTCCCGTCCTCCGACGAGTCCGCCGATACCGCCCTCGCCAATCCGGTGCTGACGATCACGGTCGTCGAAAAAACCACCAACGAGATGGGCGACGCCACCGGCCTGATGAAACGCACGGTGCGCTTCGCCCCAAATGCAGCGGGCCCGAATCCCGGTTTCTACTACGGTCGTCTGGATTCGGACGACCAGCCATTCCTGTTGGATAAGGACACGTTCAGCAAGCTCTCAACCGATATCCTGGATAAGAAGTAGGCGTCGCCTTTTCCCGGTTAAATCCCCTACCTCTATCCTAAGGACCTGCCTGTCATACTCCATTGCCACCGACTGCTTGCGAAGCTACGGATTCAGCACTATTTTTGGTATCGGCCGGTTGCTGTGCCTGACCGAATATCGGAGACCACACACCCGTTTCCCTTCACCCAATGAAAATCCGCCACCAGTCCCGCGCCGTATTTTTGTTATTTGCAATCGCGCTCACCATCGGAATCGTCGGGTGGCTCCTGCGTCCGAAAATCGTGATGACCGGCGGAAAGCCGGATCATCAGCCAGTCAAAGCCGATCATTCCACCACCCGCAGCTTCGGCAATTTTACCGAATGGGTTGACGATTTTTCGAAAGCCGGGTCATCGAGGGATCCCGAACTAACAACAAAAGGATTGGAGTTGGCGAAAGAGCGTCGGGTGCGGATGGAAGAATTGATCCGGAACGATCCGAAGAAGGCGCTGGAGCAAGCAGTGACGCTGGATGTGTGGGAAAAGCTTCCGCCGCAGATACAAGCAGAGGTGGAGGAACCGTTCAGCGCGCTGGGTCATTTCCGGGTGTTGCCGGTCTGCGTCATCGGCTCTTCCGATGCGGGCGAAAGAACTCGTGATGTCGTGCGTTACAGCGAGATCGAGGGTCGGCCACCATTGGACAGTTATGTTTTCGGGCGAAGAAACGGACTCTCCACCAAGGAAAATTCGCCCATCCAAGGAATCCGCATTGGTGGGATCGCGGCCTTGCGCGAGGAAGTTTTCCACGAGCTGAAACCCGAGGAACTTGCAGTGGCTGAGGCACGATATCCGATCGCCAATCCGGTGGTGGATCGGGATTTTAGCACGGGACAACCGTTGGGGCAGCATCCCGTCAGTGCGCTCGCGGGTGGCAGGATTTTCAAATTCACCAATCACGAATCATTGGAAACCTTCAATGATTCCATCGCCGCGCTCGACACCAAACCCGATCCTCACAGCGGCGCGGCGGTTCTTTTCCTTCCCCTCCCCGCCTCAGGCACGACGGGAGCCTTCAACCTGGGTGCCGCCATCGTAAAAAACGACGCTCTGGCGAGTTCATGGACCGAGACAAAGAAAAAGGTTTTCATGATCCGCTGCGACTTCTCGGATTTTCCCAACTCCACCTATCCCGTCGTCGATGCGGGCTCGTATGGCACCCTGCTCAATACAACGGTGTCCGACGACATCCGTGATTTTTCATACGGCAAAACGTGGATCGAGGCGACGGTGTCCTCCTCTATCATTCGCCTGCCGCACACCGGAGCCTACTACGCGGCGGTGGACTCCAATGGCACCAGCCGGAATCCCCTGCTGCTCTCGGATGCGAAAGCGGCCTATCAGACAGCGAACCCGGGCTTCGTTGCCGGTAATTATGACATCATCGGCGTCTGGTTCGTGGAAATCGGAATGAACAGCGGTGGCATCCACTATGCAGGTCTCGCCGGTGGATCGGATATTTGGATTCAAAATACCAGCGATACCGGTGTGCATGTTCATGAGTTCGGCCACAATTACGGAATCCTTCATTCGAGTTTCTGGGCTCCTCCCGCAGGCAGCACCAATCCCGTCGATCCCGCAGGAACCCATGAGGAATATGGTGATTCCTTCGACGTGATGGGCAACGGCCCGGTGCCCGAGGGTGTCTATCATGCAGAAGCAAAACAACGGTTGAACTGGCTCTCAACAGGCCAATGGACCGACGCCACCGCCGGCGGTAGCGGCACCTATCGAATCAACCGGATCGACAATCCGAACACCACCGGGGTCCGTGGCCTGCGGATCACCAAGGCAGCGAATGAACACTACTGGCTGAGTTATCGCAGGCTCTTTTCAAACTCATGGTTGAAAGCCGGTGCCAACATCGTCTGGCAGCGCGACGACTACCAACATTCATGGCTCATCGATACCACACCCGGCAGCCTCGCTGGCAGCAGCGACCGCACCGACGGTTCAATCGCCATCGGCCGGACTTATGCCGATACGGCGAGCAATATTTATATCACTCCCCTCGCCCGTGGCGGCACCTCGCCTAACGAATACCTCGACATCAGGGTGAACCTCGGATCTTTCCCGGGAAATACCGCTCCCACCGTAACGCTGTCCGGTCCGAGCACCATCACGGCGCGCCAGACCTGTATTTTCACCGCCCAAGCCACGGATGCCAATGGCGATGAACTCGCCTATTCGTGGGACTTCGGACAAGGCTTCACTTTCGACAATCATAACAGCGCGCCTTTCGCATGGACCAGCGGCGGAACCTACACGGTGAAAGTCACGGTTTCTGATATGAAGGGACAAAGCACCGTCGCTACGAAAACGGTGACTGTTACAGATGCGATCACCACGTGGACGGCACGGGCAAATGCATCGGCGGGGAATTTCAATACTCTTGCTGCAAGTCCGACAAAGATCATCGCAGCTGGAGACGACTACCCTGGCGGACGTGGTCCGATAGCCTCTTCAAGCGATGGCATCACATGGACATCATCACAATTGGGTCTAAATCAACATATGTTTGGAAGTGTTTGGGACGGCTCCAAATTCCTGCTCGCAGGATGGGACGCGGAGGCCGATTGGGTGGGCTGCATTTTGACTTCACCCACGGGCAATGCTGGCAGTTGGACTCGGCGCGTTTATACCGGCTCCACGCTGAACGGCATCGCCTTCGGTGGAGGCATCTATGTGGCTGTCGGAGACAATGGAACCATCCGCCGCTCCACCGATGGCTTCACCTGGTCCTTGGTTACCTCCGGCACTACCAACGCTCTGACAACCGTAGCATACGGGGGAGGCAAATTTGTAGCGAGCGGACACGCGCAGGGAACCAGCGGAACCGCCACCATTCTAACTTCCACCGATGGCAATACATGGACGAACACCAGTTCCGGAGCGGGTGTGGCATCATGGCAAGACCTCAGAAATGTGGTCTGGGCAAACGACCGGTTCATCGCCAGCGGCTGGTATGGAAAAGTGCGATACTCGACCAATCTCGGGGCCAGCTTCAGCACCACCCGCACGGCGAATGATGACACCCCCGCCTTGGCCTACGGAAACGGAATCTGGTTCGCCGCAGGTGTGGAGGATGCCAATAGCGGGACCGAAGCCGACATCGACCTCGTCTCAACCGACGGAGCCAACTGGACATCCCTCACCACGCCATCACTCGATAACCGGAACGCCGCGATCTTTTTCAACAACACCTTCATCACGGTCGGCGACAATCACAGCATCCGCCAAAGCGCGACGATTTTGCCCGCCGCCATCGGTTTCCCGACATGGCGAGAAAACTTTTTCCCCGATCACGGTCCGCTATCAACACCCGATGACGACAGCGATGCCGACGGGATGAACAACCTCTTGGAATATGCGCTCGGCAGATCTCCTATCAGCATCATCGGCGGTGACGGAGTCGGCGCGCTGCCACAGGGGATCCTGTTTTCAAGCGACCCATTATTAAACGACCGCATCGCCCTGCAATTCAGCCTCCCCGATCCCGCACCCGCCGATCTCGGCTATGTGGTGGAGGTTTCCGGAACTCTCGATAACACTTGGACACCACTCGCCACCAAGATCGGCGCTGCGTCGTGGACATGGAATGCCGGCGGCACCTCGCGCGTGATTCTCGGCACCGCGGCCAGCGGACGGATCCCGGTAACGATCGGCGATTCCCAATCCGCCAGCACCGCGCCCAAGCGTTTCCTGCGTCTCCGGACCTTTGTGAATCAATAGATTGAGCGCTTTTTTGAGCATCGGACATCGAACGCCGAACATCGGACAACCCGAAACTTCTCGTCATTTCTTGGCGATCTTTGCGGCTTGGCGGTTCCAAATTCTTCCCATTCATGCCGACTTTCTCATATAACAGTCCTTTGGATGCTTGCAGCCGCCAGCCGAATGTGCCGAATTTCCCGTGGTGAAATTCATAGTCCTTTTGATCCCGATGGTGTGCCCGCTTCACGCGGAACTGCTCGCCCATTTTCAAACAAGCCGGGGTGAGGTGGTCGTCGAACTTCAATATGCGAAGGCTCCGCAGTCGGTTGCCAATTTCATGACGCTCGCCGAGGGCACCCGCGCTTGGGTCGACCCAGCGACCGGAGCAGTCCGCATGGAACCTTATTACAACGGCACCAAAATTCACCGGACCAGTAATAACAGCACCTACAAATTCGCCCAAGGCGGCTCACGCATCGGCGACGGCTCGGATGGACCCGGCTTCACCATCAAGGACGAGTTCGATCCCACGCTGACCCACAATCCCTATGTGCTTTCCATGGCCAATTCCGGGCCAAACTCGAATGGCAGCCAGTTTTTCCTAACTGGAAACGTCAGTATCCCGAGCTATGACGGAAATTACAGCATTTTCGGAATCGTCAATGATCCCACCAGCCGAACGGTGGTCGATGACATCATCTCCGCCGGACCTAACGGAACAGCAATCAACAACATCACCTTCACCCGCACCGATCCGGCGGCGGCCGCGTTCGATGAACAGGCGCAAAATCTTCCCATCGTCACTCAGCCCGCCGGCAGCCTCAACGTCGTCCGGGGTGTTTCCGCGACTTGGAATTTGAAACAACTCATCAGCACCGGAACGATTCTCCGCGCGTTCCGTTCGACGACTTTGGCAGCGAATAGCTGGTCCGAACTGAGTGCTGCGGCGGTACATGTCGGCATCACGGCGCCACTGCTTTTTCCCACTGTGGTTTCCTCGGTGCTGGACGATGCCTCGAATCCATCGGCGTTCTATAACATCTCGATAGCGGAACACCCGGGATCGGTTTCGCCGTCCACCTTGGCCGACCGGACCGTCGCCATCGATACTGGCAACGCCATTCTCAGCTACGCCCACGTCACCGCAGCCAGCGGCGGCACGGCGACTTACACGCCCTATGGTGGTGTGTCATCCACCTTTCTTTTTAACTCGTTCGAGTTCCATTCGACGGGACACGCCTTCATTTTCATCGTCGAAAACGTGGGGATGAGCCCGCGCTATCTCATGATCAAGGTCGGTTGCGATTCCGCCTCGAACACGCAGATTTCCGGCCGCCACTCCACCTCGTATTACGATTCGTTTTACGGTTGGCAGGCGTTTGCCAGCGGCGCGGCGGCCTTGACGCGCTGAAATTGCCGCCGCCCCTCACTCATCACTTCACACCCACCGGATTTCCCTCTACTCCTGCGCCGTGCTTCGTTCGCTGCGCCTGATGGATTTCCGATGTTTCAAATCGCTGGACCTTGATGTCCCGGCGGAGGGAGCCATCTTGATTGGCGATAACGCACAGGGAAAAACCTCCATTCTGGAAGCCTTGTGCGTGCTTGTCAGACTCCATTCACCGCGCAGCCATCGGATGATGACCCTGGCCACGCTTGGTACAAAAGGCTTCGGAATCGCCGGAGATCCTTGGGGAATTGAACGGCAGGTCCGCTATTCCCGGGAGGGATTGATCCTGAAGGTGGACGATGAAAACCGCACCAGTCAGAATGCCTACCTCGAAGACGGCGGTCTCGTTGTTTGGATGGGCAACGAGGATCTCGAGCTCGTCCGCGGCCCCGGCGAAGGACGGCGGCGCTATTTGGATTTCCTCGGCGCGCAGATCGATTCCAATTACCGCCGCTCCTGGTCCCGCTACCGACGCGCCCTCAAGGCGAAAAACGCCCTCCTCAAGGAAGGCCGCCCTCGCGATGCGGAAATTTTGTCCTATGAGGAAATCATGGTCGAGCACGGCACCGTACTGATGGAAACCCGCGCCCGGTTGATCGACGAACTCACCCCGTTCGCCGCCGAAGCCCAGCGGACGGTCAGCGGAAAAGACGAACCACTCACCCTCCGCTATCTTCCCGCCAGCGGCCCCGACCTTCGCGAATCCATGCTCCAGGCCAAGGAACGCGAAACCCGAATGCGCCAGGCCGTCGTCGGACCACACCGCGATGACCTCGACCTCCGACTCCACGGGATGCCCGCCGCCGACTTCGCCAGCGAGGGCCAGCAACGCACCCTCGCCCTCGCGCTCAAGCTCGCCCAGGGAAAACTCCTCGAACAACGCAGTGGCAAGCTACCGATCTATCTGATGGACGATATTTTCGGCGAACTCGATCCCGGCCGCCGCAACGCCTTGATGAGCCATCTTCCGCCGCTCGCACAAAAGTGGATCACCACCACCCACATCGATTGGCTCAGGGAAACGCCTGAGCTGGAGACCATCGGGCGATTCCGGGTGAAGGACAGCGCTGTCGTGCCTTTCTAGCAGTCGATTTCTCAAGCTTCGGATTTACCGGCTTGTGCGGAAGGTTTCCCGGCGAGGAAAAGCAGCACATCCGTCCGTGTCACAACGCCTCGCAGTTTTCCGGACATCTCAGTCACCGGCAACCGCTCCGAGTCAGCCTGTCCGAAAGCATCCAACGCCTCATACATCGTCTGCGCGGGATGCAGCACCGGAAAATCCTCGCGCATGATGTCCCGTGCGATCAGCAGGGATTCGAGGTCCGGCTGGTCGAGATACGGCTTGATGTCGTGTAGGGAAATCACCCCCATGAAATTGCCGTCCGCCGCCACATAGAGGAACGCGTGGCGGCTCTGGAGAAACGATTTCGCCACCTCGCCAAATGTCGCGTTCGGGCAAATCGTCGCGGCGTCGGAACTCATCAGGTCGCCCACCTTGAGCGTGGACAAATGCTGGGCCACCGCTGCCGCGCCCTTTCGTTTCAGCGCGTCGCCATAGAGCGTCCGCGGGTTCAACGAGCGGCAGACGTAGTAGCCGATCACCCCCGCCAGCATCACCGGCATCAGAATCTGATAGTTCAATGTCAGCTCGAACAGCATGATGATTGCCATCACCGGCGCTCCCGTAGCCGCCGCGAGAAAGGCACCCATCCCCACCAGGCCGAATGCCCCCGGTTGCAGCCCCCATTCAGGCAGCAATGCCGATGCCGCCACGCCGAACAAATACCCCAGCGCCGCTCCCGTGAAAAGCGTGGGAGTGAACACCCCGCCCACCGCGCCGGAGCCGAACGTCGCGGTCGTCGCCAGCACCTTGCAAATCAATACGATCAGCAGCACCTGCCACGTTCCGGGATCATGCAGCACTCCGAAAATCAGCGCCCGCCCGTTTCCCGCCACCTCCGGGCGGAACCACGCCAGCAGCCCGACGATCAATCCTCCGAGCATCAAACGGCTCCAGATAGGAATCTTCAGCTTGCTGAAAAACAGCTCGCCCACCTTGAGAAACCACAGGAAAAGCGGTGCGAACAACCCGCAAACCAGCCCCAGCACGAGATAAGGAAACAGCTCACGGTTCGAATGCAGCGTGAAAACCGGAGCCGAATAAATCGCCTCAGCCCCATAATGCGCCCGACTTGTTAGGGTGGCTATCACCGAGGAAATCACCAACGGGCCGAACGCCTCCATCGCCACCGACCCGAGCACAATGTCCGCCACGAACAACGCCCCGGCAATCGGCGCGTTGTAAGCGCTCGCGATCCCCGCCGCCGCCCCGCAGGCCACAAGCTGTCGTTTCCTCGCCAGTGGAAATTTCAACCACTTCCCCGCCACCGATGCCGCCAGCGATGATAACAAAACCAACGGCCCTTCCCGCCCGATCGATGCCCCGGACGCGCTTGAGAACATCGCTGACAGACATTTCACCAAACTACCCTTCACGAACAAATTCCCATCGCCCACCACAACCGCTTCCATGTAGTCCGTCGAGTTCTCACGGGAGCGGAAACGGTTTCCGATCAATAATACAAGACCCGCTAACAATCCACCCGCCGTCGGCACCGCCACCCGCTGCCACTGGGGCATTTCTCGAAAACTTTCCACGTAGCTACCGGAATGCCCGGTGAAAAGATGGTGCAGCCACTCCGTCGCCTCTTTGAATCCGATCGACGTCCAGGCTCCGAGAAAACCGATGATCGCTGCCCACAGCAACGTCGCCTGCACCTCGGTGAAGCGCACATGCTCGCCCCACCAGATCCGCCAATGGATCAAACGCCGCAGGCGCGGGCTCAGATCGGCGGGGGCTGGAGCAGTTTCTTCCATGGCCGGTCAGTTGAGCACCTTGCGGAAAGTTTCCTCATCCGGCGCATCCAGCAGCGCGGTCACCACCTTCGGATCGCGCAGTTTCCGCGCCAGCGCCGCCGTCGTCGCCAGATGTTCCGCCACCCGATGCGGCGGAATGCCGTAGAGGAAAATCAAACGCACCGGGCATTTCCCCTCGCCGAAGGGCACCGGCCCCCGCGTCCTCGCCACCGCGAAAACCACCTCCCTCACCTCGCCCGTCCGCGCATGCGGCAGGGCGATTCCGGAACCCAGCAAAGGCGGATTGATCTTCTGCCGCTCCAGCACCGCCACCGTAAAGGCTCCGAGATCACGAATATCCGGATGGCCTTTCAAATGTCCCGCCAGCTCCAAGATCGCCGCTTCCTCCGTCACCGCATCAAGATCGAGAACCAGCGGCGTGTCCGGAGTCAGAAGCGAAATTGGCATGCCCCATTAACCCCGCGATCCCCCTCCCCCGCCAATCAAAAAACCACGCATCCTTCCGGTATCCAACGTTTCCATCCGCCCATCGATGCGGCGGGAAGCGATGGCACCACAACGCTTTGGTTCGTCCCCCAGCCGTCAATTTTCACGGACCGGTTGCCACAGGTAAAAACGCTCGAACTTCACGGGGCTAAATGGCTTAAGAACAGCCGCCTTCTGGGGAGGAATCGCATCAATTGCAGCAGGCTCTATCGCGATCCCGCAATTGGATTGTTTACCAAAAGTCATTGCCAAGGCCCCACCGTATCGCCCGTCTGGAGACTGTCCGGAGTTCGCTGTTTACCGTGCTCTTCCGAAGACAGGAGGAACAAGAGGTTCCGGACCTGGAAGCCATCTGGATCGTTCTTCGCTACGGGGCAAAGGCCCCAAGCTGATTGGAACCGCCCTGTACGGAGCCGTACGCAGGGTGGTGGGGGACCCGGGAGCTAATCACTCCCGGGGACCCGATTAGCCATTCTTTTTTTGAAGTTCACCGGATATTGAAGGGCGGCCGAGAGCCCATAAGCTAAATCCTAGGAGGGTCACGCAGAAACCTACAGCAGGGAGAACTGGAAAAACGAGGGGCGTAGCCGTTTCTGGTTGGTGAATTCTCATTGAGGACCACAATGTAAATCCACCGAGAAACACGAACCATCCAATTAGGCCAACGGTGAGCGCTTGGAGGGCGATCCTTCCGCCGGAATTACGCCGAAAGAGTCCCATGGCCGCGATGCATAAAGAGGCTCCAAGAAGTATTTGAGCAATGCTGAAAACAAGGAGATTGCCCGCGACAAGATTCAGTGGAGCAGGCAGCTTAGCGGGCACGACGTTCAGCGTTCCTTGGTCGATCAACACTGCCAAAGCGAGTCCTGAAAGGCCACCAACCGTCACCCAAGCTCCGATCAAGATCCAAGTCATCGCAAGACGTCGAACGCTGAGGTCAATTTTCATAGGCTAACGTTTTAGTCCTCCGAACCGCGAACGGAGGACTTTGATTTCAAAGAAGCCGGCAATGAGCGGTTCGGAGCGACGGCTTGTTGAACTAAGCCGCTGCGCGGCAGCGGTTTCGCGAAGATCTGTTACGTGATTTCGAGGGTTCAGGGCGATGGTGGGTTGTGGGGATCGGCATCACGGTGGTCCTGCTATGAAAAACAGCAATACCCACCCCGACAACCAAGCCGATACAACCCCGAAGCGC
>JBDSZP010000016.1:0-43742 GCA_039925065.1 Luteolibacter sp.
GCCGTCGTGGCCAGCAGGCTGGCTCACGCAAAAGCGGCAGCAGGCTGCGCGCAGTCCAAAGCTTCGCGTCACCCGATTTCACAAATCCTGATGCGCACCAGCATACTGGCGAACTACCAAGAAGAAGCCGAACAAGAATAGATGGGCTGAGAACCACGATTGGCGATCGGTGGGTATTCCCTATGGGCGACAATCGTTAGAAGTAGCAGGAATTTCTCCTGGTAGATCTGAAGTCACGCCATCCGTAAAAATTCAGTAAAAATGCGGATGCCTTTTGGCACAACCGCTGCTCACCGAGAATCATGAACTTGTGTTTATCACTCAAGACGAGTTCACGGATATGGCCGCCCTTTGGCCATATCATTGCGTTTCGGTTTATATCTCAAACGACCACACACCACACAGCGAACAAACATGAAGAAACTCGCGATCGTAACGATAGCCAGCATGATTGGCTTGTCTACATGGGGAAGCATGGCGCAGGCACAAAATGCCGCGCCTGCTGACTCACCACCTGCGGCTACGGCTCCAGCCGCGCCCGTGCCGGACTCAACGGCTTATCCGCCCGGGGCCAATGCCGGGACCGCGAGCGACCTGCAATGGCCGATTCCTGCGGACACGGCCAGTATCAATCCCGATGGGAAAGGCGCTGTGACAAATGCCGAACTGATCCAAAACGTCGCGCACAACAAGGTTTCGATCAACTTGGTCTGGACTCTCGTAGCGGGCTTCATGGTCATGTTCATGCAGGCTGGATTCGCGCTCGTGGAGGCCGGCCTGTGCCGCGCGAAAAACGCCGCCCATGTTATGGCGACCAACTTCATGATTTACGGTCTCGGCATGCTGGGCTTCTGGCTTTGCGGGTTCGCATTCATGTTCGGCAACTACTGGAACGGTCCGGTTCCGATCGGATGGCAGCCGCCGCTCGGGCAGGGACTGGCCTTGCTGAACGAAGGTTGGACGGTGACTATTGCCGGACATCCTTTTGGTTTGCTGGGTCTCAAGGGCTTCTGCCTAAGTCCTTCTGTTTTCGATACGGCGGTGTTCACCTTGTTCCTGTTCCAGATGGTATTCATGGATACCACGGCCACGATTCCTACGGGTGCCATGGCGGAACGCTGGAATTTCAAACACTTCATCGTATATGGGCTTTGGGTCGGCATGCTTCCATATGCGATCTACGGCAACTGGGTCTGGGGTGGCGGCTGGCTCGCGCAACTGGGTCAGAACTTCGGCTTAGGCCACGGAGCAGTGGATTTCGCCGGTTCCGGCGTGGTGCACTTGTGCGGCGGTGTGCTGGGACTGGCAGGCGGTCTTGTCATCGGACCACGTCTTGGAAAATATGATAGTAATGGCAAACCGCGGCCGATTCCGGGTCACGATGTTCCCATGGTCATGCTCGGAACTTTCATTCTCGCCTTCGGTTGGTTCGGATTCAATCCGGGTTCCACGCTTGCGGGAACGGATAACCGGATCGCCATCATCGCGGTCAACACGATGCTCGCGGGAGCTGCCGCGTCCTTCGCTACCATGATCACCTTGTATTGTGTGACGGGCAAACCGGATCCGACGATGCTCTGCAATGGCTTGCTCGCAGGACTCGTGGCCATCACGGCGCCATGTGCCTTCGTCTCTACATCAGGAGCGGTCATCATCGGCTTAGTCGCAGGGGTGGTCGTTGTCTTCTCGGTATTCTTCTGGGAGCGTGTTGTGAAAGTGGACGATTGCGTGGGTGCCATTTCGGTCCACGGCGTCTGCGGCGCATGGGGGGTGCTCGCCGTGGGGCTCTTCGCGAACGGCAGTTACGGGGCCGGATGGGGCGGCGTTCACAAGCTGTTCAAGGATGGCGCATGGACGATCATCAACAACGACGCCAAGCCCGAAACTCTGAAGCACTATGCCGAGATGACGGCGAGCGGCTGGACGGATGTGGGTGTGACGGGAATCTTCGGCAAGTTCTTCGGAGCTCCCGCCTCGGACTTCTCCCAGTTCACTGCCCAGCTCGTCGATGTGACCGCTTGCGTGGTGTTCATCTTCGCCTTCGGTTATGCTTTCATGAAAATCTCCAACATGATCGTGCCGATCCGTTCGTCCCGCGAGGATGAACTCGAAGGACTCGATGTGCCGGAGATGGGTGTGGAAGCATACCCCGACTTCCAGACCACAGACAAATCCTCTCCGGCGGTGTAAGTCAGGACACACCGGAAACAAGTCCCCGTCCGCCCGGAATCGGCCCTGGGCGGACGGGGCAATTTTTCTCAGGCCGTTCCAATCGAATCGTTAAAAAACCCATTCTTTTTCCATTATGAACACCACTGCCATCGTCCTCTCATTCGTCTCCCTAGCGACTCTTGTGCTGGGTCTGTTCGCCTGGCGGCTCACCAGCAGCAAACCTCTCATCCTCAACATGCTTTTCGGAAGCGCGGGTTTCCTGATCGCGGCCTACGGCTTTGCGAGCAAACATGAGGGCCAGATGCCCTTCATCATACCCTTTTTCATCACCATGCTGCTGATGGGGCGTGCGGGTGGCACATTCTGGCGGGTCTTCGTTCGCGGCGAAAAGGAGCTTCTGGTTCCCTCCAGCCTCGTGGGAACCGCGGCGGCACTGTGCCTCATTGGAACCGTGATGGCGTTCATCCACCAGTAACAGAAGACCCGCGGCCAGCGATCCAATCCTTTCCGCGCGTCTGCCCGTCCGATCCTATCAAATGGCGGGCGGCACGCATCCCGCCTCCATGATCCCCGACCCGAACCCGATCATGGCATTGCCCTTTGCGGCACTGCTCCTTTGTATCGCTGTGATGCCGATGCTTTTTCCCCACATTTGGGAAAAGCACTATCAAAAGATAGCCGTGTCTCTTGGCGCGCTTTGCGTGGTCTATTATCTGGCTGGTCTCCATGCGCCCGGGCGGATGCTCCACATTGCCGGAGAATATCTGAGTTTCATCGTGTTCATCGGTTCCCTCTTCACGGTCGCAGGCGGCATCCACATCCGCGTCAAGGGGGAGTCCACCCCTTCGGTAAACTGCCTGTTCCTGGTGGTGGGAGCATTGCTGGCCAATCTCATCGGAACCACCGGCGCATCGATGCTGCTTATCCGTCCGTGGGTGCGCTCCAACAAATACCGCTACACCGGTTTCCACACGGCGTTCTTCATCTTCCTCGTGAGCAACGTCGGAGGTTGCCTGACTCCCATCGGCGACCCGCCGCTATTTCTCGGCTATTTGAAAGGCGTCCCATTCTGGTGGGTTTCGCAGCACTGCTGGCCGGCTTGGCTGACAGCCGTCGCGATGATCACCGGTATTTTCTATCTTTTTGATCGCACCAATTTCGTCCGTGCCCCGCGTGCCATCCGCGAGAAGGAAACCGCTCACGAGTCATTCAAAATCGAAGGATTGCAAAGCTTCATCGCACTTGCCGTCATTCTGTTATCGGTGGTTTACGCTCCACCGGTCCTGCGCGAGGTCATCATGGCAGGTGCCGCGTTCATCTCACACAAGCGCACTCTCCGGCCCATTCACGATGCGAACCATTTCAGTTTCGGTCCGATCCGCGAGGTCGCGTGGCTGTTTGCGGGAATTTTCATGACCATGGTTCCCGCCCTTGATTATCTTCAACTCCACGCAAGCACCCTCGGTCTCCGCTCTCCCCAACAGTTTTATTGGCTCAGTGGCGCTCTGAGCGGCGTGCTCGACAATGCTCCCACTTATCTCGCTTTCATCTCCGCCGCTTTCGGCTTGCGGAATCTCGATCTGAACAATGCCGCACATGTCTCACAATTCCTCGACCAACACGGCATCTATGTGATCGCGGTTTCCTTGGGATCCGTTTTTTTCGGTGCGATGACCTATATCGGCAACGGACCCAACCTGATGGTCAAAGCCATCGCGGATCACGCGAAAGTCCATACCCCGAGTTTTTTTGGTTATGTGTTCAGGTTTTCACTTCCTGTCCTCGTTCCGGTGTTCCTGGTGATTGCCCGATTCTATATCGCGAAATGAGAGGGTGAAATCGTGCGGGAGCCCGGTCTTGTGAGGAAGGATAATGTTGCAACCTCACGGAAACGCGGTGTGACGGCGTGTCAGACCATCTGTTCTGGGATGTTGACCGAGCCGGGATTTGATCAGGAACGGCATGGGGCGTGATGCTCCGCTTCGATGCCGTTCCCGAATTCGTGAGAGCACTGCTCGCCGAGTTGACTCTGAATGCGGGCACCTTATCATTTCTCCAGGAAAATGAGTGACACCTCTCCAACTCAATCCGGCGTTTCTGGCTGTGCCGCGGTTTTGGTCGTCATCACGTCCTTGTTACTTGGATGGGTGTTAATATTTGTGGAGTTCGGGATGTCTTTCATTGCTCATCCAGCAGATCGAAATCTCCATGCGGTCTTGGTTACGGCGCTTTGGATACTGAATCCCCTGGGGATGATCGGACGGAGTCTGTATTTGGATAAAACCATCGGAGTGAATCCGGCTTGTGGGATATTTGTGCTCGGTTCGTGCGTTTCGGCGATGGGATGGGGCTGGTTGAGGAGAATTTTCACAGCACGAGGCAAATCGAATCCCGAACCGCCGTGAAGATGATGCTTGGAAGGCGCGGCTGTTTTCCGCAAACTTCCCCCATGCGAACGAAGGCCGTTTCATTGTTACAGGAGTTGACGGAGGCCCACTCGGTCTCGGGGCATGAGGACGAGGTAAGGGCGATCTTCGTCGATGAGCTGGAGGCATGCGGCGAGCTTTCGACAGACAATAACGGCTCGGTATTTTGTGAAACAGCCGGGCTCGGCCCGCGCGTGCTGGTGGCCGGACACATGGATGAGGTTGGATTCATGGTGCAAAACATCACACCGGACGGCTTCATCCAGTTCGTCGGCATCGGCGGTTGGTGGGAGCACAATCTGTTATCCCAGCGTGTCGAAATCCTCACCCGCAGCGGCGACAAGATTCTCGGAGTGATCGCCTCGAAGCCGCCCCATTTCCTACCGGAAGCCCAGCGGAAACAAGTGATGTCGATCGATCAGATGTTCATCGATGTCGGCGCTGATTCGAGACGCAATGCGATCGAGGAATTCGGGATTTCGTTAGGAGATCCGATCGCGCCTTATTCGGAGTTCACGCCGCTGGCACGTGAGGATTATTTCATGGCGAAGGCTTTTGATAATCGCGTGGGCATGGCAGGAACGATTCAAGCGGGCCAAATCCTTTCCCAATCAAAACACCCGAACCGCCTGATCCTCTGCGGCACCGTGCAGGAGGAAGTCGGCCTGCGGGGCGCGAAGACCGCCGCGAATTTCATCAACCCGGATATCGCCATCGTGTTGGAAGGACCGCCGGCGGATGACACGCCGGGGCTTTCCCGCGCCGAATGCCAGGGACGGCTCGGCGGCGGCGTGCAGATCCGGATGTTCGATCCCTCCGCAATTACGAATCCACGTTTGGCGCGTTTGGCGATCGATGTCGCGCGCGAGGAAGGTATTCCCCATCAGGTCACGGTGCGGCGCAGCGGCGGCACGGATGCGGGATCATTCCATCTGGCGAACCATGGAATCCCCAGCATCGTCCTTGGCGTCCCGGCACGCTACATTCATTCACATAATGCGATCATCGATGTGAACGACTACCTTCACATGCTTTCACTAACCATCGCGTTGGTCCGCAGGCTGGATGAGGAAACGGTCGCGGGACTGGTGACGTATATCTGAAGCAGGCAGTATTTCACTCGCCCTATCCGGTGAAACGCGCTTGGCTAACGGCATGCGTGTTAGCAATTTCCGGATGGGTATCTTCGCAGCGGTTCTAATCAGTGCTTGCGGAGTTGTTCCAGCAGGTGCCGTGCTTCCGGGATTGGATGACCGCCAGTGGGCCGGGCATTTCGTGGGATTTTCCAACAGAGCGTTCCAGTTCGGCCTGGCCACGGATGGCAAGGCAAAGATTGAGGTGATCGGGAAAAACGACAAAACGGTCAGCCGTGTGTTGGCGGTCACCGTGCAATTCGCCGTTGAAGAGGTTCGGCCAGACGGAAAAACGACATCGAAGACCATTCTGCCGGAAACTCTGGAATCCGCCCAAGCGGCAACGAAAGAACCTCGCGATGTCGTTTTCAAAGGAAAGGTCAAAGGCGGCGCAAGTTTTCAAGCGAGCATCCATGAGGAGCGCGGAGTCATTTCATTGGGCGGCAAATTGCTAGATCCGGGAACTCTGACGAAGAATCCTGTGCGCTTTGTCATTCACGTCAATTTCCCCAATGCCTACCCCCACGACAAGGACAGGACTGCCGGGAAAAAAGAGATGAAGGCATTTGAGCAAAAAACCGAAAAGGATCGCCTCCAGTTGAAATGGACGGACGGAAAGAGCAGGAGGCAATCGCTATCCGATAGCATCGACGCCGCCTCAAAGGAAATCAACGGGCCGGGAATCGCCACTTTCAACTTGGAATTCTCAACCTATCAGAAGAAGAAATTCGATTTTGTCGCCTCGCCCAATTCCTCAATGACGCTTTCAAACTCCGGAGTCCAACCGCTGCACGACGGCTTTACCGTCAGCTGGCTGCCCGATCCCGCGAAAGATCCGGAAGGAAAAGCCCGCCTCAGCTTTCAGGTGAAATAGGACGGCTCACGGGCGGAAGCGCAGAAATCGCAAAAGGCACTTTTTTGTTCGCGCGAACATCTTTTCCTTGCGTAATGAACACCAATGCATCAGTTGTTTCCCAACACGAAACATCCTTATGGCCGCTAAACAATCCTCCGAAGAATCCGCAAACGAAAAGCTAAACGAAGCCCGCAAACGCAATCTGGATCTCGCGATCTCACACATCCAGAAGGAGTTCGGTGAATCCGCCATCATGCGCCTTGGCGATGACCGCTGCGTCGATGTCGATGTCATCCCGACCGGAAACCTGCTGATCGACCGCGCTCTCGGCGTCGGCGGCTTCCCTTGTGGCCGGATCGTCGAAGTGTTCGGCCCGGAATCCTCTGGTAAAACCACTTTGACGCTCACCGTCATCGCCCAAGCCCAGAAACGTGGCGGTCTGGCCGCCTTCATCGACGTCGAGCACGCCCTCGATCCGCAATACGCCCGCAAGCTCGGCGTGAACATGGATGACCTCCTCGTTTCCCAGCCATCCTCGGGTGAGGAAGCCCTGCAAATTTGCGAAGCGCTCGTCCGCTCGAACGCCATCGCCGTCATCGTGCTCGACTCCGTGGCCGCCCTTGTCACCAAACAGGAACTCGATGGTGAAATCGGCGATTCCACCGTCGGTGCCCAAGCCCGCCTGATGAGTGCCGCCATGCGGAAACTCACGGCCCTCATTTCCAAAGCCCAGACCTGCTGTATTTTCACCAACCAGATTCGTGAAAAAATCGGAGTTATGTTCGGCAACCCGGAAACCACCCCCGGCGGCCGGGCGCTCAAGTTCTTCTCCTCCGTCCGCGTCGATATCCGCCGGATCGGGGCGATCAAATCCACCGATGGCACCGTCACCGGCAACCGCACCAAGGTCAAGATTGTCAAAAACAAGGTTGCCGCTCCGTTCACCGAGGCCGAGTTCGACATCATGTATAACGAGGGCATTTCCTCCACCGGCTCCCTGCTGGATCTGGCACTCGAAATGGAAATCGTCCAAAAGCGCGGCTCCTGGTTCAGCTATAACGGCACCCAGCTCGCTCAAGGCCGCGATGCCGCCAAGGAACTTCTGAAAGGCGATGCCGCCCTCTATGGCGAGATCGAGGAAAAGGTGAAAGAAGGCCTGGCCGCGAAAAAGAAGAAGTAAGAATTTTGGCAGCCGCCATCGATCAATGGTCGTGTGGTGACTGCCATTGGTAGCGCGTTCGTTCACACGCCGGGCCGTCCTCATGCGGCCCGGCGTTGTTTGTCTTCGGGAAACATTGGGCCCGAGTTGGCGAGGAAGGGATTTCCAGACCGTTTGCGAGGAGTCATGCCATCATACCGTCTTCCTGAAACGAAGCGACGCATTGCAGAACGACAAATCTTGAGGCACCCATGGAGCGGCGATATCGGATCGCCGACGCCCATGAAAAGCCAATGATGGCGCTTGGCTCGACCCATCGGCATTTCATGGGCGTGGGCGGACAGATTCCGCCCCTCCTGAAAATTGATGTGGATTCCTCGCGCCAACGGCAGTTCCAGCTCTGATGACGCAGTGCGGAGCTCTTCGGCAGCGGGACGATTTTTGCGAAAGAAGAAGAGCCCCGCGCCACTGGAGCAAAGCTTCCGTCCTACACTCCGCACAAGATTTGTCACTAGATATCTCGCCAAAGAGAGGCGGAATCTGTCCGCCTATGCCCATGAAAAGCCAATGAACTGAGGAAGCCGCTACTCATTGGCACCTCATGGGCATCGGCGATCCGACATCGCCGTTCCTTGGGTGTCTTCACGACTTCGGTGCCCAACTGCCGGGATTTGCGCCGGATTCCGGCGCACCACATGTTAGACCAATAGCTCACCCAGCCGTTTTTCCAGCAGCTCCGTGAGCTGCACCGCGCCGCCTTTTGCTGGAAGCTCCCCGGATCTCAGCATTTCACTGACAGGAATCGGTTCGCCAGCAATGACTCGGGCGGTGCGGGTCACCGGATAAGTCGGAAATCCGAAAAGGTCTTCCTCCAGCTTGAGCAGGGTTTCAGCACGGCGGTCGAGAGTGGGATCGTCCAGGAGGTAATCGCCAATGTAACTATGGGCCTGAAGCGCTGTGAAAACGCGATCGAGATCATCAAGCAGCATTTCCCTCTCATCCGGCGTGGGTGGTTTTTCCACGTCCAGCAGGCGACGACGGATACGGAAACGCAGCGCTCTCACCCGCTCCGGAGGAGTGACAGCCTTGGCATCGCGCGGGTAGCGCCCTTCCACCAAAGTGAGGACGGTAGCGCAGAGATGATTGAGACGTTCGTGAATATTTCCCGATCCTGCATAACCGAGGTATTCGGTTTCCTTGAGGGCGAGAATCCCGGTACCGAGGCGAAGGATGCGCTCGTCCACCGGCATCAACGGCTTGGGCGTCCAACCGATACGGTCCTCAAGTTTTGATAGGCGACCACAAAAAGTGGATTCAACAGCCGGATCATGAAAAAACCGCAGGCCCACCGGGACGAGAAACCCATCTTTCCCTTGCGGCAAACGCGCCGCGGCTTTCAGCAGAATCGACGCGACTCCTTCGTTCAAAGGATCCAGCCGACGGTGATGGTGATAGATTTCGCCTTCGGGAAATATCACCAAAGGATCAGCGCCTTTTTCCAGCAACGTGATCGCGGTCTTGATCGCCGAAAGATCCGGGCCATCCCGATCGACCGAAAAGACCCCCATGCGTTGCAAAGCCCACGATGCCGCCGGGCTTACTTCGAAAATTTCCCTCGCCCCCATGAACAACGCCCGCATCCCATGGCGCGCGGCAAGCTCCATGATCACGTGCGGATCCGAGTGATCCGAATGGTTCGGAGCTAACAATACGGCATGCCCTGCCGCGCTAAATTCCCCCACCCGCTCGAAGCCCTCGTCCTGGATTTTCGAGATCCGGTATTTCCGCTTCAACTCAACAGCGCGATTGATCGCTAGCCCGAGGGGCCGCAGCCACCCGCAGATTTTCGGAGGGCGGAAAGTGTAAGGAAGGTCGTTCCGGAGACGGCGCATGGGGTTTACCTAACTCAACCCACGCGTTTCCCGAAGATCAAAAACCGATCAATCCGCACTAAGGAATTTGAAATCGCGGAAATACAACGACTGCACCTTGCCCTCGGTATCGTCATAGAGCACGACCACGTAGTTGCCAAAACTGCCGATGGGAATCGGATTGATCGGGTTGCCATTCACTTTTGCTGGTGCATAACCTTGTGAGTAGTTGAGAGCCGTTTCATCGGTCATCAACCGTTTCACGAAAACACTTGCCCACTTGCCATCCTCCGACTGCAGCTCGACCTTAAGCTCCGGTGTGGCGGAAACTGAAACGAAAGTGGCGATGCGGCCGGACTCAACCTGGCGTTGTTTCAAACGCAAGATGCGGATCTCATCATGTGCTGGAACCTGATCGGTCGCAGGAATCCTCTCTGCGAATGGAATCAATGTCATCGTCTGATCTCTATCCAACTCGACCGTAGTTGTGCCTTCCTTCACCCCTCCTCTCTTGATCGTGATCTTGTGGCTTCCGGCCTTCACTCCGATCCCACCGGTGGCGCTTCCCAAACTATAGCCTTGGGGACGCATATCTTCTCCATCGATGATCACGTTCATTTGGCCCGTTCCCTTGGCGACTGCGTCGACCACGCGAATAAAGCCTACAGGGGCAGCATTCGGATCTTTCTCGGCAAACAACGGGCAAAGGGTAGCGGCGAGGAAGATCAGCAATTTAAAAATCGTTTTCATTGAGAGTCGTGATGCGAAATTTGGTGATATCTATCGTTCCCTCGGGCTTCCTCACTCCGGGGTCAGCAAAAATGGTGTAGGCCCTGCGAACCTCCGCAAGGACTTCAGGCGAAGTATTGGTCGGTGATGTCGGCGAAACGGATTGACCGACAACCCATACCCGGAAGTTCCGGGAGCGCACCGTCGAGGCTTCATATACTCGTCCAAACGCCTCCTCAGCGGCTGCGTCAGACCATTGGGTTTTGTTTCCCTCCGGGAGAAGGTCGCGATTTCCGAACGCGACCTTCCCATCATCATTGAGAGTCGATGCAATTTCGGACGGAGATGAATAGGGTCTTCCCCGGATGATGGCGTCCGCCAGGACATCTCCTTCTTTGGTCTTGGTAGGCACGGATACCTCTAGCGAGGACACGGGCGGTGCCGACGTCGAGGGAGAGTGAACCTCGCTGATCCGCTTCAACAGCCTCGGATCGGCAACTAACAATCCACTGACCATTGCACGGATCGCATCGGAAGAAGCGGTATTGATGTTGATGTGGCCCTCGATCCTGACAAGCGGCCCCTCGCGATCGGACTTGTCCTCGGAGCGTGATTTGCCAGCGTGAAAGAGATCCAGCAGTCGAGCGGCATGTTTACCGGGCATGCCAGCCGGAGCATGTTTCGCTGGTTGATCGAACTGAGGGTGCTCCGGGCGGCCGATTCGAAGCGTATTGCCGCCTCCATAATCGATATCTGGCGTTGAGGCAACTTCTACGGAGGGCCATGAAACCCGATTTCCGGGCATCGTTCCTGTTAAAATGGCTTTGGTATCATTAGCATCGTCATACGTGGGAGTGAACATGATGGGATCATAGATCCGCCCAAGTTCGGTGGCGCTGTAGAATCTACCACGATTCGACATAACAGTCGGAGCCTCGCCTTCAAGGAAATTTTTGATTGGCGCGAAACCTGTCGGGTCATAGTTATCAACTGGAATCGGAGAATCTTGCGGAGACGAACGCAGACCACTCACCCCCGTATCATGTCCTCCATCCGGCCACTCCGAGGGCAATACCCGCCCATAAACACTCCTGAAATCCTTAGCGTTCTTGTAAATTGTAAAATTGCGAACGTTCCGGCAGTTGGGACTGACGTTGCCGGGGTAGTAATTATCTGACAACGGGTAAGCCTCATCCCGCAGATAAAGCGCCTGCCTGGAGTCTCCCATGTTGTTTTTGTAATCTTTGACAGTATTGTATTTTCCGTAACTGTGTCCGGGAACATGGGCCTTTCCTGACTGCTTTTTAAAATTCGTGATATATTCAAACTCCGAATTTTTCGAATTCGAATTCCCTCGGAAGAGCTTGTCGCTGCGGTCCACTTCCCTGTCGTTCCACATCAGGCTGATACCGGAAGCACCAAGATCCTCATAAATTTCAAAAGTGTTCTGGAGGGTCTGTGAGGCAGGTCCCACGTCCATCGAATAGTCGATCACCGCCGCTTTGTAGAACTGATACTGGTTTGGCTGAAGATCCACGGCGATCGGTCCCGACCAGTAGCGGTTGCCGATTCTCTCAAGCGGCGGTGTGGATACCACTTGGTGCGGATCCCCCACGAGTGCGGGATCATCAAAATAATCTCCAGACACACCCGCACCGATGGCCGGAGGTCTCATTCTATTTTCGTAAGAAACCCGCGCACTCCCTTCTACCGGCAGGTTGGTGTGGTTCCATAACTCGGCATAGAGAATGATCTGCCAATTCAATCGCTTGCGGCCATTGACCGGTGGCGAGGAGGGACCTTGGTATTTGGTGTGGAGAATCACCTCGCTCATCAGCGGATAGACATCAAGGCCACGGTAGGCATTCGCTCCTTGAGTTATATTTTTACTCACGGTTGCCTCGCAATCTGTATCGGCATAGTCAATGGCATTCGCCGCGAGCGTCTTGAGGTAGTCATCAGGAAACCCTCCTTTGCGAACTTCAAATTTGGGCAGGCCCTTTTTAATCCACGCGGCCATTCGATCCACTGCGGTTTCGGACGGCATTGCCAGAAGTGAATTGAGGTTGAGCTTCGGCTTCCCAGCAACGGAGGGATCGACACCGAATGCAAAAGGGACCAACGCCTGCTCATCGTAAGGGCGGATCAATGCAGTTAGATTTTCCTCCACCGCGCGGGCCGTGGCATCTACCAGGTGGCCAGCGACATCTCGTGTGAGAGGTGGAGCGACTCCAGCGACCGCCAACACCGAGTCTGGCGAAACCAGGGCTTTGCGGCCGTCGATGATGGTCTTGTCCAACGATGAGTTATCCTTGGGACCAGCATCTGGATCGAGCGCATACAAGGCCACCTGATCCAACGGGGGTGCCTGATCACGACCATCGCTGCCGATCATGGAGGGTTCCGCGTTCAATCCAGGGGCGGGAAATTTCGCATCACTCGATACGTCACCTACCTTCCAACCATAGCGTTTGTGAGTACCAGCATTCCCCTTCGTATTCCCTGCGGTTCCGGCGTCCACACGGCTTTGGAGATCTTCCACCCAATAGGCATAGCGGGCCGTCATCCGATTTTTGTCATCCAGAACGGGCAGCCATGACGCACATGCCTTGTCGAGATACGGCAAGGTTTCGAACTCGGTATAGCCGTCTGCTTTCGAGCCGACCAGCGGTTTAACTTCGGGGAGTTCCAACGTCTTCGTATCGGTAACTTTGGAATTGGCGATCGTACTGAAAAGGGGCGTGTAATGATAGATACAGCCGGAAGTGTCGGCTTGGCCCCGGGCGAGGAAAAGCTGGGGTGAGCGTTGATGTCCTTCGTTGTTGGGGTTCGGCAGCGTGGATTGCAAAATAATGAAATCATCATTGGCCGCTTCCAAATTCAAGATACCACGGATGTCTTCCAAGCCAGCTTTCGCTGCGAGGTCGGCACGCTCGCGATCCACAAATGATCTCGCTGTATTTCGCTCGATACTGGCGACGATTAGAATCCCAACAGCCAGAATGAGCAGTGCGGCAACCACGACAAGTATGGCAGGCAAGGTGAATCCTGCCAGTAACTTGCGATGCGGCGAGGACTTATGATTTCCCATGATTTCCAAAGCGGATGGTGGTTTCGTAAATTTCGAGATTCGGGTTGCGACCAGCCTTGTCGGGAGCCCCCAGCAGATTTCCACTGCCATCCCAATCGGCAGAAGTCTTGAGCTTCCCCATCAGGTCGCGGCGGGCGATGACCAGATGAATATCGAACGCCTCGGGCCCGGCAGCGTCGCTTGTCACCCAATCAATCCACTTTCCTGTGGTGTCGCGTGATCTGGGATGTACCGAGAATGAAATAACCCCGAAGGCCACAGGCTCGTCGATGTCGGAGCGTTCTTTAAAAAGTGATGGGATGGAATCGTCACGGAGCGCATTGAAAGTATCTCTGCTCTCGTGAAATCCACGCATCAGGCAGCGCACGATTTTCCCGCCCATGGTCAGATCCTTGATATAGTAATAAACCGAACACAAGTCACCGATATGGCCCTCGTTCGTCTGCGCCTGGCTGGGCTGAAGGCAGAGGAATCCCAACTTATCCTTGGGCCAGGATACTGTGGATTGAGCAATCACGTCATCCTCATTGTAATTTCCGGTGGATAGATCCGCGCTCAATTGGGTGATCGCCGCGCGTCCCTCCCGCTCGGCGGCAACGTTTCCTCCAACGCGTTCGTAGCCATCCCCGGATGCCCCTAACATGTGAGCAGCTAGCAACAGGACGATCGTCCCGATCACCATGGAGAACATCAATTCCACCAAAGTAAAGCCACGAAAATGGTGTGATGAAAACCTCATGGGATACGAGTGAAGAAATCGAGTTTCTGCCGTTTCTCCGCAGGAGCTGCTGCTGGGTATTCCAGCGAAATGCGGGTCTTGAGCATCGGGGTCGCTTCGGCAGTCACCGGCTGGGACTCGGTGCTGATGGATGCGAGATATAAGATTTTCGTGCCGTTGATTTCCTTGGTTCCCCTGTCGTATAAAGCCTTTGTCACTTTCCCGATAGGCTTTCCTTCCTGGGAAAATGCCAACGCCCATACATCGCCAGCCGGAGGAAAAATCTGCCCGGTGGTCGTGCTGCTGAAATATTGCGGATGCCCCTCGCGCGAGGCACGGATCTCATCCATGCAGGCGGGAACGATCCACGTGCTGCGGGTTTCAGCCTCGGAGGACATCCCGCTTTTCCCTGACTCGGCCAAGGCGCCGAATACGAGTGGTATGGCGACAGCAAGCACGCCCACAGCGATAATCACTTCGATCAACGTTGAGCCCTTGTGGGCTGATTTACAAACAGGACAAAGACACATTTTCAGTCGATTCGATAGGGACGCGCGGTGACGCGTCCGATTTTCAGGCGGTTTTCAGAAATGATCTTGCCCCCATCGTGAGTGTTAGGAGATGCAGTGCCACTTCTATAGGCCCCTTCGGCAATCCTGAAGGCGATCGGGTCCGAGCCCTTCGGAAGCACGAGAGCACCGCGCGAACTGATGGAAATGGCGTGAACATTGATGGTCACCTCCCGGTTAGCAGGTCCGTAGACGATATTCGTCTTCGGCTCATCAAGCGGATTTCTCAGGTCATCGGTTTTTCCGCCAATCAAAATGACGCCGGTATTGAGCAACTGCCAACGGGAAAGCAGATCGTATTTGTCCGGCTGCCCCTCAACAGGTGCTCTCTTTCGGAAAAGTCCAACTCGGGATCTCTCATCCCCAAAAGGCAGATCGCCCGGCTCCGCGATCACCATTAGAATTTCCGTTCTCGAAATGGTCGCCGTGGTCCTGGCCTGATCAATCAGGCCGCCGAGCATGTCGGTGGCCGCCTTTCGTGACTGTGCGCTGGTCCCATTCAGGAGACTCACCCCCGCCGTCATCAGGATCACCAGAATTGAAATGACCACCACCATTTCGACTAACGAAAAGGCACTCTGCAAACCACCACGAACTATTTTGCGAGGGAAAATCACCAGTCTTTACATATCTGTTCTGCTGTACGCTCTCATCAACCAATGACAGACGCGCCATGTCCGAATCAGATAAAGCCTGATACTGATATCTTCCACATGAAACTCTGCCTACCATGGAAACTCGGATATCTCTCAGATGTCGGAATTTGGATCAGCTTCTCGCTCAGTGGCTGTCATGGGAAGAATTTGAATCGCCAAGCCGCCAAGTGCGCCAAGGAATCGAAGAAGCGTTGCAACTGCATGGAGTGCGGGGGGAAGCGATAGCGCCACACCGCTTTGGCTCGTTCCCACGCGACCTAACTCCCGAAAAAACGTCGCATCAGGCAGGACGCACCACTTGGGAGAATCCAATGGCGACGCGAAGAGCTGAACCGCTTCGGACGCGCAGGGTGGCCAGCAGGCCGGAGCAAGATCCAAAGCGGTGTCGGCGCGGCGCTCTTCCCCCGCACTCCATGAGCTGGCGGATTCCCGACCGATCCAATTTTCAACGACGATGTGAACAGGCAGATTCCGGATTGAAAATCACGGTTTCTCCGGGTCTTTTTCCGGCTCATCAGGAGTTTCGCCACCCAGAAAACCATCCAGAACCCCGCTGGCCTCGCGGAGGATTCCAGTGCCTTGCTCGATGATCTTCACGCCTTTGTCCACAGCCTCGTTAGGCGTATCGCCGATGACCGAGCGCGTGAACTTAATGACCTTTTCCCCGGTCGCCGGGATCTGATCAAACATGCGCGTTCCGGCCGCAGCGATCAGGCGGTTCGTGAGATCTTCCTTCGGATCCTCCAGCGTTCCGGTGATCCGCAGCGGAGACCATAGCAGGCCGCGCTCGCCGGCGATGAACACATCCGTTTCCGCTCCGGGGATCGATGCCAGAGTCCCGGGTGCCAGTCCAAGGCGGAACATGCCATCCAGCGCTTGACCCCGAATGGTCATGGTGCCTTCGATTCTCACCAGACCATCGCTGGAGAGCACCAGGTTCGTTAGAGCAAGTTCACCTTTTTTCCAACGCCAGTCGGTGTGCGCGTCATTCAGGTTGAGCACTCGGAAACGCCGCGTATCAGCATAGGCAGCGAGCGCATCGAGCATCGGCAGCGCGGTGATCACGCCGCCCCGGATCGTCAGCGTTCCGCGTGCCAGAGGAGAGCCGAATGAATTATCCATCGTGAAAGTCGAGGCCACATCCCCGGTCATGCGTTTCGCCCAATCATCGCTGAAAATGTCATTGCAGGTCATTCCGGACGCCCCGCCTTCCAGAGCATAGTGCCGCGATTCCATATCCCATTCGCCCGATCCCTCGATCCGGCCATTCTTCCATGCGAGCACGGTCGCATCCGTTAGAAAAACCCGCTTGTCCTGATAGCGAAGGCGCAGCCGATCCAGACGGATTTCCGGCACGATTTTGAAAGGCATGCGGATCGAACCGCCGCTGACTTCCGCACGGTAGGCATTTTTCGCGCCGCCGGGTTCCACATGCACCTTCATGCCACTCGCCACGGCGAGTCCTTCGTCGAGAATGGCCTTCACATCCACATCGCGCACATCGAGTCCTTGCAGTTCCGCGTCTCTCGGCAGCCAGCCTGATTTGCGCGGTGCTTTTTGCGAATCGCGTTTCACCTCGGCCTCCACTGCTTCACTGCCGGTTTTCGTGGCGTCCACGGAAACATCCAGACGCTGCAAGGTCGATCCCTTGATCTCCCAGACTCCCCTGCTCACTCCGCCAAAACCCACCTCGGTATGCAGGCCGTCCGCACGCACGCCGGTCACGATCCCCTCCCCCTTTGCGTCAAACGAATCCGTATCCACCGCCAGTCCTTCCCAGTGAAATGGCGCGAATTCGCCAGTCACCCCCGCCACATCGCTGGCTTCCGCTGATAGAAATTTCCGAAACGAATCGCTGTGCAGGTAACGCCGGAGCATCGCGTATCCCACGCCCAAGACCAGGACTCCAGCGATCAACAAACCCAGGATGAATTTCCCAAACCATCCGCCCCCGGCACCAGGATTCCGTCTTCTCGATCTGCGACTCATTTCCCGGAACCTTAGCCGAGCCGCCCGCTACCGCAAGCCCGCGAAATTTGCATGGGCAATCACCCGATTTCATGGTCTTTTCCTATCCCAATCCCATCATGAAACGCCGCCAATTCCTCGCCACCACGTCAGCAGCTCTCGCCGCAGCCTCATTTTCCGGTTGTAACAAAAGTTCCGCAGCCACCCTGCGGATCTATACCTGGGCGGATTATATCGATCCGAAATTGGTCACCGCTTTTGAGAAAAAATCGGGCTGCAAACTCGAAATCGACACCTTCGATTCCAACGAATCGATGTATGCCAAGCTCACCGCCGGAGCCACCGGATACGATCTTTTCACGCCATCCTCCTACATGGTGAAAGCCCTTGCCCGGGAGAAGATGCTGTTGCCTTTGGACCATGCAAAAATTCCGAACCTGCCGCACATCGATCCCGCCTATCTGAAACGCGCGCTCGATCCACAGATGGTCCATTCGGTACCTTACATGATGGCCTGCACCTGCCTCGCATGGCTCGGCAGCAAGGTCGAAAATCCCGTGGCATCTTATGAAATGTTCGACCGTCCGGCGCTCAAGGGCCGCATCACACTCCTCGATGACATGCGCGAGGTTCTCGGCGCGGCGCTTCTATCACTCGGCTTCCGGCTGAACTCGACCGATGCCGGGCAGCTCGCAAAAGCCCGCGACGTCGCACGCCGCTGGAAGAACAACATCGCGAAATTCGATAGCGAACAATACAAGAGCGGCATCGCCTCCGGTGAGTTCAATCTCGTCCAAGGCTACCCCAGCGACCTCCTGCAAGTGGCCGATGAAAACAATGACATCGTCGTGAAAATCCCGCAGGAAGGATCGGCATTCTCGTGCGACGACCTTTGCATTTCAAAGGATTCCAAAAACGTCGAGCTGGCCCATCAGTTCATCAACTTCGTCACTGATCCCGCCAACGCCGCGCAGAACATGCAGGCGATCACCGGCCGCGCCCCCAACAGCGATGCCTACACGCTGCTCAGCGAAGATTTCCGTGGCAACGCCGCCCTGTTCCCGGAAGCCGCAGTCTTTGCGAAATGTGAACCCATCGACGATCTCGGGGACGCGCTCGCCCTGTGGTCCAAGACTTGGGACGAAGTCAAGGCGCCATGAAACGCATTCTCCTCGCCGCCAGCGGATTGATCGCCGCTGCCGAGGCCGGGCCTTCGGTGGAGGGGAAAACCAGCGATGGCCTGCGCAGCTACGAGATGCACAGTAGTAAGAAACTGCGTGACGATTTCCCGGCAGGCGGAGTGTTGAGCTTTTCCGAAAATCCGGCGGATCCGCAGGTCATTACCGGCAACAGCATGATCGATGCCGTTCACGCGCTGGCCTGTTACGAAGCACGTCTCAACGCTGTGAATTCCATCCGCGACGCTGCCTATCAAAATGGAGAGCCGATCCCGCTCAATGCCTATCAGACCGGCGAGCGATGGACTTACGTCTGGACCCGCGATCTAGCCTACGCCACCGATCTCGGCCTGGCCGCAATGGACCCGCAGCGCACCCGCGAATCGCTGTTTTTCAAAACTTCAGGCCTGAAGCCTGGCATCACCGGCGGGGCAACCTTGCAAATCGTCCAGGACACCGGCTCCGGCGGCAGTTGGCCGGTTTCGAGCGACCGCGTCATCTGGGCGCTCGGCCTGCGCGGGACGATTAAATTTCTATCTGAACCACAGCGCTCCGAAATCGCACGCCAGGGATATGCAATCCTGAATGGAACCCTGCGGCAGGATGAAAACGTCCTGCGCGACTCCAGCGACGGCCTGTTCCATGGCGAGCAATCCTTCCTCGATTGGCGCGAGCAGTCCTATCCGAAATGGACCGCTGACAACGTCGGTGCCATCGCGGCAACGAAAGCGCTTTCCACCAACATCGCGTTTGCCATCGCGATGGAAACCGCTGGCGAACTCGGGAAACTCACCGGTCAGCCATCCGATTGGCTGGAGAAATCGAAGTCGCTCAAATCCGCCATTCAGAAGAATTTCTACGATCCCGAAGCCGGCGAATATTCCGCCTATCTGTTGCGCGATGGCTTGAGCGCCCGGCGTTCGTCCCGGCGTGATTTGCTGGGAACCTCGCTCGCGATTCTGGAAGGCATCCCCACCCGGGAACAAGCCGTGCAAATCCTTTCCCGCTACCCCATCGGCCCGCACGGCCCGCCGGTGGTCAGCCCGCAGGAGCCCGGCATTCCGATCTATCATAACTGTGCGATGTGGCCGTTTGTCACCGCTTATTGGACCCGCGCCGCCGCGTACTGCGGCCATGCGGAAGCCGTCGCCAGCGGCATCGATTCGATTTTAAAGGGTGCGGAGGAAAATCTATCGAACATGGAGAACCTGGATTTTGTCACGGGTGATGCCTTCGCTTCGCACCTCGGCATCGAAGGTCCGGTGGTGAATTCCCGCCGCCAGATTTGGTCGGTCGCAGGAGCGCTCGGAGTTTTTCATTCGGTCATCTTCGGGATGGAAACAAATTTCGACGGCATCCGTTTCCTACCAAAAATCCCGGCACGCACCGCCCGTTCATTCGGCAGCAAGAATCCCGAACTGCGGAATCTCACTTATTTGGGAAAACAAATCGACATCACGCTCGAAGTCCCCGATCTAGCGAAAGATGCCAGCGGTTTTCTCACGGTCGTTTCCATCACGCTCAATGGGAAAGCGCTCGATGATTCTTTTGTTTCGCCACAGCGCCTCGATCCCAAAAACCATTGGGACGTCCGCCTTGGTCCGCCGCTTACCGAACCGCAGGCCACGCTCCGGCGGATCGATCCCGCCTCGGATTTCGCACCCACGCCTCCTCGCTGGGAGGGCGACGGAGTTTCGCTCGAAGGCGGGCATGTGACGTTGCATTTCACCCATGATCAACCCTCGCAAGTCGCCTTCACCATCCTGCGTGATGGCATTCCCGCCGCCCACGATGTGAGTGAAACCACTTGGAAGGATCCTGAGCTATCAGCCACGACCTCGCTCCACGAATACTCTGTGGAAGCGGTGGGGCGGGATTCGCATCTCAGCTCCCATCCACTGACCAGCAAGCGCCTCGAACCTGCGGACCGGCTGACCCGCATCGCCGCGACCACTTTCAAAAACATAGGAGGCGATCTCAAGGAAGGCAGCCATTTCATGAACTGGGGTAAGCCTGGCGATGAATTATTATCCCCGGAATTCAGCCCAAAAAACTCCGGTCCACACCTCGTCCGCTTCGAGTTCGCCAACGGGGCCGGCCCGGTCAACACAGGCATCACTTGCGCCCTGAAGCATCTCGAAATCCGCGAGCTCGGCTCTGGGAAGGTCGTTTCGTCCAATTACATGATTTTCCCCCAATCCGGCGATTGGAACCGCCACGATCTCACCATTCCGTTCCGAGTTTCGCTAGACAACACGAAACACTATCAGATCCGCCTTCACGAAGACGAATGGTCGCGCAACATGAGCTACCTCAGCCAGAATTCCCGCTACACCTCTCAACGCGGCGGCGGAGATTTTCCCAGCCATTTCGTAGACATCTTCTCGTTGCAAATTCTGCAGTTGGAACCTTGAAATCGCGGCGGCGACAGGAGGAAAAGGCAACTCAGGGAGCGGTGATGTCTGATAGCCAGTGCCCATGAGGTGCCAATGGAAAGCGATCTCTCACCTCATTGGCTTCTCATGGGCACGGCGGACCGATTCCGCCGCTCCTTGGGGGTGTTCCCATCGAAGGGCACGGAGGGGCGATATCGGATCGCCCTGTCCATGTGAAGACAATGGAAACCGGTTCTCTCACTTCATTGGCTTCTCATGGGCATCGGCAGGCGCTCGGAGGGGATTTTAGGGGGGCAGTAAAGACGGGTTCTTCGGTTCCTCGCGATAGAAAATCTTGTCCATCTTATCCAGATAGATCGAAAGCTCGTCCTTGCGTTGTTGCGGATTCGCCTTCAGCCGGTCCTTGAGGCGCATGTAGTCGTCGAAAACCCCGCTGGTCTCGCGCGCGCGGGTGATTTCAAACCAATCCATGTAATCACGGGCACGGGCCGCCTTTTCCTTCATCGTAGTGCGGGTCTGCTCCAGCGAGGCGAGCCGTGCGGCGACATCGGCGGTCTTGTTCTTCGCAATCGCGGTGAGAACCAATTGATACTCGGATAGAAGCGGGCGATAGGATGGGAAACAACGGTAGCTGAGCCGGACGAGCGCATCCTGGGCCAGGCGGATCGCGGCAAAGCGTTCGGGCTCCTTGAGGCTGGCGAGTTCCGGCCAGGCGCTGAGTTCCTTCTGTTGGGTGATGCCTTCCTCGGTCCGGAAATCCAGGCGCAGGGCCTCGCCGAGCGTGATTTCCGTTTGATTGATCGTGAGAGTATCGGTGAGCGGATTCAGGCCGCCCTTGCTGGCGAGTTGGAGGGCCCACCACTTGGCGAGGCTGGTTCCGGATAGATTGAGCTCGGGAAAATGTTTGCGCAGCAGCGTCGGCATCTCACCTTCGAATCCTGCGACCTCGGAGATGAACGCGCGGAAGCCTTCCTTTCCCTGAGGCTGCTCCAGCAATGCCATCACCAGCGCACCCGATGAGACGCGGAATGCGGCGCGGGTGGCTCCGTCCAAGTCCTCAAACTGGTTTTCATCGATGCCAAAAAGCTCGTCGATTTTGAAAAGCCCGCCGGTTTTGAAAAGCGCTTCATAGAGCCGCCGGTCACTGCGGCCGAGCCGCCAGTCAGTGGCTTCACGCAAACCATCGACCAACCAAGGCGCAACGCGCAACGGCCTTTCATTCTCGGCAGCAGCACGGCGGCGGAGGGTCCGCTCGTAGAGCAATGCGGACGTGACGGAGTATTTGAAACGCTCCTGCTCGATGCCACGGCTGAGGTGTACATCCATCCGCAGATCATAGCCGGCCTCGCTGTAGAGGAGGTTCATACTGACGGTGCGCGGCGGCATGGGATCGCCAACTTTTCCGTGTAAAATGATCGTGACCGGCACTTTTTTCTCAACCTCCTGCCAATCGTCCTTTTCCTCGGTGAGACGCAGCAGTTCCTCCTTCGTTTCCTCGGCTAGGATCGCAACCGTGCCGCGCAGGACGCCATCACCCCCAGCGACGCGGAATTGCAGGGAGCTGCTGATCACCCGGTCCAGAGCGGGGGATTTTTTCTGTTCGGGAGGCTCGGCGATCTGCACGGCCCGCGGAATTTCCTCGGCGAAGGCGAAGGCCGTGAAAAGCAGTCCCAGGGCTAACGGGCGGGCGATCATGAGGTTTCAGAAAGTCTGTGGCAGGAGCGGATCCCCGCTTTCCGGTGGCCGGGGATCAAGAATGATGCGGCCTTTTTCGATTTTCGCACGGGACATTTCTTCGAGCCCGAGACGTTTCTCCTCAGCGAACAAGCCGGCAAGCTTCTCGTAGGCGGGCATCACCAGAATGAGGAAACCCTGCGGCACCACGAGTTTTCCGAAACGGCCGCCGCGTGGTGGGACCGGGAAATCCTTATGGAACGGGCCTCCATCGAGCTTCACTTGGGTGGTCACTCCCTTCGCGCTCTCAAATTTCTCGACCTGGAGAAACATCGAAACCGTGAACGGTCGGCCCATTATTTTCCGCTCCATGATGACCTCGGCGACGCCGTCCTCCAAGCGGACCCAGACGCGTTCGAGGGAAATTTGCGAAGCCAGCAGCCCGCCTTGTTTCGTGGAAAGCGTCCGGCCGAGCCAGTTGTTAATATCCGCCTCGGTGAGGGTGACGGGGAAACCGCGGTCGATCGCATTTTTCAAAACCACCTTCATTTCGCGGACCGGCGCGGTTTTCGCCGCCGGGCCGTAGCCTCCGAGATCGCTCAGATTTTGCGGCTGGGTAATGAAAAACAAGGCGGTGCCCAAACCAAGGGCTCCGATCAGGAGAATCAGAAAAATGAGCTTCGAGAGGCATCCGCCACCGGATTTGGGCTTTGTTGGGTCGGCCATGGACGCCGTGATTAGCATGCGCCAACCCGCTTGCAAAGCTTCCCTTTGGACCGAATGGGATGGATTTGAACCGAGCGACTGGGCTCTTCACCCTGGCGGAGGACAAAGATCTTCCGATCTATTCCGCAGACTTCGGGGCCGGAGCGGGGGCCGCGCTGGCGCTGCTTTCGGCCTTGGCACCCGCTTGGTATGAGGATGAGCGGTAGTCGGTTTGGTAAAAGCCAGCGCCTTTGAAAATGATGCCGCCACCGGTGCCGAGCAGGCGTTTCACCGTGCCATCACAGACGGACTCCGGGCAATCAGTGAGCTTGGCGTCATTCATACTTTGGAACACTTCGAAGCGTTTCCCGCATTTTTGACATTCGTAATCGTAGTTTGGCATGGTTCTCGGCGGGGTTGTAGCACGTTCGGACCTGGGTGCAACATGAAGAATCCGACCAATGCGAGTTGCGAGGCCGATTGGAAATGGTCTGCAACTTTCCCGGATTCTGCGCGTGCGGTGGCGGATTTCGTCTGCTTGGATCATCGGCATGCCTCCTCGCGTCAAAACCGTCGCTTCGATTTCCGTCGAAAAATTTTTCGAAGCCCATTCCGAAGCGCTGGGACTGACCTTGCAGAGCGAAAAAATGGGTTTCGACCGCCCGATCAGCGAGCCGGCGATGAACCGCCCGGGTCTGGCGCTGGCCGGGTTTTTCTCCTACTTCGCCCGGAAGCGCGTCCAGGTTTTGGGTAATTCAGAGCTTTCCTACCTCAAGAAACTTCCGGACTCGATGCGGATGGATCGTTTCCGCCGGATGTGCGACCGAGAAATTCCCTGCATCGTCGTCGCCCGCGGCTCGGTGCTCGATGAAAACCTCATGCAAGTCGCCAGGGAGCACAGTATTCCGGTTTTCGGAACTTCCCAGGTTACGATGAATTTCCTCAACGCCGCCACCATCCGGCTGGAACATGAATTTGCGCCCAGCGTCACCTTGCATGGCTGCATGGTCGATATGCGCGGCGTCGGCGTGCTGATCGTCGGCAAGAGTGGCTCGGGAAAATCCGAAACCGCGATCGGCTTGCTCGAACGCGGGGCCTCGCTCGTCGCCGATGACATGGTGCGGATCAAATACGTGGGCGGCGAACTCGTCGCCACCGCCCCGGACCTTTCCCGAGGCTACATGGAAATCCGCGGCATCGGCATCATCAACGTGGCCAACCTCTACGGCCTCGCCTCGATCCGCCCGGACAAGCGGCTGGATCTCGTCGTCACGCTCAAGCCGCACGCGGATTTGAACGAAGTGGACCGCCTCGGATTGCAGCAGAAAACCTACGAAATTCTCGGCCAGCAGGTCGTTCACGTGGAAATCCCGGTCGGCCCCGGCCGCGACACCGCGCGGATGGTCACCATCGCCGCGCTCGACCAGCAACTCCGCCGCCTCGGATATAATATGGCGGACGAATTCAACCAACGTCTGCTCAGCCACATGTCCGGCGGGAAGTAGATTTCCGCCGCTTGATTGCCCGATCTGGACAGGATACTGTCCTTATCATCCTTGCAATTTCCTACACTGCCGCAAGAGCGAATCTCGCTTCGACCATGAATAAGGTCTGTAACGATCACGCGCCTATTATCATTACGCGCAACCGGGATCAGGCTGTCGTCATGATGTCTCTGGAGGACTTTGAAGCGCTCGAAGAGACAGCTTATTTGCTTAAAAGCCCCAGGAACGCCAAACGCATCACGAGTGCCATCGCTCAGTTGGACGCAGGGAAAGGAACCGAGCGAACCTTGAATTTGGACGCATGAAGCGCAAGCTCACCTTTTCCGACGAAGCATGGGATGATTACTTATATTGGCAGGACACTGATCGCTCTGCCTTGCGTCGCATCAATCAACTCATCAAAGATGTCCAGCCAAGCCCATATGAGGGAATCGGCAAACCTGAACCGTTGAAACATCAATTGGCCGGATGGTGGTCGAGGCGCATCGACAGCGAACACCGCCTCCTTTATCGCGTCACTGAGCAGGCCATTGAGATCGCCAATCTGCGGAATCATTACTGAGCGAGAGCGACGCCGACCTTCGGGGATCGCCGGAAGAGCCACACGGATTGCTTGCAGTCCGCCCGTTCCCCAACAAGACTCCGCCCATGTTCACGCCGAAGTGGAAAAAGGAAGCGAAGCACCTGCTCAAGGGCGCGAAAAAGTTCGTCGATTACAAACGCGACCTGCTGAAGCCAGACCGCGTGGCGGAGATTGATTCCCGGCGTGCGGACTTGGTGGCTGCCATCAAATCCCAGGATTTGGGCAAGGTCAACGAGGCCTCCAAGCAACTACGCGCCGTTTGCGAGAGCTCGCTGCCTTTTGAAAAACCGGTCGGTTGGCTGGAGGAAAATGTCGAGGTCATGTTCGTGGCCATCGTCATCGCTCTCGGTCTGCGGGCGTATTATTTGCAGCCCTTCCGGATTCCGACGGGATCGATGCAGCCGACGCTGAACGGGATCATTGGAACGCCAACTCCCGAGAAAGAATGGCCACCTCTCCTGACCCGCATGCTTGAAAAGGCAACCCGAGGCCGCACTTACGTGAAAATCGTGGCCGATCATGACGTGCAGGTTCAAATCGGAGTATCGAAAGTCGGCAAAGACTACAAATACTACACGGACCTCCGCGATACCCAGTTCATGCACTTTTTCAGCCGTTCCGAGCTGCATTTCGTGGATGGCACCACCTTGCAGATGCCGGCTCCTGCCAGCCCGATCTACGAAACAGGTCTCAGCAAGGCATTGGAAAAGGCAGCAGCTAACAACGGCCTGATCCCCAAAGGAACCGTGTTATGCGAAGGCACGATTGATAGCGGCGATCTCGTGCTGGTGGACAAGGTTTCCTATCATTTCCGCAAACCCCAGCGCGGCGAGGTTTTCGTTTTCGACACCGTCGGCATCGAAGGCACGAAAAAGAGCGCGGGAGCCAAGCCCGGCACGATCAAGGAACAGGAAGATGCGACCCATTATATCAAGCGCCTCGCCGCGGTTCCGGGTGACACGCTTTCCATCGCCCCGCCGAACGTTCTGATTAACGGAAAAATCGCGCACGAGCCGGGATTTGAAAATGTCTATACGCTGCCGAATTATGGTCATCCGGGCGTGAAGGGTTATTCATTCGCCAGCATGGGGGCCTCGCCCTTGCCACCGGTTCTCGCCAAGGCCGAGCAATCGCTTCATTTGAGATTGGATGCCCCCGTCGGCATGCGCGAATACGCGGCCCTCGGCGACAACAGTGGCAATTCGCTGGATTCCCGTTACTGGGGCACGGTGAAGGAATTCAACGTGGTCGGTCCCGCTCTTTTCTCGCTCTGGCCAATCACCACCGGCCATTGGGGATTCATCCATTGAGGTCGTGTCAGCCGCATCTGAAATCACCCGAAACGCGAAGTCGAATCTGGCATTTGCGTTGAAAATCCTGCCGCGCGAGCGGCGGGAGGACATGGTGGTTTTCTATGCGTTCTGCCGGACGATGGACGATCTGGCGGACGATCCGGGAATGCCCGCGGAACAGCGGATGACACTCCTGGAAGCTTGGAAAACCGGGCTAATTTCCGGATTCGATCATCCCGACGAGTTCCAAAGCGAGGTGATCGCCCTGCGCGACCGTCAGCAAATCCCGAATGAGTTGTTAATCGCCATCATCGAAGGCTGCGAGATGGACGTGCATCCGCAGCGGTTTGAAAAATGGGACGATTTGTCCGGTTACATCTGGAAGGTCGCCTGCGCGGTGGGACTCGTTTCCATCCGGCTCTTCGGCTGCAAGGATCCCGGCACGGAGCGCTATGCCGTCGCACTTGGCCATGCCCTCCAGCTCACCAATATCCTGCGGGACATCGAGGAGGATCTATCCAACGGGAACCGGATCTATCTGCCGTTGGACGATCTCGCGAGGTTCCAATACACCGAACAGGACCTGCTGGCGCGTGTGCGGGACGAGCGTTTTCTCAAGCTGATGGAATACGAATCCCAACGGGCGGAGGATTTTTTCAAAGAAGCGGCCGGGGTGCTTCCTGCCGTCGATCATGGGGCTGTGGTGCCCGCCCGGATCATGGGGGAAATCTACCATTTATTGTTGGAAAAAATGCGCGCCGACCGTTTCCACGTGTTTGAAAAACGTTACAGCGTCTCGAAACCCCGCAAATTGGCGATCCTTTCGAAGCATCTGATTGCGCGATCGCCCTGAGTCGAATAGACTGAGATCCAATCACGTCCCAAAAACCCATGTCGAAACTCACCCTCGCCGCTGCCTCCGTCTGCCTGTCATCGCTCGTGGCCTGCATTCCGCCCGACATTCCCCCACCCCATTTCCGGCCAAATCCACCCTACGCCCCCGATCCTCTCGATCCGGATGGCCAGCCTTACGGGCAACCTCCAGCTCAGGAGCCAAATCCAACACCTCCGCCCACGCCTCCCACTCCCGGCGTCGGTGGTTATCCGACAGCTACCCGCACGGACAATCCGGACCAGGTCATCAGCCCTTACGAGCCCTTCAACGTCATCGATATCTCGGGCCCGCCACGCATCATGCCCGGCAAACTTGCCCGCGATCCGTCGAACCAGAAGATCTTCCGGGTGCCTTGAGTTTGCCGTGGGGCAGCTCCAATTGGGAAGAGTTTGAACCACCAGCCGCAACGTTCGCCAAGGAATGCAAAGAAAGAAGGTGGGGTTTTTGAGGTTCTTCCTCTTCACTTCTCTTCATTTCAAGGTTCGATGTTGGGCGTTCGATGTCCGATGTTCAAAGTCGCCTAGGTTTTCACCTTGTTGCAGTGAGGGACATTTGCTAGTCACACCCCGTATTCGAAACACACCCCCTATGAAAAAACTACTATTCCAAGCAATCGTCTGCTGCGCCACCTTGCTCCCATTGGCCCAAGCCAATGCTAAAACCTACGGTGGCTGGTTACCCGGCAAAACATTCACCTTCACGGTGACCGAGCGTGTCACAGCCAAGACCGTTGGTGCCAAAGTGACCAAGAATGTTGCCGTGCCAGCCGGAATTCCTAATTTCAAAAAAGGCGCGAAAGTGAAGTTCACGATCGGCGCGAAGGGCCAACTCACGGCGACCGGCATGTCCCTTCCGTTCAAGGAAGACGCCACCACCGCCAATGTCTACGCAACACTTCCCACCGCCGCCAATCCCCGCGCAAACGTCGGCCAAGTCTACAAAAACGGGAAGAAGCCAACCGGTGTCTCCCTCTCCTTCATCAAGGTGACGCTTTCCAATTTTATCCCGACGACCACAACGGTCGTTTACGTCCTCGAATAATCTTCGGATTCATTCCCACCCGCAAAGGAGAGCCTCGCGCTCTCCTTTGCTATTTTCCGAAGAACGCTTCATAGAAAGCCTCCGCCGTCAGCGCATTTCCCTGCGAGGTCGGATGGCTCCCGTCCGGCATGAAAAGCCCGTCGCCGCGCCCTGCGGAAATCTCGCGCTCCCAGACATCCCCCACAGGGACGACGACAAGTCCGCCCGCGTTTTTTGACGCAGCCTGATAGCCGACTCGCAGCCGGGCGCTCATCGCATGGAAGTCATCGCGCCAGACGCCATTTTCCCCATCCCGGCGGCCCCACGTTTGATAAAGCACGGGAATCGCGCCGCTTTGGCGAACCTCGGTGACCAGCGTCCGCAGCGGAGGAAACATCGCCACCGCGCGTTTTCCGGCGGACATCGCGGGAATCTCGCTGTGTTCCTGAAGGACAACGATGTCCCATTTCCCCTCGCGGATTTTTTTCAGGGTGCCGTTGTTTTCCGCATGGATTTTGAGCGACCAACCGCTGTTGGTGGAGTGACCGACACGCACTGTTTTTCCATGTTCGGCCGCGAGTTTGGAAAATGCCTTGGGCACGCCGAAGCTGTAGCTGTTCCCAACAAAAAGTACCGAGAGTTCCGGTTTCTTACGGACGCGTCCGGCGAGTTCCTGATGGGGATCCATTCCTCCATTGGCGGAGGGCAGCGGGGGCTGCGTCGAGCATGCGGTGATGCCGAAAAAGCTGAGGACGCAGGAGAATTTCACGAGTGTCTGGTAGAAGGATTTCACGCTCTGGGATGGGCGGTGTCGTAGGCTTGCCTGAGGCGTTCCTTGGTGACGTGGGTGTAGATTTGAGTGGTGGAAAGGGAGGCATGGCCGAGCAACGCCTGCACGCTGCGCAGGTCTGCGCCGGCGTCTAGGAGATGCGTGGCGAAGCTGTGCCGCAGCTTGTGCGGACTGATGGCAAAGGGGATGCTGCTGTGTTTCAAGTATTTCTTCAGCAACTGATCCACCGCCTGCTGGGTGATGCGGGTCCGGCGCTTGCTGAGAAACAAAGGCCCGGATGTGACAACGGCTTCCTGGCGGTAGCGCTGGATCGCATTGATCGCCGGACCGCCGATGGGAACCATGCGCTCTTTCGAACCTTTGCCAATGACGCGCACGGTTTCGCCGATGAAATCCAAGTGCCTGACATCGAGCGACAGCAGCTCGGAAATCCGCAGCCCGCAGGAGTAGAAAAGCTCAAGGATCGCCGCGTCGCGAAGCGGCAACCAGGGCGGCGATTTCCCATCGATGGTCAGATGCAGCGGCATTCCCAGCAACTCATCGATCTGCGCCACGGTCAGCACGACCGGCAGACCGCGCTCGGGTTTTGGCAACTGCACTTCCGCCACCGGACTGCGGGCGAGACCACGGCGGAGCACGAGGAATTTGTAAAATGACCTCAATGCCGCAAACCGAAGGCGGATGGTGGCACGCTTGAAGCCTTGTTTCATCAATGCGAAAAGGTAATCGCGGAAATCATCACCCACCGCCGCGCGCCAGCCAGTGAAACGTTCCCCGCACCACTTTTGGTAGGCGGCGAGCGCGTCGCGATAGTTCGCCAAGGTGCGTGGAGAGGCGCTCTTTTCCGTCGCTTGAAAATCGAAAAATGCGATCTCATCGGAGTCGGTCATCAGGCGGCATGTTAACTTCGGAGTCCCTGATTACCAAGCGAATTGAAACGCCGACCGCTATTCCTGAAGACGGAAAATGAAACGCACTTGTCATCGTTTCGTGAATATTAAAGGATTTTCCTACAGTGATGCGGCTTCAATGGTGGATGGCAATTTTGATTTACTGGGTGGCGTGGGTCATCCCGGCGCACGGACAGGAATTGCCGGAATGGCTTTCCAAAAACGGCGTCCCACAGCCGCCGGACTTTGGAATCCGTGATGAGGGAGGCTTTTTCAGTCATGATTCCGGCGCTTTCAAACGGATTTCCGATCAACTGCGCAAGCTGGAGGCGGACCACGGTTACAAGATCTACCTGATGGTGGAGCCTGTCCTCATCGGCACGACCACCTCAGAAACGGCTACGAAACTCCAGCAAGCCTGGCTGCCGAACGGGGATGGAATGGTGATCGTCTTCGAGGCGGACAGCCGGAGCCTTGGGATCGGCCGCGATCAGAAAACCACGCCGGACATCCATAATTCGAAAACGCTGATCCCCACCCACGAGACGGCGGCGCTCATCACCCGTGCGGTCGATGCCGTGGATGCGAAATTGGCACCCGAAGCTTACATTGAGGCGCTCACTGGGAAATTGGTGGACGAGACCACCGGTTATTTCCAACGCCGCGACGCCCCTCTGCCTGCGGGAAGATTGCTGAAAATCGGACTTCTCATCCTTTGCGCGCTGACCTTGCTGGCACTGTCGGGCCTCGCGCTGGGATGGTTGGTGAAAAACTCGACGATGGCGGAAGTGCATCGTTTCCGTTTCCCGGCGGTGAATCAGCCGGAGCGTTTGGGCGCTCCCTGCGGCGCGAGCGTCACGGCGCGCCGCTTTGCTCAATCGGCGGTGAAACACGATTGATCCCTCGCCTGCGGACTGGCAGGTGATGCGGCAGGATGGCCGAAAACAAGTGCACGCCCGGATAGGCGCACAATCCGAGCAGCACGCCCATCGCGATGAAGCCGACGGTGAAATTGCTCACCGACAGCGGCCCAATACCCGGCAACGTCATTTCCGCCTTCGCCAAAAACGCAGGAAGCGGCAGGGACAGATGATCAATCAACCACTGCCCGAGGCGGATTTGCCCGCACCAGAAAGGCAGGTTCGTCAAGGGGTTGCTGATGAAACACGCCGCCATCGCGAAAGGCACGTTCACCTTCAATCGCATCGCCAGAATCGCCGCGCAAATCGACTGCGGGATCATGGGCATCATTGAGAAAAACAGCCCGATCGCCAAGCCGGACGCCACGGTATCGCGGCACGGCACCCACAAGCTGCGGTGGAACAATGGCTTTGAAATTTTCCGCCACCACGGGCGATGGCGAAGTTTTTTGTGGCGCAGGGCGCGGAAAGCCCGCCGAACCATTCTGAGGTAGTGGACTTTCATGGTAGCGGGATCACGGCCAGACCATTCCCCGGCGGCGCGGCGGAATCAACCGCAAATGCCTTGCTCCTCCCGACGCATTTCCCCAGCTTTCCTTAAATTTCACCATGCATCCTCTTCAAGCATTCATTCTGGGCGTGATCGAAGGGATCACGGAATACCTGCCGATCAGCTCCACCGGCCATCTCATCGTCGCACAACGGCTGATGGGAATCGGGATCGACGGCCCGGAATCGAAGGCGGCGGCGGATGCCTTCGCCGTCTGCATCCAGGGCGGCGCCATCTTGGCGGTGCTAGGACTCTATTCGAAACGCGTGCTCCAAATGATTCGTGGCGTGCTCGGCCAGGATGCGGAAGGACTGAAATTGGCCATCAATATTGTCGCAGGATTCATTCCAGCCGCAGTGCTCGGAGTTTTGCTGAATCATTGGATCGAGGCGAAACTCTTCGGCATGTGGCCGGTCATCATCGCCTGGATCCTCGGCGGCGTGGGCATCCTCATCGCGGCAGTGTGGAGGAAGAAAAATCCACCGTCGGGCGGCGGCAAGGAACTCACCGAGCTGACCGTGAAAATGGCGCTGATCATCGGCTTGCTGCAATGTGTGGCGATGTGCCCCGGCACCAGCCGCAGTTTGATGACCATCGTCGGAGGCCTGCTCGTCGGCCTTACCGTGCGGGCTGCGGTGGAATACTCTTTCCTGCTTGGAGTTCTCACGCTCACCGCCGCCACAGCGAAAAAGGCAGTGGAAAAAGTCGATGGACTTGATCCCGCCTATCACACGCTTTTCGGCGGGACGAAACTGATGCTCCACACTTACGGCATGGTCCCTGTCGTCGTGGGCCTCGTGGCCGCAGCCGTCTTCGCGGCGCTCGCAGTGAAATGGCTGGTTTCCTATCTGCAAAGCCACGGCCTCTCGGCGTTTGGCTGGTATCGCATCGGCCTCGGGCTGATCATCGGCAGCCTGATTGTGGCGGGCACGCTCCAAGCATGACTTATTTGTCCTCGCGGTATTCGATCTGAATCCCCCGGACGTTGGTTTCCCTTTTGAAGATGCGGGTTCCGTGATCAAAAACCACGAGGATGCCTCCATCTTGCTTCCAGGAAAATTTCGCTCCGCCTTTGTCTGCAATGAAAGCGTTTCCGCCATCGTCCGGCAAAGCTTCACCTTTACTCAAGACTGCCAGTTGCGTGTTGAACCCGGTCGTTGCGCCGCAATTACGGGAAAATACGATGATTCTCCTGGCTCCATCAGGCGAGACCGTATCCTGACTTACTTCATTAGAACATTCCACTCCATCGCAACCAGCGAACGCGAGTGATAAAAAAGCAGCAATGACCCGCCTATCCATGGTGATTTAACAAAGGCGGATCATGTCCTTGACGAACTGACCCCACAGGAAAAACAGGCCGCGTTTCGAGTATTGGAAATGGCCGTCTCCGGTCAGCTCGATGATTCCGGCGGCGAGGTTGTGCTCCACCTGTTTCCGCATCTCGGCTTCCACGCCGTCCTCGATTTCTTCCGGATCCGGCATGCGCAGATCGTCGGTGGAGACCTTCACCCGCTCCAGATAGGCTTGGTGATCCTTGAGAATCTGGTGAAAACAACTCCGTTCGCACGGCACGTGATTCCAACGCACGTTCGGCGGACATTGGAGGGTGGGAGCGAAGGGGAAATTGGTGGTGCGCCAGATTTTCCCCTCTCCATCGTGTGAGGTAATCGAGATGAAGGCGAAGGCCACGTTGCTTTGCTCGCACAGGCAGACCGCCGCGATCGCCCTTTCCTCTGGATGCCAGAACAACCGGAAAAATTGCTTCATGCCCGCCCATTCCCAGCCGCAATCCGAAACATGTTCGAAACCCGCCTCTTCCATCGCCGCAGCAGCTTCGGTGGCGTTCGGAAAAAACGAGGGATTCGGAATCTCCCGATGGCGCAGACGGTTGTTGAGCGGCAGGCGCATCCGGCGGATCCGCGTAAGCAATTCGATCCATGGCAGGAAAAACCAAATCGCAGCTCCAATCAGACCTCCGAGAAATTTCCCAGTCAGGAAATAAAACAGGCTGAAACTCGCGGCCAGCAGCGTGAAGGCACCTAATTTGCGCAAGCAATTCACCCGTGCGGAGCGCAGCGCCACGGCAAGGACAAGCAAGCCAATGACAATTAGGATTTCACGCATGGGAAACAGGGCAAAGAGCAGGTGGGGGAAAAGTCACAACCAATGAGTCCCATCGTTCTCGAAACCGCGCAAGGGCTTGTTTTTTCCATCCGAGTTACTTTCACAACCACGCTTGGCTCAAAAGCTCCTTCAAACGCTCAGGATCGCTGGCCGAAGTCTTCGCCACAAATCCCCGCGCATGCGCGAAATGCACGTCCTCGCATTCCGCGATCCGCGTGAAATCGAGGCGCGGATGGTCATTGTGACGCGAGAGGCCGAATCCCTTTCCGCGACGGTCGGGATAGACCAGCCCGGCCACGTCCGTCATCGTCGGATGCGAGTCGATGAACCGCGCCAACCCGGCTGACGAATCATCCGCCAGCGGTTCCTCACGCGGCATGTAAAGCACATTGAACGCCCCGCCCGGTGCCTCGATCCTCCAAAACTCGCCGACGTCGCCGATGTAATCCAGCCGCGCCCGCAGGGTTTTCACGTAGTTCAGAAGATCCTCACCGATCCAGCGCATCATTTCCCACAGCGGCTCGCCCGGCTCCAGTTTCGCGACCTGGGCGAATCTCCGCAGCAGCGTCGTGTCGATCGGCGAGTTCAGTTTGAAAAGCGTTTCCCGCTCCACGCCCAGCCAGCGCGCGGTGTCCACCGGCCCACGGGTGTCGAACCATTCCGCAGGCTCCAGCCAATCGCAGAATGCCCGCGCATCCTCATAAATTCCGAGATGCTGCAAAACCAGACTCAGCGAACACGTCGGCGGGTGGTCTTTCGGAAACTGATGGTGATCAAAATTCCCGCGCTCCGGCGCATGTTCGTGCCCCACATCGACAACAGCGATCGAAACGTCCGCCAAATCCTCCGGCAACGGCTCGCGGCGCACAATGGGCACCGGGTTTTCAGCGAGAAGAAGACAGCAGGCCAGGAACTCGTCCTTATGCGAGCCGCCGGGGTGGGTGAGGATTTGGGAAAAAGTCATGGGAAGAGGTTCGCGCGGAACATAGGCCGGATGCGGGGTTTGGGAAGATTTTTGAAATGTGTGAAAACCTGCGCATCCGAAAATGCTACTTCGAAGAATTTTACCACCGAGGCACGGAGGGAAGAGGGAGGTCACGGAGAAGAGCCTGGATGTGTTTGGCCCTTGCTTCGGGAAGAGCATGCTGAAGACGTGAACTCCGGACAGTTTTCCGGAACATTCGAACGGGTGGTGTGGCAATCAGGATGGAATAAAACCCCGCTGGACGAAAAAAACCGGCTGCTCCGGGAGCTGACAGAACAGGAATTCTGGGTGATCGATGGAGTTTCCTCCGCCGCACTGGCAATGGCGGATACCGTGGTGTTCCTCGATGTGCCTCGAAAGGTTTCCTTCTGGCGCGTCACCAAACGGAATTGGAAATACCTGTTCCGTTCGCGTCCCGAGCTTCCGCCAAATTGTCCTGAAATCCTGATCATCCCGGCCCTTTTCAAAATCATCTGGAACTTCCCCACCAAGATCCGCCCCGGCATCCTCGATCAGATGCACCAGGCAGCAGGCACCCAACGCCACTTCCACCTGAGGACAAAAGCCGATCTCAGAAAGTTCCTCACGGTTTTGGAAGAAGAGATTCAGGAAGCCTGACTGCAATCGCGCTTATGATATTGAGTAAATTATCAAGAATGATGACTTTGCTGAATTGATTGTTTTGCCACGGAACAAATCCATCCGAAAACCTCCGCATTCCCAACAATTTCGTGAGTGGTCGCAAGTGGTTTCATGGTAATGCCAGCGGGCATCTTGACCACCTGCGGAGGGTAGTAATGATTCGAAAAATCTCCAGAACGTCCCCCTTCTTGCCATTTTGTGCCCACCAACACGAAATATCGCTCCGTAACATTTGCTTTATCTTGCTGATACCAAGTCTTCGTTTCAAGACTCATCAGCTGCTCCAAGGACTTCGTGAATTCTCCAAAATTCTGGGGCCCTGAACCGCCCTTATACCGGACCTTCCCACCTAACGTCACAATCGGCCTTTTATCGTAAAATTTAAATTCGATAGCGGCCTGACAATTAGGAGCTTTGAGCAAAAGGTCGATTCTCCGCCATTCATCCTCAATAGAGAGTTGAACATTTTGTCGAAGCAATTCCTGGATGAAAAAGTATCGAAAAACGCTCTCGTTTACGTGGCGAAGAGTGAGATCACAGTGCTCTGCAACCAGTTTATCCCATGCACCCCGATATGCTTTAACCACATGATCCTCAAATTCGCTCATCGTCCTGTGAACATGAGGACGAATCAATGTCCAAGCAAGCTCTCCGCGGCATTTGCGGAAGAGAATCAATGGAAGTCGGAATGAATTCCGCGCTCCATCAATCCCCGCTCTTGAGAACCTTGATGAAGGCGTCCTGAGGAATGTTCACTTTGCCGAACATCTTCATCTTCTTCTTACCTTCCTTCTGCTTTTCGAGCAGCTTGCGCTTCCGGGTGATGTCGCCGCCGTAGCACTTGGCGGTGACGTTTTTCCGCATGGCGGAGATGGACTCGCGGGCAACGATTTTTCCGCCGACAGCGGCTTGGATGGCGACGACGAAGAGGTGCGACGGGATGACTTCCTTGAGCTTGGCGGCGAGCACGCGACCGTAGGATTCCGCTTTGTCGCGGTGGACGATGGTGGAGAAGGCTTCGACCGGATCGCCGGCGATGAGCATGTCCATCTTGACCATTTTCGCGGCGCGGTAGCCGGCGTGTTCGTAGTCCATGGAGCCGTAACCACGGGTCATGGATTTGAGCTTGTCGTTGAAATCGACGAGGATTTCGGAAAGCGGGAGGACGCAGGAAAGCATGACGCGGGAGTCGTCGATGGTTTCGGTGTTGGTGACATCGCCCCGTTTTTCGAGGACGAGCTGCATCATGTCGCCGATGTATTCGCCGGGGACCATGATGTAGACATTCACGACGGGCTCGCGGATTTCCTGGATGCCTTGCGGATCCGGGAAGAGGGTCGGGTTATCGATGATCTTCTCAGTGCCGTCCGTCATGGTGACGTTGTAGATGACCGACGGATAGGTGGAGATGACGTCCATGTCGAACTCACGGCGGAGGCGCTCCTGGATGATTTCCATGTGGAGCAGGCCGAGGAATCCGCAGCGGAAACCGAAGCCGAGCGCGGTGGAACTTTCGGAAGAATAGGTGAAGGCCGGATCGTTGATCTGGAGCTTGCCCATGGCGAGCTTGAGCGCCTCGTAGTCGGATGAATCCACCGGATAGATGCCGGAGAAAACCATCGGCTGGATTTCCTTGTAGCCGGGAAGCGCCTCGGGGCACGGGTGGGTGTTGTCGGTCATCGTGTCGCCGACCTTCACTTCGCTAGCGGACTTCATGTTCGCAATGACGTAGCCGACATCGCCCGCTGAGAGGATATCGCGCGGGCTCATTTTTGGAGTGAAAACGCCGACTTCCTTGACCTCGTAAGTTTTCCCCGTGGCCATGAGTTTCACACGTTGGCCACGTTTCACGGTGCCGGAAAAAACCCGGACGTAGGAGACAACGCCGCGGTAGGTATCGTAGAGGGAATCGAAAACCGAGCAACGCAGCAGCTTGTCGGGATTTTCCTTTGGAGCGGGAACGCGGGCGACGATGGCTTCGAGGATTTCCTCAATGCCGATGCCAGCCTTCGCGGAAGCGGGAATGCAATCTTCGGCAGGGATGCAGAGGATTTCCTCGAGCTGCTTCTTGCACTTCGGAACGTCGGCGGCGGGCAGGTCGATCTTGTTGAGAACCGGAATGATGAGCAGGTTCTGCTCGGTCGCGAGGTGGAGGTTCGCGACAGTCTGGGCCTCAACGCCTTGCGCGGCGTCCACCATCAGGATCGCACCTTCGCAAGCAGCAAGGGCGCGGGAAACTTCGTAGGAGAAATCGACGTGACCGGGCGTGTCGAGAAGGTTGAGTTTGTAGGTTTTTCCGTCCTTCGCCTTGTATTCCATGGCGACGGGGTGGGACTTGATGGTGATGCCTTTTTCACGTTCCAGATCCATCGAATCGAGCTGCTGCGCACTGCTCTCGCGCATCGTGACGGTGCTGGTCATCTCCATCAGACGGTCGGAAAGAGTGGTCTTCCCGTGGTCGATGTGGGCGATGATGGAGAAATTTCGGGTCAGCTCGGTGGACATGGGCGGAAAAAAGAAACGTGGTCGGGGCGAGGGAAAGCAGGAAATCCGCGACAAGGCACGAAAAATAGATCGGGAGGGTTGAGAGTCGAAAGTTGGAGGCAGAAAAGAAGGGATTTTCCAAACTCTCAACTCTCAACCATCCACTCTCAACTTCTTCGTCACCCCAACCGTCGGCTTCTCCCTTTTTCATTCGATGCACCGCACATCGGGCAATCGACGGTGCCGACGTGGCTGGTGTCCTCGAACGCATATAAACACAGCCGGCAAATCACCCGATTCGCCAGCGACCGCCGCTCGGCCCTCGCGTGGAGTGCCCGCGAAACGAAGGTGCAAACCAGCACCAGCGCGGCGGCACTGATTAGTGCGCAGAGAACGAAATCAGTGAGCGTCAGGTCCATCAACGGGTTGGTTATTGAATCCGATGCCTACCGCGATCCAGCGGGAAAGCTTGCCAGGCGCTGCATGAAATTGGATGCCGCGCAGCCAGGTTTCCAGCTCGAGTGCGCCCTTCTCGCCGCCTTTTTCGAGTGAAACGCATTCCATTACGCCTCCTTTTGAATTGAGGCGGATCAGAAATCGCCAAGCAGCGGTGGTCATTTCACCATCCACCACACCAGAAAATGGCGGGAGCTTGCCGGGCAACGCATCGGCCGGAACGCCGGAGAGCGGGAAAAGCGTGGGTGCGAGTTTGAGCTTCGTCGGATCCGGAGCGGCAAGGGTCGCTGGTATCCGCTTTGGAAAGACCGTCTCGCCTTTGGTCGCGAGTTCCATCGGCTGGATCCGTCCGTCCTCGGGCAGTTCGCGCAAGGTCGGGACATAGGGCTGGCTGGTCCGACGCGTGGCAGCGACCACCTCCGCTTGCAACGCCGCCATACCCTCCCACTCCGAAGGATCGAAGCGTGCAGGAAAAGGTCCGCCTTCCTTCGCTTGCAAAGCCAGAGCCCGGCCTTGCGCGTCGTCAGCCAGGTAAATCAGAGAGGCTTTTCGCGGAGCCTTCGGTTTCGGGGAAATGATCTTCACCCGCACCGTTCCAAGTAAAATCGCAAAGCCCGCCCCCACCAATAAATGGGCGAAAATCATCGTGAAATAGCCCTTCTTCCGGCCGCGCCAAGGGAACACCCACTCGGGAGTGTTCATCAGCCTCAGGCGATGGATGGCGGTGTCGGCCATGGTTCAGGGCTCGGTTTTCGGCACGGTGGCCTTGGTGTCCGCTGCGTTTTTCCCGACGAATGCCAGGCGGAAACCTTCGCCAAGCACCAGCTCGGTCACCTCACGTTCGAGGCCCACCGGCGTGCCTGCGTCTGTCTGCAAAAGCACGATCGACTTCGCAGCAGCCCCGTCCGAACGCAATTTCTTCAGTCTCACGGAAAGCTCCTCCAATGTCTTCACCGGATCACGGCCCAAATAAATATACGGCTGCGGTCCGTCCGGCCCCAGCGTCACCACCAGTGCATCCTGATAACGCTGCATTTGAAACCGCGACGGAGGCATTTCCACTGCCACGCCTGATCGTAAAACCAGCGATGGCCCGAGCAGCAGGAAAAACACCAGCAGCGCGAAAAGATTCAGCACTGGCACCGCATGAAGCAGTCCCGGGCGCTCCGGCAACGTCATTTCCAACTTCATTTCGCGGGCTCCTTTTCCGGATTCGGATGCTTCTTCCCCGCCGAGACCTCACCTCGGAACGGCGCGAATTCCTCCTCCTCACGGGCATCCGCGATCAAATGCACCATTTCAATCCCGGCCCGCTCGATCCGATGCACCAGCCGTTTCGCCCGACCCAGAAAATACAGATAAAACAAATACAGCGGCACCGCGACAGTCAGCCCGAGCACCGAAGTGATCAGTGCCACAAACACCCCGCGGGTAAGCTCCGCAGGGTCGGAAAAGCCACTGTGCTCCACCGTATCAAGCATGCCCACCATCGTTCCCAGAAGCCCGACGAGTGGAGCCAGCAACGCCGCTCCCAAAATCGCCCGGATGTTTTTCTCAATCCTCGGCACTTCCAACTGGCCCGCCTCCTGCACCACATCCCGCAAATCGGACCGATCCAAATAATACCTCAGCAGCGCTGCATGAGCCACCCGCGCCACCGGCCCAGGAGCCCGCGCAGCCTCGTGCAACGCCTCCGCAAACGCCCGCCGCCGGATGTGATGGGACAGTCCCACCAGCAAATCCCCCACATTGATCCGCGCCCGGTGAAAGAAAAACAACCGCTCCACGACGCAAACCGAGCCAATAAACGCCAAGCCCAGCAACACCCACACCAGCGGGCCACCCTGCTCGATCATCCCGGAAGGTTCCATCAATCCTAAAATCATGTGGGGAAAATCTAAGCGCCAGCCCAACTTGCTGGCGAGCAACAAAACCACCATCAGTCGAAGCCCGCCTCCCCTCTTCACGGACCGCGAAATTTATTTCGCCCGTCATTCAATCGAAACGCGGAGGCGCTCAGGCCGCCGAGAGATACGCGGAGCAGAAAATTCCCCTTCCCGAAATTCCGCTAAATCCAAAAAGCACCTCTTCCTCCCCGCAACTCTCTGCGACCTCCGCGCCTCCCCGTTTCGATCCTCCTCCAGAAAACCACCAATTCCACCAAGCCCATCCTCTTCCCTGCGCCTCTCTCGACGACCTCCCCGCCTCCGCGTTTCGATCCCCCTTCAGATTTTCCTGCATTTTAGATTTTCAGCTCCCAGCCGTTCGCCCCATCATCCCGCCATGCTCCAAACCGCCTCTGCCCTCAAAAAAATCCTGCTCCAGAAATCCGTCCGCACCGGCACCTTCACCCTCGCCTCCGGAAAACAGAGCGACCTCTACATCGATTGCCGCGTCACCGCGCTCGATCCCTTCGGAGCACTTCTCATCGGCGATCTCGGCTGGCATGCGGTCCGTTCCAAGATCCACTCCGAGCACCTCAAGATCGACGCCATCGGCGGCATGACCCTCGGTGCCGATCCCATCTCCCTCGCAGTCGGCATGGCCTCCGCCACAAAAAACCCGAACGAAGCGCTCCAAGTATTCACTGTTCGCAAGGAACCCAAAGGCCACGGCGCGGGCAAACAGATCGAAGGAAATTTCAAATCCGGCGACAACATCATCGTCGTCGATGACGTCATCACCACCGGCGGCTCCACGATCAAGGCCATCGACGCCATTGAGCGCGAAGGTGGAAAAGTCGCCTTCTGCCTCGTCCTCGTCGATCGCGAGGAAGGCGGCCGCCAAGCCATCGAAGCCCGCGGCGTCCACGTCATCTCGCTGTTTACCCGAAGCTCGCTGCTGGACTGATCTCATAACGGACCGCGAAATTTATTTCGCCCGAATGGCTTCCGCGTCTTTGGCTAGAAATAGCTTCACATCGGTATTTCCCCGGTCACGCTATCCGCGATGGGACCTATTGGAATGCCAGAGCTCGTGAATATTGGACTTGGGGTAATAATCGCCGCGACTCCTCTCGCACTCCTATTTGGGGCTTTGCTCAGCTGCAACTCTGCTACATTTTGGGATTCCACGAACAAGCTCGTCTGGGTATTGGCGATTATTTTCTTCCCGATTCTCGGCTCAATTTTGTATTTTGCCATCTCTCCAAAACAACGGATTCGATAGATGATCACCATCGCCCGATTCAGCAAACCGGAAGAAGCCCATCTCTTCCGCCACCGCTTGGAAACCGGCGGTGTGCATGCCTACATTCTCGACGAGAATTTCGTGCAGATGGATTCTCTATTCGAATGCGATTGGCGGGGTCCGGGTGCAGATTTCGGAAGAAGACATTGAGGAAGCCCGGGAAGTGCTGAACGAAACCGCCCCAACCGCGGAAGAACCCGGCAATCCCGTTTGTCCGAAATGCGACTCCCATCAGACAGCGCCGCATGACTTGGTGCACAGGCTTTCGTTTCTCCCGGTGATGCTTTTGGGCTTCCCCGCCTGTTTTCGCGAAAGCGCTGGAAGTGCGGAGACTGCGGGAATGCATGGGAGTGAGCCCCAAGGAACCTATTCCAAATCTCCGCGTCTCTGCATCTCCGCACGAGTCATGAAGAGGTTTTTGAAGAGTTGGATTTTCCGCTCTTCAAAAAGATCCGCCTGATTCGCTAGATTGCCGGTTCCTCATCTTTTTCTCCATTTCCTCACTGGCGAAATAAATTTCGCGGTCCGTTTTTCGGAAATGTGCTTTAGTGCCGCCTGCAATGGAACTCGATCTGCTCACGACCCACGCCAACCGCGCCTATCCGATTCTCGCCGGCATCGTCACGCCCCGTCCGATCGCCTGGGTGACGACGCTCAATGAGGACGGCAGTGTGAATGCCGCGCCGTTTTCGTTTTTCAACATGATGGGTTCCGCGCCGCCGCTCGTCGCCTTCGCACCAGGTGACCGCGATGACGGATCGCCGAAAGATACCGCCCGCAACGCCCAGCGAACCGGTGAATTTGTCGTCAATCTGGTGGACGAGGCGCTGGCCGCCGTGATGAACCGGACCTCAGCATCGCATCCGTATGGGACCAGCGAAACGGAAGTGGAAAGGCTCGTCACAGCGCCTTCCAGCGTGGTCGCCGCGCCGCGGATCGCCGCTGCTCCGGCGTCGATGGAGTGCAAGGTCCACTCGGTACAGCTCATCGGAGAGAACCGTCTGGTCCTTGGCATCGTCCACCGGGTTCACCTGCGCGATGAGTATTTCGATGAAAAAACACTGCGGGTGAGAGGCGAGATTTTTCACCCCATCGGCCGCATGTCCGTGCCGAACTGGTATTGCCGCACGAACGATCTTTTCGAAATGGTCCGCCCGGCGTGAGGGGGGCCGCCGCATCGGCAGACTGTCGCTTGCTGCGAAGGGCAATCGCACCTATCTTAAAAAATGGGTTGGTTTACCGCTGCACTTTTCATCGTCCTTTCCCTGCCTGTTTTCGGGCAAACGGAAGCTCCGGCGGTGGCACCCGATCCGAATACTCGTCCTGCCAGAATCACCACGGAGGAATTGAATGAATATGAATCGCTGCCGGAAGATCGGCGGAAATTGATCGAAGCCGCGCTGGCAGTGCTGAATGATTCCCCGTGGCTGCCCTATCTGGATGGCGGTGCCGAGCCTGAGGCTGGCGGGTTTGATTGCTCGGGTGCGATGTATTTCGTGATGCGCAAGGCCGGGCTGGATCCGCCGCGCAGCTCGGGAGAGCAGTTTCAATGGGTGAAGAAAAAGGGCCTGCTGCATGAGGTGGACGGGAATGCGCTGGACACGAAGGACCGTTCGCTCGCTGCATTAAAACCGGGAGATCTGTTATTCTGGTCGGTGATCGATGCCTCCCCCACAGGTGCCCCGGTCACCCGAATCCATCACGTGGCGATGTACTTGGGCACGGAGAAGAAAGACGACCGGCCGGTGATGATCAATTCTACCGACGGCCGCTCCTATCGCGGGCAGAAGGCGAATGGCTACGGTGTTTATGATTTCCGCATCCAGAAAGCGGAGTCCCTATCAAGGTTGGAAGGTTATGGAACGCCACCGGGGATCGGCGACGAGTGATCGACAGAAAAGTAGTCCAGGACTTCAGTCCGTTTCTTCACTCCGCATCCCGGCGAAGAGGAAGAACGGACTGAAGTCCAATGCCTGTAAGGATTGAAGGCTAAGCTATTCATTTAAAGCATATTACACATTTCTCATCCCGCCGAATCTCAGTCCCAATGCCACCCGCCGACCATTTTCAGTCCTTGTGAAATCAAGGATTCCAGCCAGTGCCGATTTTGAAT
>JBDSZP010000017.1:0-52432 GCA_039925065.1 Luteolibacter sp.
TCTTTGCTCGTGTGACTCATGATCCCAGATAGTGATTTCATCCGGGTGTCATTCTTTCTGGCGCAACGACTGCCTAAAGCTGATTTCTCAGCACTCCTCCGGTGTCATTCTACTTGGCGCAATGCGCCCTTGTCGCCGCTTCCGCTTCTTTCGCTCGACAAAACCCCACCGCAGTGTCGATTTAGTCACCATGACCGCACGCATTTTCGGGCTCAGTCTCGCCGCGCTCGCCAGTGCCGGAGCTCAGGACGCCAGCCCGCCACCGATCACGGCGGACCAGCTCCGAGCTCTTCTCCAGGATCCGAACGGCGATCTCTCCAAAGCCGCGCAGCAGGTCATCGGGAAAAACGGCGGCAACCAGCTCTTCTATTTCCCCACCCGCGACGAACCAAGCACTCCCGCCACTTGGGGGCTCAAATACGAATCCATCGACTTCAAATCCGCCGACGGCACCCCGCTCCACGGCTGGTTCATCCCCGCCAAGGGCAAGACCGCAAAAACCGCGAAGGGCACCGTCGTCTTCTCCCATGGCAATGCCGGATCGATCAGCTATCACCTCGGCTTCTGTGCCTGGCTCGCCGAGGCCAGCTACAACGTCATCATCTACGACTATCGCGGCTTCGGGAAATCCGGCGGCACCGTCGACCGTCGTGGCATGATCAACGACGTGAAAGCCGCCTTCACCTACGCCCGGAAGCGGGCCGACATCGACACCACCCGCCTCATTTCCTACGGCCACAGCCTCGGCGGCGCGCAATCCGTCACCGCTCTCGGCGAAACACCGGTGAAGGGCCTGCGCGCCATCATCATCGACGGAGCTTTCGCTTCCTATCGCAAGATGGCCGAGGTGATCGGCGGCCAACTCGGAGCCAGCCTCGTCACCGACGAACTCGCTCCCAAGGATTTCGTGAAAAAGCTCTCGCCGGTTCCCTTCCTCGTCGTCCATGGCGATCGCGACGAAGTCGTTCCCGTTTCCCAAGGCAAGCAGCTCTACGAAGCCGCCGGCCAGCCGAAAACCTTCTTCGAGGTAAAATCAGGCCGCCACGGCACCGCCCTCTCCGACGACAACGGCGCGTATCGGAAAAAGATGATCGCGTGGCTTGATCAGGCTTTAAATGGCTGAAGATGAGCGGCTTGCGCAACTACTAATAACTCTCAAAATCTTTCAATTTGAGAGATTGAGTCGCTTTACAGGGAAAATCCCACCGCTTTCCCACTACTTCAGCAGCAGGTGCTTGAAGGCCGACCATCCGAGCCCGCCGATCAAATAAGCGCTCGCAATCAAAAGCGCGAAGGGCAGGTGCCACCGCAAGACCAATAGCGATCCGAATGCCGCTCCGGAGAAAAAGCTGACAATCAGCGATGCCGGCACGATCAGCTTCCACGACGGAATCGCGTGACCCTTGGCGCGCATTCCCAAATGCACCCCGAAGTCGGTCAACAATCCGGTCAAGTGAGTCGTCCGCAGCACCATTCCGCGATAGTGAGTGGCGAGGGCATTCTGGAGGCCGAAGGAAAACCCCGCCAACCCGACCGCGAGCCACGGGGCGCCGCCCAGGCTGAAATGTGCACCCATCAGACAAAGCCCGATACAGGAAACCGAGCGCCCGTAAGGCCTTTCCAAATCCAGATTCGGATGATGGATGAAATATCCCGCCGCCATCGCTCCACCCACGAAGCTGAGCGCAGCAATCGCCAGCCGGATCGCGTCCACCGACATCTGGCGGTTTCCTCGGACGGCATCCACCGCCACCTTCGAGACATCACCTGTTAAGTGACTGACGGAGGTCCCGAGCTGGATCAGAAATCCGGCATTCACCGCCGCACTGAGGAATGCCAGAATGCATCCTCCGATCACGATCCACTTTGGTTGGGGCGTCAACGTCACTGCATTTCAAACAGCCCGGATCGGCCTAACAATCAAGCCCGCTGTTCGCTCATCCACGTGTAGAGCATCACCCACATCGAAAGCGCGAGAGCGAAAAGCGGGATTTGCAGCAGCGAGGGCAGCGAATACAGGATCGTCACGATCGGGATCCAAACGCCCCAGGTGGCGCACAAGGTCGGCACCACAGTGTCGCGATAATAGGCAGCTGTGAAAAATCCGCAGAGCCCGGTCCTCGGATATCCGCGGTTTTTCCAATCATAGAGCCAGGCAGTCACCGGCGCGGCGAAGAACGGATTATAGACAAATTGATCCACCAACACTTTTTTCGTCACCGCGGAAAACGTCACGTCCACGCCAAACCACCCGGATTGGCAACGATAGAAAAAATCGACGGTGACGCCCATCGTGCACCAGAACGGCACGGTGAAGAGGAGGTTTGAAAAGTTTCCCCGACGGATTGCGCCCTTTTGAAACACGAAAATCCGCAGCAATTCCGGCACCACCGCTCCCGCACAGATCGATGCGATCGCGGAATAGCCATAACTCCAGCGCCGTTTGATTTCCGCCAGCGCATCGAGCCAACTGCGTGTCGGCGGATAGAAATAATACGCCAGCAGCATTCCCAGCATCAACGCCTGCACAATCAGCCCGGGCACCACGTTCGCCCGCGCCGCGCGCAACCCCGCCATCCACGGAGCTTCTCGGGGAGGAAGTGATGATTTGGCAGGTTCGCTCGGCACGGCGGCGGACAGTGAAAGCGGTCCGCGCATTGGACAACAGAATTTACCGCAAAGGCACAAAGACCGCAAAGCAACGCAAAGAAGATCCGGCTGATCGAAACCTGAAGGTAACCACGAAAAAATTTGGAATCACTCATCCCTCCACCCTCATTCTTCCTTCGCGTCCCTTCCCGTCCTCCGCGCCTTTGCGGTAACCTCTTCGACAAAGCCCAAGCCTCTCCCCGTATCCCTCCTCGACCTCCCCGCCTCCGCGTTTCGCTCCATCCAAAACTTTGCGCCCCTTCGCGGCCTTTTACGGCTTTGCGGTAAACTCTCCCAAAACAGGCACGAATCGTTGTGATCACGTAATGTCCTGCTAAGTTCCGGCAGCCCGATGAATGCATTTTCTCAACCACCGCCGGTTTCCACGGGTGTCGTCTTTCAAGCGCGGAATGTGCGGAAGGTCTATCACACCGGCGAGCTCGACGTGGTGGCGCTGCATGGCGTGAACATCGAACTGAACGCGGGAGAGCTCGTCTGTCTGCTCGGCGCTTCCGGCAGCGGGAAATCGACGTTGCTCAACATCCTCGGCGGCCTCGACGTGCCGACCTCCGGCGAGCTGACCTACAAAGGCTGGGCGCTCGATGGCTCGGATGAAAACACGCTCACTCTCTTCCGCCGGAACTGCGTGGGCTTCGTTTTCCAATTCTACAACCTCATCCCCAGCCTCACCGCCCGCGAGAACGTCGCGCTGATCACCAGCATTTCCCGCGACCCGATGACGCCGGAGGAGGCGCTCGAAATGGTAGGCCTCACCGCGCGGATGGACCACTTTCCCTCACAGCTTTCCGGCGGCGAACAGCAGCGGGTGGCCATCGCCCGGGCAATCGCGAAACGCCCGGAAGTCCTACTCTGCGACGAACCCACCGGCGCCCTCGACGTCACCACCGGCATCGCCGTGCTCGAAGCCATCGAAAACATCAACCGCGATCTGGGAACCCTCACCGTCCTCATCACCCACAACGCCGCGATGGCGGAAATGGCGGATACGGTGCTGCATCTATCGGATGGGAAAATCGTCAGTTCGCACAGGAATGAAACACGGCTGCCGGCATCACAGTTGAAATGGTGAATAATCAGAAAGTTGAGGGTCTGGAGTTGAGAGTTGAGGGAAAGAGGAAGAGCCAGGTTTCCGCATTTCCTCTTCTCTTCACTCTCAACTCTCAACCATCAACTTTCAACCTCTTCCCCGAATGATCGATCCACTTGACCGGAAACTGCTGCGCGACCTTGGCAAGATGAAGGGCCAGGTCTTCGCGGTGAGTCTGGTCATGGCCTGCGGGCTCGCCATGATGATCATGACGCGCAGCCTCATCATGACGCTGGAGACGACGCGCTCCACCTACTATCAGAAATATGCGCTGGCGGACATCTTCGCCAACCTGAAGCGCGCACCGCTGGCCGTGGCGGACCAATTGAACACACTTCCCGGAGTGGCCACCGTCGAGACCCGCGTGGCGGTGGATGTGACTCTGGATTTGCCGGGACTATCAGAACCGGCGACCGGCCACATCATCTCACTCCCGGAAGACGGCGGACCACAGAAGCTGAACCGGTTGTTTCTCCGCACCGGTAGATTTCCACGCTCGGATGAACGGCGCGAAATCGTGTTAGGCGAACCCTTTGCCAATGAAAACGGCCTGCAACCCGGCGATTCGCTGGTCGCCGTAATCAACGGCCGGCGGGAAACCCTGAAGATCTGCGGCATCGGCCTGTCACCCGAGTATGTCTTCGAGGCAAGGGCAGGGGAAACCTTGCCGAACCACAAACTCTTCAGCGTGATCTGGATGAACTACCGGTCGCTGGCCGTGGCCTACAATCTCGATGGCGCGTTCAACAATGTCACCGTGGATCTCGCCCCCGGTGCCGCACCCGAGCCGGTGATCGAGGAAATGGACCGCATCCTCGCACCTTACGGAGCAGGTGGCGCATTCACGCGGAAAGAACAACCTTCCGCCCAGCGGCTGGATGACGAGCTACGGGTGCTGACCTCCCTATCAGTCGCCTACCCGCTCGTTTTCCTCAGCGTGGCGGCCTTCATGGTGAACGCGGTGCTGGCCCGGATCGTGCGTTTGCAGCGTGAGCAGATCGCGCAGATGAAAGCGCTGGGTTATTCGTCGCGGCAGGTGGGGGTTCATTATCTGAAATTCGTGTTAGTGATCGGGACTCTCGGAACGCTCATCGGCGCGATCGCCGGACGCTTTCTGGGGGAGGGCCTGGTGAACCTGTACACGATGTTTTTCAGGTTTCCCTCGCTCGTTTTCCAAATGGACTACAGCGCGCTTGGCCTCGCGCTTTTCATCAGCCTGGGTGCTTCGGTCCTCGGAGTTCTAACCGTCGTGTGGCAGGCGGTGAAACTCCCGCCCGCCGAGGCCATGCGACCCGAGCCACCCGCGGATTTCGCGCCATCGTTGTTCGAGCGCATCGGTCTGACGCGCTTCTTCAGCCCCACGTTCCGGATGGCGCTGCGCAACATCGAGCGCCGTCCGTGGCAGGCGGTCTTCACCTCCAGCGGACTCGCACTCGCCACCGGACTGATGGTGCTGCCTGGCGCGATGAGCGACAGCATCGACTACCTGCTGACCTTCCAATGGAACAGCCAACAACGCCAGGATGTGTCGGTTTTCCTAATCGAGCCGGGATCGGGCAGGGGATTTCACGATCTGGAGCACCTTCCCGGCGTCATCCGCGCGGAACCGATCCGCAGCGTGCAGGCGCGGCTGGTTTACGGCCACCGGCATCGGAAACTCTCGGTCACCGGCATCGCACCGGGGGCCAATCTGAACCGTCTGCTAGATGACGAAGGCCACCCGATCGTTCTGCCGGAAGAAGGCCTGCTGATGTCGAAAAAACTCGCGGAAATCATCGGCGCGCGGATCGGCGATGAGGTCGAAGTTCAAGTGTTGGAAGGGCGGCGTCCGGTGTTACACATTCCCATCCGCGGCTTGGTCACCGACTACGCCGGAGTCGCCGCCTACATGGATATTTCCGCACTGCGGCGGGCGATGAAGGAAGGCGATACGATCAACGGCGCCTACATCGCGCTGGATCAAAACCGCTGGGACGAGTTCATGCGCAAGCTCAAGGACACTCCGGCCGCCGCCGTGGTGATGGTGAAGCGGGATCAGCTCGCCGCTTTCCGCGAAACGACGGGCAAGAGCATCGGCATCCTCCGCACCCTCTATTTCGTCCTGGCGACGATCGTGGCCTTCGGCGTGGTTTATAACAGCGCCCGCATCGCCCTATCAGAAAGAAGCCGGGAGCTGGCCACCCTGCGCGTCGTCGGCTTCTCACTGGCGGAAGTCCGCGGCGTGCTGGTGGGCGAGCTGGCGATCCTGGTGCTGCTGGCATTGCCGTTCGGTTTGCTCTTCGGACGCGGGTTGGCGCTTTTCATCATGTCCTCCTTCAGCACGGAAACCGTGCGCCTGCCCATCGTCATCGAACCGCACACTTATTCCATCGCGATCCTGGTCGTGCTCACCGCCTCCATTCTATCATTCACCCTCGTCAGCCGCATGATTGCGAAACTCGACATGGTCGGCGTCCTGAAAGCGCGTGATTGATAGGGGACTCTCGTTTGGAGGTGGCCTACCTCTATCCTACGGCTATCGTGGCCAAAGGAGCGCGTTCATTTTGAGCGCTATGTGCCGCGGACATTCTGTCGCTTTCCCACCACCCAACACGCCGCCGACCCCCTCTGGCCCACCACCCTCGATGCCACCGCCCGATCCGGAAAGACATTCCCGCTTCCGCTGACAAGGTCGATGGGATTGTGGATGAACTCACAGTGCATCGCATCCGATATCCCGCAGCGCACTGCCACTCGATATCGTGGTTGCCGCGTCTCGCCGCAACGAAACACGGACGAATGACAGTTGGCATCATGTTGCCACTGCATCCACCGCAGGGCAGGCTCAATTTTGATAGATATAGGAAAGCCCAGCCAAGCCGGGAAATCGAGATTTCCTAATCAAAATCCACGACTCCATCAAGTCGGCACCCGCATGCTATTTCTTTGACTTTGAATCACATCCGGGCTTCGCTTGCCAGTGAAAGCCGACGACGCATATCACGCCAGCCTGATATGCCAGTCGGATTATAATAAAGACCAATGATTCCAATCCAAGACATAGATGCCATGCGTCGGGCGGGATATGATCGCAGCGTCATAGAGGAAGCCGAGGCGGAGAATAGCCGCTGGGTGTCTCTTCTCTCGTCTCCAATCGGATCCTACTTTCGGACCGGGGCACCTGAAGAGATCCAGTATGTGTCTGGAGTACGCTTGTTGCCGGTGACAGTAATTGCTGAAAGGGTGCGAGATCTTGCACCCGACAAAATACTGTTCGAGGAGGGGTTTATTCCAATTGCCTCCTCAATAGGGGGAAATTGTCTTGCCTATGATCCGGCCAGTGAGGAGTTCGTTTGGGCGGACCGGACTTGTGTCCCGGGATACCACTGCTTGCGGATGCCGAAGACCTATCAAAAACTGACATACTCTTCTGACAACCTGCGCAAAGTCCTTGTCGCTATCTCTAACGATCTTCCTGAGAAATTTATCGATGACATGCGGCGTGGCGATTATCAGGAGACTTTCGATGCCCTTGATTGAAGAGTCGAACAAGTTATGGATGTCAACTGCCCATAATCATCTCAATTTCATTTTCACCGCAATAACGCGGTGACATCACATCAAACGTTCGCTGCAAAACAAATGATCCCAAAACTTTTCTTGCTATCATCGCTCTTAGTCATGACTGCATGCGCAAATTCGATCGGCTGGCCGGAAAAGAAAGAGCTTCCCGATCAATTGTCGGTGACCCTCGACGTTCCGCCTACTTGGGGAAGCAAGTCCGCAGTGGAGGATCACTGCTCTTTCCGTGTCAACGTTTCGAACAAAAGGAATGCGGATCTTCAACTTCTCAATGTCTCTTTCGTTGAGCCCCGCTTCTTGCTGCTCAAAGGTGATGGGACGGAGGTTGAGCTTGATGTTCCCATTAAGAACTTACATGGCCCGAGCACCAATCCGGGTATTACAATCGGCCCGTCCAGTGGAATTGGCTTCAAAGTCGAAATGGCTAGGCCCGCGCTTCCTGCGGTCTTGAAAGACGGGACGGTGGTGCTCGAAGTGAGGATTACTTTGGTAGCTGGCGACATCGTGGAGGACCGAGATGGGAAGGCTGGATACCTCGACGGATTCCACTATCAATTGGTTCGAAGATTGTCAGGTGCCGAGCGCCTTTTGAAATTTCCACCACCCGCAGCACAAGCCACACCATCCGGCGATTAGCCGTCAAAGTGAATTCAAGCTTCCTACGCGCCCCCCGATGGCCTATTGACGTTCGAGCAAAGAAATGGACCCTTGGGACGACGCAAAACGTTTGATAGCGGTTTTGGACGACGAGATTGCTCACCTGAGCTCCGTGTTTACCGGAAGCTGGACACCCGGCTCCTGATCGAGGACTTCTACGCCAAAAATGGCGTTGCTCCCTGAACATGGCAGACCTTGAATCAGGCCCCGGGCTCGCTTATGAAAGCCAGCACAAACCATGGCCAATCCCACACCCGCAAATTCCAATGGCAGCGCTCCTTGGGATGCCAAACGCAATCCAACGGGAAAACACCTCATCCGGCGCTCGATTCCATGGGTGGGTGGCTTGGCGCTTCTCTCGCTGGTCGCGTGGGGTTTGTGGCCGAAGCCGGTAATCATCGAGACCGGAGTGGTCGCACGCGGGCCGCTGACGGTCAGGGTTTCCGAGGAAGGAAAAACCCGGGTGAGGAACCGCTATGTGGTCGCCGCCCCTGTGGCCGGCAAGATGCGCCGCGTACCGCTCAAGCCCGGCGATGAGGTGAAGGCCGGTGAAACGCTTCTAACAACCATCGAGCCAGTCGTTGCCCCCTTGCTCGACCCCCGCGCCCGCGCGCAGGCGGATGCGGTCGTTTCCATGCGCGAGGCATCACGCAAGCAAGCCGCTGAATCGTTGGAAGCCAGCCAGGCCGCCTCGAAAATGGCGGAGGCCGAACTCGAACGCGTCCGCTCCGTCACCCGCAGTGGAACGATTTCCCAAACCGATAGAGACCGCGCGGAAATGGAATCCTCCATGAAAGCGGCCGAAGTCCGGGCTGCCGGATTTGCCCTGCAAGTCGCCGAATACGAACTTGCCCAAGCCCGTGCCGCCCTCGAGCGTCCCGAGGCCACCACTGCGGGAAATCTCATCGAAGTGAAATCCCCCGTCTCCGGCCGCGTGCTCAAGGTGATGCAGGAAAGCGAAATGGTCGTCACTCCCGGCGTGCAAATTCTTGAAGTCGGCGATCCAACCGACATCGAGATCGAAGCGGAAATCCTCTCCCGCGACGCCGTCACCATCCATCCCGGGGACTCCGTGGAAATCGAGCAATGGGGCGGCGAAAACCCGCTCAAAGGCCGCATCCGCCGGGTGGAGCCAGCGGCATTCACGAAAATTTCCGCGCTCGGCGTAGAGGAACAGCGCGTCATTGTCCTTAGCAATCTCGTCGATCCTCCGGAAGCCGCCAAAGCCCTCGGCGACCGCTACCGCGTGGAAGTCCGCGTGGCCGTCTGGCATGCGGAGGACGTTCTGATCGTGCCGGCCGGGTCTTTGTTTCGCGAAGGGAATGCCTGGAAAACCTATCTCTTCAGCAACGACACCGCGAAACTAACCACCATCGAAGCCGGTCACTCCGACGGCCGCATCACCGAAATTCTATCAGGCATACAGGCTGGTGACGAAGTTCTCCTCCACCCACCCGATACCGTGAAAGACGGCACTAAGGTCACCAAGCGCGGGAAGTGAAGTAACTCCATGCCTGCCGCCCTATCAGTCACCAAAATTGCCGCCCGCCGCTTCGGACATTCCTGTCTGGGCGTCGTGCTGGGGCTTGTGAAAGAACAGACAGGAATGTCTGTGTTACGTCCGCTGCGCTCCAGAATCGAAGCGGGATCAATTCGCGGGAAAGACGATTTCGTCGCGCTTTTTTTCGCCGTGGCCGAAGCCATCGCCGATGTCCTTGCTGGTTACAAAAAGCATCAGCGAAATGAGGGCGAGGGCACAAACGGTCTGGAGGATTTCAAGCGGCTTGGCCTTGACCGGACGACCGGTGATTTTTTCCAAAATCGCAAGAGTGATGTGGCCGCCGTCCAAGACGGGGAAGGGCATCATGTTGAGGACGGCGAGGTTCACGTTGAAAAGCACCATGAAGGAGAGAATCCGCCGCCAACCGTTCTCCATCTGGAGGAGCGCATATTGCATTTTTGCAATCCCGACCGGGCCGCTCAGGTGGCCGACGCCAATGCTGGAATCCGAAGCGAGGACGCTGGTGATGGTCGTCCACATCATGCGCAAGCTTTCCGAAACCTGTTGGATCGGGCCGGGATGAACGATGCCTTGGTTTTGATAGGGCACGCCATAAAAGCCGAGCCCGAGCATGGGCCCCTTGCCCTCAGGTGAAACAGGAACAACCGGCGTGGCGGTGAACTTGGCAGGCTTACCGTCGCGAGTGATCTCGATCTCGATGGGTTTCGCACCGGTTGCTTTGACGAATGCGAGGGCCTCTTCCCGTTCCTTGAAAGTCTTTCCGTTCATGGAGACAAGGACATCTCCATCCTTGAGTCCGGCTTTTTCGGCAGGGCTGCCTTTGCTGATACCGACGATCTGGATGTGCTCGCTCGCCGGATCAATGCCCACCTGCCGCAAACTCGGGCGTTGAAACCACTGGGTTTTTTCCGTTTTGAATTCAGAGATGAGTTTCAACGGCTTGGCGTCTCCCGCCCGCTCGACCGTGAATTCGATCTGCTTGCCTTTGCTGAGGATGATGCCCTCGAAAATACTATCCAAGGACCCGGCCCATCCGTCCGTCGACTTGCCGTTGATCGCCACAATTTTGTCGCCCGGATGAATCCCGGCGATTTCTGCGGGGCTGCCTTTTTCCACTTCTCCGACGATTTGAGTGGGGATGAAATCCTTCGGTTTACCAACGCCCCAGACGGCGACACCGGCGAGCAGGGCTAACAATAACGAGAAAAGCGGGCCCGCAAAGGCAACGATGATCTTGTCCAGCGGAGTGATATTCGGGAGCCTCGCGCGATCCGAACCGCTGCCTTCGAGTGCCTCCATCGGTGCCATTTGCGGCAACGCGACAAATCCGCCCGCCGGAATCCAGCCGAGGCCGTACTGCACGCCCTTGATTTCCTTTTTCCAGATGGGACGACCGAACCAGATTTGAAAACGGTCGATCTGCAAACCTCTCCATTTGGCGGCGAGGAAATGGCCGAGTTCGTGGACGAAGATGATGAGGTTGAAGCTCATCACGACGGCGAGAATCAGCAGAATCACCTGAAAAATATCGGAAAGGGAAGTCATAGATGGGGAAAGAACTTGGGGAACTTAACGTCATCGGACATTCGGGCAAGTTCATTAAATTTTTCTAAAAATGACCGTCCGTGTCGAATCCGTCACCCGATTTCCCTCAAAGCTCAGAGTTTCCCGACGCATGATCAGAGGGGTTGAATCCCAGACAATCCCTTTTGGACAGAGCAATCATTGCCCCCCGGCCGCAATCATTACCACAATACCCAACTTACTAATTTTAACTTGACCCAATCAAAATTTCCTGTTCAGTTCTGCCCGCAACGCGAAAGCGTTTTTCAAAACGCCCATCACCACCAACATGATGAACTCCGGGATCCAGCAGGCATTTTTTGACATTCACAGTCCCGTGAACGGTCTTTGTCGATGCTGTCGAACGCTTCATTGAGCGTCATTTTTATACCGTGATCGGGAAGGAAAGACTTCCCACCGCAACACCTCAACGCGGCCACCACAACGCGGTTGGCATGAAAACCGCTCAGACTGACGAAAGAGAGCCGCGCCACGTGCCGTTGAATTCAGATTCCGCTTCCCGTCGTGAACCCTTCATCGGATCGCGCCATTCCACAGCTATTTACCCCATCTTCCAATTTCACTTATGAAACTTCCTTCTTCTCAATTTCTCCGTCTCGTCGCCGATCTTCCCATCAATCTATCATCTCCAGCGCTTGAATCGATGGTTCTGGCGTGGGATCACATTGCCGATCGTTATTTAAGAAGCATCGAAACGGACCGCACTTTGAGCGGGAGGGTTCGCTCGATCCGCCTGCTTGCCGTACACGATGCAGTGCTTTCCATCGTTGATCCCGGCTTTGAGTACATCTTCAAATCGCAGCCGGAAACACGCTCCACTGAGGCTGCTCTGGCAGCGGCGGCACAAGCGGCTCACGACATCCTTGCAGCCGCTTTTGAGTCACCCGTCGACCGTGCGGACCTCGGCGATTTATTGGAGGAAAGCCTCGGACTGATCGCCAATGAATCTGAGAAAACCATCGGCATCCGGATCGGAGCGGAAAGCGCCGCTACCTATCTCAGCACCTTCCCATCGCTCTTCCTGAACGAATCTTCCGCCAGACAGGGGACTGTTGCGGCGTGAGAAAATCACCGCAGGACACTGCGGCCAACCTTGAAACGAGGCCCGTTCATTTCGGCTATCGAGGTTTTATTCCAGGGTTGTTTGGACCCTACAAAAAAAGGATCGGGAGCATTCTCCCGATCCTTTTTTGAAACTGATTGGCTGAAAATCAGGCTGGCTTGTTTCCGCCGGCGTTGCGGATTTGCTCGAAGGTTCCTTCGATCAGGTTTTTGCCTTGCTCGCCGATGTTATGATAGATGGTGGTCATCGTTTGGATCGTGCTTGCGGCCGGGCCTGCGAAGGTGAATTCGCAGTTGGTCACTTCGCAGGCATTGAGCGAAAACGCGCCGTAGCCGAGAACGACGAAGCGGCAGTTGGTAAACTGGCAGGATTCGTATTCGTGGAAATCGAGTACGACTTCTTCGTTCGAGAAATTGTTATTGGAAATTTTCATCGGTGGTTTTTAGGTAACGAATTTTATCGGATCAACGCCCGTCGTTTCGAGCATCAAAGGGCGAGCAGTTAAAACGCCGCGCGGAATTTGTGCAACCCTGATCCACAGAAGAAATTTCAGGCAATCCGGCTGTCCAATTGGAAATGCTGGCCCGAGGTGTGGGGAAGATCGTGATGCAGATGCCGGATGAATTTGGCCACTTGATCAGGCGTGTTGAATCGCCCGAGAACGTGATCTTCTCGGATTTTTTTTTGGCGTTTGTCGGTGACCTCCGCGGTCATTTTCGTTTCGAGAAACCCCGGTAGAATGGCATTCACGCGGATATTTTTGGGACCAAAGCTGCGGGCCAGGTCTTCTGTCAATTCAAGCAGCGCCGCCTTGGAAGCCGCGTAGGCGATTTGACCGATCGGTGGATGAATCGCGGAAAAGCTGGAAATGAAAATGATATGCCCGGATTTTTTTCGGATCATTGCAGGCAGGGCCGCACGGGCGCAAGCAAGCGCCCCTTTGAAATTCACGGCGAACACCTCGTCCCACGCCTGTTCCGACAAGCGCGCCAATGGTGCGTCACGCGTGATTCCGGCCGCGCACACTAGCAAATCGGCAGGGTTTTGTTGGAAAAACCGGGAGATCCTCCCTTCGTCGCGGACATCCAGCTCTGTGCTGGATGGCGCGTGGATTTTCCAATCCGGAGATTCCAAGGCGGCGGCGATGGCCCGGCCCAAAGAGCCATTTCCACCCGTGATGACCGCTTGATTCATGATGCGGAAATGGTGGGCTCGAACCGATTCATTTCGCAAGCATCGGGTGTCATCCAAGAACTCGGGAAAAGGATGGGAATAACTTCGGAATGAATGGGCAGAAGCTCCGGCAGAAATTTGAAAAGGCGATTCATTCGGATACCATACAGCTTGTTCCCCAACTTGTTCTTCCCGTGGAACTCATATGGATTCATTGAGGAACAGACCTTTTTTGGGCTTATTCACACTATGAAGAAGAAGATCTTATGAGGTCAAAAAAGACGAAGTCATCAAGAGAATCTATCGATTCGTTAGGGGAGCGCTATTTTCGGAAATGCTTGCGGAGCGATTCCATGGATAAACGAAACAAGCCTTCCAGTGGGGTGCTGGAAGGCTTGGAACGATTGTTTGGTGCTGAACCCTGCTGGGGTCGCCGGGCCGCTTAGAGGAGCATCAGTGCCGGTTGCTCGAGGAGCTTCTTGATCTCGGAAAGGAACTGCGCTGCCACGGCTCCATCGACCACGCGGTGGTCACAGGAGAGGCCGAGATTCATGCGAAGGCCGGGAACGACCTGGCCGTTTTTCACGACGGGTTTTTCGATCGCGGCTCCGACGGAAAGAATGGCGGCTTGCGGCGGGTTCACGATGGCGTCGAAGGACTCGATACCCCAGGCACCGAGGTTGGAAACCGTGATGGTTCCGCCGTCGAATTCATCAGGCTTGAGTTTCTTGTCCTTGGCGCGTGCTGCGAAGTCTTTCACGGCGCGTGAGATGGAAAGAAGGGACTTGGTTTCGGCCTGTTTGATCACCGGGGTGACGAGTCCATCTTCCACAGCGATGGCGACGGAGAGCCCGACGTGTTTGAATTTCACGATGTGGTCCCCGGCGAAGGACGCGTTGACGGCGGGCACGGCTTGAGCGGCATTGATGACCGCCTTGAGGATGAAATCGTTGACCGAGTATTTGTTACCGTGGGTCTTTTCCGCTTGGTCGTTCACTTGCTTGCGCAGCGCCATGAGCGGGGCGGCATCCACATCGACGTGGAGATAGAAGTGAGGAATCGTGGTTTTGGAAGTGAGGAGGCGTGAGGCGATGATCTTGCGCATCGAGCTCAGTTGGACGATTTCGTCACCTTCTTTTGCCACAGGTGTGATCGCCTGCGGTGCTGGCGCGGCGGCTGGAGCTGGTGTTGCTGCTTTCGTCTTGATGGACGCTGCCAGAGCGGCTGCGGCTGTCGCTTCGGTGGACGGGGCGGCGGTTGTTTTTGCTGGGGAAGCGGATGCGGTTTGGACGTCGTTTTTGACGATCCGTCCGCCAGGGCCGCTGCCGGTGACTTCGGAAAGATTCACTCCCAAGTCTGCCGCCACTTTGCGGGCGAGGGGAGAGGATTTGATGCGGTTGCCATCAGCGCTGACGGCTGCAGCTGGCGAAGCGACGGCGGTTGCAGTCGCTGCAGGAGCGGAAACAGGAGCAGCAGCTTCAGCGGCTTTCGGCGCGGCGGCGGCAGGTGCGTCATCGAATTCACCACCGAGGATTGCGAGGACGCTGCCGATCGGTGCCTTGTCGCCCTCCTTGATGAGGATCTCGGTAATGACTCCATCGTCGAAAGCTTCCATTTCCATGGTGGCTTTGTCAGTTTCGACTTCGGCAAGGATGTCACCAATCTCGACGGTATCGCCGACTTGTTTGTGCCATTTGATGAGGGTGCCTTCGGTCATTGTATCCGAGAGCTTGGGCATTTCGATGTTCACAGACATGGTATTGGTAGGAATGGAGTCGGGGTGAGAATGGTAAAATATCGAGGCATTTCCAGCCTTTTAGTGCGGGATGTGGAAACAAAAAAGCGCGGGGAGCATTGATCTCCTCCGCGCTTTGAAAATGAGTTAGGAAATCAACTCAAGGAGCGATTTGCTTCATCGTTGGAATCAGGCCGATGTTCGGGCTACCGACGGAACCTTGGGCACTGGCCAAGACGAGGGTGGCTTGGGAAGTTGTGCCGCAATGGTCCTTGGTAGGGCAGTAGTAACGGGCGCAGGAATCGCCATGAATTGCAACGCGTTTGGTGACGGTCTTATAGCGGGGAACCCTCTTTTCGACGGTTTGCACCATGCCGCCTTTGCCGCTCTTCGAATCACCAGGAACGACGACCTCTTCAGTGACGATGTCGTAACCGCAGGTTTTCACCTGTTTGGTGACCGTGCGATAGCCTACGTATTGGGCAGTCGTGCCGAACATCGAGCAGCATGAGGAAAAGCCGAGCGAGACGGCGATCAAGGAGGCAAATAGGGCAAGGTTTTTCATGATAGGTTCTAGTTGGTAGGAGAAGGGAATTTCAGCAACTTACAAGCAGCAGCAAGATGTCAGGGAAAGTGCGAATGCGGCAGCAGCGAGGATGGTAGTCAGACGCAAGAACATATTGAAGATGCTAGAAAGGATAACGATGTTGGCAATAAAAAAGACAGGCGGTTATAAAGCCAATCAGGCAATCGTGAGGACCTTTTCGACGATCCTTCTCGGATTTGGAAGTTGCTCATGCTCAATGTGTGGCGAGTAAATCGCCGGGGCGTCGATGGAGCACACGCGCTTGATGGGAGCGTCAAGATAATCGAACGCATGATCCTGGATGAGCATGGCCACCATCGCGGAAACACCGCCGAAAGGCTTGGACTCATCGACGAGGACAACGCGGTTGGTTTTCATGACCGTTTTGAGGATCGCGTCCTGATCCAGAGGGCGGATCGAACGGAGGTCGAGGACCTCGCAATTGATGCCGTGTTCGTTCTGGAGAATTTCCGCAGCTGCAAGCGAGTGGATTACCGAACGGCCGTGAGCGATGAGCGAGACGTCGGTGCCTTCGCGTTTGATATCGGCGACTCCGAGGGGGACGACGAAATCGCCATCCGCTGGATCCGGGACTTCGCCGGTGGTGCCGTAGAGCAGGGTATTTTCCATGACGTAGACGGGGTCATTGTCGCGGATAGCTGCTTTGATCAGGCCCTTCGCATCCGCAGGGGTGGCGGGTGCGCAAACTTTCAAGCCGGGAAATGCGGCAAAAAGTCCTTCAGGAATGTGGGAATGAGTCGCGCCCACTCCGGTGCCGCCGTTGGCTGGGCCGCGGACAACGATCGGGCAGTTGCAAAGACCGCCGGACATATAACGAACGCAAGCGGCGTTGCTGACGAGTTGGTCAAAGGCGACCGAATGGAAGGACCAGAACATCAATTCCATCACGGGCCGCACTCCGAGCATCGAGGCACCGATGCCCATGCCGATGAAACCCGCTTCGGAAATCGGGGTATCGACGACACGTTTGTCGCCCCATTTTTTCCAAAGGCCTTCGGTGACTTTGTAAGCGCCGTTGTATTGTGCGACTTCCTCGCCCATCAGGACGACGTTTGAATCGCGGGCGAGTTCCTCATCGAGGCCTTCACGGAGGGCTTCACGGTAGGTGAGAATGCGGGACATGGTATTTCTGAAAGCGGTGTGGGCGGTAAAATGGTGGGCGGCGACGAGTGATCGGAACTATGGAATCAATCGTTGAAAAAGTGGCGGCCGATCTTGGAGGCGGGGGTGTTGTTGTCGGTTTCCCAGTAAACGTCCGTGCTGATATCAGCAATGGTCGGGGCAGGGGATTCCTCGGCAAACTTCACGGAAGCAGCAGCTTCTTCCGCAGCGGTCTTGTTGATGGCGGCTGCGGTTTCTTCAGTAAGGATGCCTTCCGCAATCAGGCGGCGACGATAGACGGCAATTGGATCGTGGTTCTGCTTGTAGTTTTCGATCTCTTCCGGAGTGCGGTATTTTTTGTGATTCGCATCCGCGATGCTGTGGCCGTAGTAGCGATAGGTGTCGATTTCCAGAACGGTTGGCTTGCTCTGCTTTTTCGCACGCTCCATGGCGATATGAGTTTTGGCGCGGACTTCGTAGAGGTCGGATCCGTCGATGACATCCCACTCGATGGCGTAGGCTTCGGCGCGTTGGGCAAGGCAGCCGCTGTAGGAAGAGGAGCGCTCTTGGGAGGTGCCCATCGAGTAACCGTTGTTTTCGATGACGTAAACGACGGGGATTTCGAAAAGAGCGGCGATGTTCAGGGATTCGTGGAAGGCACCTTGGTTCACTGCGCCATCGCCGAGATAGCAAAGGCAGCAACCTTCGCGACCGAGGTATTTGAGGCCGTAGGCGAGTCCGAGACCAAGCGGAGTTTGTCCGGCGACGATGCCGTGGCCACCCCAGAAATTCTTGTCCGGTGCGAAAAAGTGCATGGAACCACCTTTGCCCTTCGAGCAACCGGTTTGCTTCCCATACATTTCAGCCATGCACTCGTTCATGTTCATGCCGAGAGCGAGGGCGTGGCCGTGATCGCGGTAAGCCGTGATAAAGTGATCGTCCGGTCCAGCCAAAGAAGTGGTGCCGACAGCGACCGCTTCCTGGCCGATGTAAAGGTGAAGGAAGCCACCGATTTTTCCAGCTTGGTAATATTTCAGGCCAGCCTGCTCGAATCGGCGGATGCGGACCATTTGCGAGAAAAGCTCAACTTTCCGCTCGGGTGTGAGCGATTGATTGATTGGAGAGCTGGCGAAATCGAGGGCGGAGGAGCTGGCGCTGGTCATGGGGCGGGCGTAGAAAGAAATGGTATCAGGAAATGGGGAACGGCGTCTTATCGTGCTTTGGCGAAATCAGTTGAGGCAATCGAAACGGTTGATTTGGGAAGGCGGACTTGGGCGAGAGCGAAGACTCCGGTGAAGAGCACATTTGCTGCGGCCAAATTCCGGAGAAACACCCAGGAAGGGAGCGGGGATCCGACAGGGCCCGTCCACAAGGATTGCCAGAGGCCGGTGAGCGACTTCGCATAAAGCGGATCACCGATCCATGCAGCACCGTTCGTGATTAGGTGGAAGACAACTGCGGCAGAAACGGAGCCCAGAAGCAAAACCGGAACGCTCTTGTTGGCGAAAGGTCTTCCAAGAAAGAAGACAGCGACGAGAGCCAGGAGAGTAGTGGAAAAAACGGAAGCGTCGTAAACATGCCCAACACCAAGCGGGTAGGTGATCGCCCATGCCGCGAATGGGAACGCAAAACCACGCCAGCCCGGAGCAAGAAGAGCACCACAGAAGAAAACGGCAGCGAGTGGTTGGAAATTTGGGAGAGTCTCCGGGAAGGCGCTCCCGAGCGCACGGAATGCGATGAGGAGAGCTACGATCAGACCGAGTGGAAGATAGCGCTGCATGACTCGGGCAGGATTGTTGATTTTTCCTTGCACGGCTAGACCAAAATCTCTGTTTGGAAAAGGTTTTTCTGGTTCCATGAAACAGGGTTTCCAGAGATGAGAGGGAGGCTTGGGATTATAGCATTATCAAGAGTGGGTGTAAAATTGTTCCACGTGGAACAAACTGGAGCTACCTGTTTTCATCTTCCGTTTCCAAGCTTGAGCCACGCCAACTTCCGGCTATCTTGCCCGTCCTGAGATGTTTCGATACCCCAAGTGCTACGATGTGATTGTGATCGGTGCCGGCCATGCCGGTGTGGAAGCCGCAATGGCTGCTGCCCGGCTGGGTGCTGAGGTGGCCATTCTCACACAGAACTTGGACACCATCGGCCAGATGTCCTGCAATCCAGCTATCGGCGGGCTCGCAAAAGGCCACATGGTCCGTGAAATCGACGCCCTCGGCGGCATCATGGGGCTCAACACCGATGCAACCGGGATCCAGTGGCGCATGCTCAATGCATCGAAGGGTCCGTCCGTTCGCGCACCGCGTGCCCAGTGCGACAAGAAAGCTTACCAGTTTCGCATGAAGCGCGAACTCGAAGCCATGCCTGGCATCGAGATCCATCAGGGCAACGTGGCGGAGTTGCTCGTTGAAAACGACCATATCACCGGCGTCACCACCTCACTAGGCATGGAAATTTCCGGCAAGTCTGTAATCCTCAGTGCGGGCACTTTCATGGGGGGTCTCATGCACGTCGGCCTCCGGAACGAGAAGGGTGGGCGAATGGGCGATGCCACTTCCCACGTGTCCGAATCCCTCAAGCGCCTTGGTTTCGACGTAGAACGCTTCAAAACCGGGACGCCCTGCCGACTGAACGCCCGTTCCATCGACTTCTCCAAGTGCGAGCGTCAAGATGGAGATACGCCTGTCCCCAAGTTCAGTTTCATGGCCGACACCCTTCAAAAGGGCGAAAACGACCTCTTTACCTTGAATCCATGGGGCGATCCAATGTTCCACGTGGAACAAATGCCCTGCTGGGTCACCTATACGAACCCCCGCACGCACGAGATCATTGCCGGAAACCTCCACCAATCGCCCATGTATTGTGGCGTGATCGAAGGTGTTGGCCCGCGCTACTGTCCATCGATCGAGGACAAAGTCGTCCGCTTCGCCGAAAAGGAACGGCATCAGATCTTTCTCGAACCCGAAGGCCGCCACACGCTGGAATACTACGTGAACGGTGTTTCTACCTCGTTGCCTTACGAGGTACAACTCGAGTTTCTGCGCTCCATCGTCGGTCTCGAAAAATGCGAAATCCTGCGTCCGGGCTACGCCGTGGAGTACGATTACTGCCCGCCCACGCAACTCCGACCGACCTTGGAGACCAAAAAGGTCGAAGGACTTTACTTTGCCGGTCAGATCAATGGCACATCGGGCTACGAGGAAGCGGCAGGGCAGGGGCTCATCGCAGGGGCCAACGCCGCCCTCAAGGCCCTTGGTAAACCCGAATTCATCCTCGGACGCGATGAAGCCTATCTCGGCGTCATGGTCGATGATCTCGTCACCCGCGGATGCACCGAGCCCTACCGCATGTTCACCAGCCGGGCCGAATACCGCCTGTTGCTCCGCCAGGACAACGCCGACATCCGCCTCACGCCCAAAGCTGCCGCCATGGGCCTCGCCAGTGGCGAACGAGTCCGCCGGGTCGAAGAAAAACTTGTGGCCATGGAAAAGGCCGATCCTTGGGTCCGTCAAACCACTCACGAAGGCGTAAAACTGGATCAATGGTTCCGCCGAAGCGAAAATGCTTGGGAAACTCTTCCTGAATCACTGCTCGAAATGTTCCACGTGGAACTTTGGCCCCTTATCGAGACGAATTTCAAATACGAAGGCCACCTTGGACGCCAGCAAGCCCAGATCGACCGTATGGCCCGCCAAGAGGGTAAACGGCTGCCTGCTGACCTCGATTACGCCTCCATCCGTGGCCTCAAGAAGGAAGCCCAGGTTCGTTTCACGGAAATCCGTCCTGCTACCCTCGGTCAGGCCGGGCGTATCCCAGGAATCACCCCTGCGGACGTGGCCATGCTTGTGATTTGGGTGGAAAAACTGGAGCGCGAGGCTGCGGAGATTAAAGCCTGAGGCTTACCAACCCATCGTTGGGATCTCTCGGCCTTTGTAGAGCTCTGCGCCGTTGAAGTGGAAAGAATAGAAGGCAGCCTTGCCGTTGGGAGCGGTGAGCTGGATCGGTTGGGTGGCGAAGGCTGGATCTTCGTTTCCAGAGTCGTAGGTAAGCACCTTCTGGCCCATGATGACGACGGATTCCCGGGCATTCGTCTGGATTCTCGGGTTGTCCTGGCCATGGTAGAGCACCTCAACCACGTCGTTGGGGAATCCGTCTTTAGCGTAAGCAACACGGCTGTATCCGGTAACGTCGAGCAACGGCTTGCCGTCGCCCAACACATGCCAGCCGGGAGTAATCACCCGTGGTGGGCTGCGGTGGCAGCTTCCTTTTCCCGTTCCATCACGACGCTTTGCCGGGCGGCGGCGGGGTCCGGAGCCTGGCAGGAAACAGCGCAAAGGCTGAGGGCTGCTGAGAGAACAAGCTGGCTTGGGTTTCTCATGATGAAGAAGATTTCGCGGAAGGTTTCGCTTTCGAATTCTCCATTCAAGATCAGGACAGATTGGGCTGTTCAGGGGCTTCGGAGAGATCGCCGTGGACGCCGCGGGTGATGATGTCGCGGGTGGCTTCGTCCAGATAGGAATGGAGGAGTTTGGAAAGTTCCAGGAATTGGGGCCAGAGGATTTGATCGATCATGGAGCGGGTTGTCCGCAGCATGACGGTGCCCTGACGCTGGCGTGGGAGACGGTATGGATAGAGGTCGTTGCGGCGGCACAGCGCGACGAAGAGCTGGCGCTTCCAAGGATCATCGATCTTGAACTTGTACTCGGTGGCTGGCTCCGGTGCCGCTTTGAGCTGGGCCTGGAGCCGTTCCAACGCGCTGCGTGCGGCCTGCTTTTCGCCCGGTGAGTCGGTGCCGCTGAAGAGGGCCTCGACCTTGCGAATTTTTTCGATCAGTTCGTCGCGCGTCATCTCATGGGCGGTTCTGTTTCATCTCGCTTCGCGGGCGGAATGAATTCTGCGGTCCGTCTGCTAGTTCGCGACGATGTTGAAGATCTTGCCTGGGATGAAGACGATCTTGCGGATGGTCTTGCCTTCGAGGTGTTCGTTGACCTTGGAGCTTGCGAAGGCGGCGGCTTTGGCACCTTCCTCGTCGATGTCCTTGGAAACCATCAGGCGGTCGCGGAGTTTTCCATTCACCTGCACGACGAGTTCGATCTCATTGCGGACGAGCGCTTCGGGATCGTAGGTCGGCCATTCGGTCTCGGAGAGCATCGTGGTCCCGCCGAGGCGGGCGTTGATCTCCTCGGCCAAATGCGGGGCGAAGGGATTGAGCACGGTGAGCAGTTGCTTGAATTCCTTGAGCGGCACGACCTCGGCCTGGGTGAAGGCGTTGGTGCAAATCATCATCTGCGAGATTGCCGTGTTGAAGCTGAGTTTCTCGATGTCGTCGCCGACCTTTTTGATCGTCTCATGGACGACGCGGAGGAGTTCCTTGTCGGCGCAGGGGACGTCTTGGATTTTTGAGGAAACCTTGATTTCGCCTTCGTTCTCTTCGAAAGCGACACGCCAGACGCGGGCCAGGAAACGGGAAACGCCTTCGACGCCCTTCATCTGCCATGGTTTCACCTGTTCCAGCGGGCCCATGAACATCTCGTAAAGGCGCAGCGCGTCGGCTCCGTATTCGGAAACGACATCGTCCGGGTTCACGACGTTGCCGCGGGACTTGGACATTTTCTGGCCATCTTCTCCGAGGATAAGTCCTTGATTGACAAGCTTTTGGAAAGGCTCTGGCGTGCGGACGTGGCCGAGATCGAAGAGCACCTTGTGCCAGAAGCGGGCGTAAAGCAGATGCAGCACGGCATGTTCCGTGCCACCGACATACAAGTCCACCATGCCGGGCTTTTCGTCGGTCCAATAGTCTTCGGCTTCATGGGAAATGAAGCGGTTGGTGTTCGTCGGATCGCAATAGCGGAGGTAATACCAGCACGAGCCGGCCCATTGCGGCATGGTGTTGGTTTCGCGGATCGAGCCGTCCGGCAGCTCGACCCAAGCGGTGGCTTTGGTGAGAATTGGCTCAGGCGTGCCGCTGGGTTTGTAGTCGTCCAGTGGCGGCGCGAGGAGCGGCAGTTCGCTTTCGGAAATGGCGTGGTGGTGGCCGTCTTTACAAACGATCGGAAACGGTTCGCCCCAGTAGCGCTGGCGGGAGAAAAGCCAGTCACGGAGTTTGAACTGGATGCGGCGTTGGCCGATTTTCTTTTCCTCCAGCCAGTCGATCATCTTGGCTTTGGCTTCGGCGGTGGGGAGACCGTCGAGGAAGCCCGAGTTCACGGCGGTGCCATATGCAGTGTAACCCTGCCAATCCGAGTCATCGTTAGGTTGAACGACCTGCTGGATGGGAAGATTGAATCTCAGCGCGAATTCGTGGTCCCGCTCATCATGCGCTGGAACGGCCATGATCGCGCCGGTGCCGTAGCCCATCATCACATAATCCGCGATCCAGACGGGGATTTGTTCGCCGTTGACCGGATTCGTTGCGAACGCACCGGTGAAGACGCCGGATTTGTCCTTGTTCAAATCGCCACGGTCCATGTCGGACTTGGAGGAAATTGCTTTTTGATAGGCTTCGACAGCGTCCTTTTGTTCGGCGGTCGTGATTTCCGGGACAAATGGATGCTCGGGAGCGAGCACCATGTAGGTCGCGCCGAAAAGCGTGTCGGGACGCGTCGTGAAAACGGTGACCGTGTGGCCATCCAATTGGAAATGCACTTCCGCGCCCTCGCTGCGGCCGATCCAGTTCTTTTGCAGCAGCTTGATGCCGTCCGGCCAATCGAGCGTGTCGAGTTCGTCGATCAGGCGCTGGGCGTATTTCGTGATCCGCAGCATCCATTGGCGCAGCGGGCGGCGTTCGACGGTGTGGCCCTTCGATTTCCACTCTTCCACTTCCTCGTTCGCGAGCACGGTGCCGAGGTCGGGCGACCACCAGACCGGCGTGTTCGCGACATAGGCCAAGCGGACTTCGTCGATCTGATCGCGGGTCCAGCCCTTCGCTTCGAGTTCGGAAACGGGCTTTGCCTTGCAGGTTTCTTCGTCGTAATAGGAACCGTAGAGCTGGAGGAAAATCCACTGCGTCCAACGCACGTATTCCGGGTCGGTCGTGGCGATTTCGCGATCCCAATCGTAGCCGAAACCGAGCGACTTCAACTGCCGCCGGAAATTCTCAATATTCGCCGCTGTGGTGATTGCCGGGTGCTGTCCGGTCTTGATCGCGTATTGCTCTGCTGGCAGACCGAACGAGTCATAACCCATTGGGTGTAAGACGTTAAAGCCATTCATCCGCTTGTAGCGACCGATGATATCCGTGGCCGTGTAGCCTTCCGGATGCCCCACGTGCAGGCCCGCGCCGCTGGGGTAGGGGAACATGTCGAGCACGTAGTATTTCGGCTTCGAGGCGTCGAAATCCGCATCGCCCGGGCCGGGGGTGCGGAAGGTCTTTTCGGTCTCCCAGCGGGCTTGCCATTTGGGCTCGAAATCGCGGAAGGGGAATGGTTTGCGGGCGTCGGACATGGTCGGGAAAGGGCGGGGAACGTGGCGGATCTGATTCACAATGAAAAGAAAAACCCTGCCGGGCCATTTTCCCGCGTTGACGTGCTATCAATGATAGCCCATGATTTTCTTATGGCACAATTGCTTGTCAGAAATTTGGACGACGATCTGGTCCGCGACCTGAAAAAACGGGCTGGCGAGCATGGGGTTTCTGTAGAGGAAGAGCATCGGCGGATCCTGCGGGCGGCGTTGCGGGGGGATGCGGAAAAACGGAAGCCCTTCTGGCAGGTGCTCGGGGAGATGCCGGATGTCGGTGATGATTCGTTATTTGAGCGTGAACGCGGCCTTTTTGGTCGCGCCACCGAGCAAAACCTTTTCGAAGATTGAATGCCCGGTTTCCTCATCGATACCAACGTCCTCAGTGAGATCCGAAAGGGTGAGCAGCGTGCCCGGCCGGAAGTCTGGCAATGGTGGCAGGACATGCGGGATCAGGAGCTTTTCCTGAGCGTGATGACGCTTGGGGAGATCCGCAAAGGGATCGACCGGATCGCGACCCGGGGCGCCCCGCAGACGCTCGTGTTGGAGCGATGGCTGGAGGAGGTAAAAAGCGCGTTTCTGGATCGGTTGATAGAGATCACCCCCGCCGTCGCCGAATGTCGGGGCCGTTTGCAGGCGATCCGCTCGCTGCCCGAGGTGGACGCGTTGTTAGCGGCAAGCGTTTTACAACATGACCTCACCCTTGTCACCCGCAACGAGGCGGATTTCGAAGGCCTGGAAATCCGGGTGCTCAATCCTTTTCGGGCCGATGGATCTTCATCCCGTCGCCAAGAGTAGCCACAACGTAGGCATCACTTCATCGGGAAATGGAGTACCGTGACGAGTTCGTTCTCGGGAACGGCAGTGGGGTCGTTTTCGTAAACCTCGAAGGCATCGATCTTTCTATCAGACGCGTAAACCTTCGCCCTGCCATGCATCACTCCCGCGGCCCAGGCGTTGGCGAGGAAGCGATAGGGGCCGGTGTGGCGGACGATGTAAGTCTGGCAGGCGGGGATTTCCCCGGTGACAAATCCGGTGGGCGGCGCGGCGGGTGGCGAGGCTATGGGAAAGGCGATGATGTACTCGGTGGTGCATTTCACATGGTCCCACTTGTGGCAGATATTGAGAGGTTTGCCAGTGGGGCGGGTGTCGGTGGTGGCGAGCCAGTCGGTGAGTTTTTTCATGTCCCGCCGGATATTCGCGGAGAGATCGGCAATGGGGCAGTAGGTCCTCACACCCATGTAACGGCAGCCGGGAAACGCCTGCAGTCCGGAGAAATCCAGGCGGCAGTGGGCGGCTCCGGTTTCGACGACGTCCTTGAGCAACATGAGGCCGCGTTGGAAATCCGCCCCGATGTAGGCACTCATCATCGTCTTCGCCCAGAACATGAAAAACGGCAGCGAGCCTTCCATCATCCAGGTCACTTCGGTTCCGCCATTCTGTTCGGCGAAAATGAACCGCGCGGTGTTCACCGATTTCCAAGGCTTCAAAAACGTGAGCTGATAGTTGATCGATTGCGGCGGGTTCTCTCCCGTGATCCTCATCTCGCCGCTGCCGGTGATTTTGCCATCCCATGTGTAACTTTTTCCATCGGCGGAATAATCCATGCGGCTGTCCGGCTCTGCGATGAGCCATGGCGACCACTCGGGCCATTGGCGGAAATCACGCACCGTGGCGTAAACCTGCTTCACGGGAGCTTCGATGAAAATGGATTTCTGAACGTGGAACTTGGGCATGATCGGGCAGTCCGATATCAAGCAGCCGGAGAAATGGCGAGAAAATTGCCGGATTCCGGGCGTGCGAATTTTTCCCGCCGCATCATGTTTGGGCCGTGACGGAAATGCGGGAAATCGCGGAGCGGGTGTTGTTTGCGGACACGCTTGAAGAAAAACTGCGGCTGGGGCCGATCGGTGCCGTGGATCATTCGTCGGGTCCGGCGATCGCCCTGCCGGATGCGCCGGGCCGTCCGCAGGAACTGCGGGTGCGGGGTGATGGCGTGCGGGTGGACTTTCCCGGCATCCATCGTTTGGACGACGACCGCGAGCGCGGAGTGATGCTGCATTTCCTCGCCAACCACGAGTTGTTAGCCGCCGAATTGATGGCGTTGGTGCTGCTGCGTTTCCCCGATGCCCCGAAGGAATACCGGGCCGGAGTTTACGAAGCGATGCGTGAGGAGCAGGCGCACGCGCTGATGTATGTCCGCCGGATGCGCGAGTGTGGCATCGCGTTCGGGGAGCTGCCGGTGAACGACCATTTCTGGCGTCTCGTCGCGCCGATGGAAACTCCGTTGGATTTCGTCACGCGGCTCAATCTCACTTTCGAGCAGGCGAATCTGGATTTTTCAAAACACTACGCCGGGCTGTTCCGTCAGGTCGGCGACACGGCGACGGCGGCGGTGTTGGAAAAAATCCACCTCGATGAGATCGGCCATGTCGGGCACGGCTTGAAATGGTTCCGCCGCTGGAAAGAGCGTGGCGAGAGCGATTGGGAGGGCTACCGCCGCTGTCTGACTTTTCCGCTCACTCCCGCCCGGGCGAAGGGGCTGGCGCCCTTCAATGCGGACAGCCGTCGCCTCGCAGGGCTCGACGACGATTTCATCCGGCATTTGGAAGTCTGCGAGCACTCGCGCGGGCGCACGCCGGTGGTGCATTGGTTCAATCCCAACGCCGAGTCCCATGCGCGCGCCGCGATGATCGGAAAACCCTGGCAGCCGGACAAAACCGCGCTTGCCCTGGAACTCGATCTCGAAACGTTATTGTTAGGTTGCTGCCGCCGCGACGATGCGGTGCTCATGCGCCGTGCGCCATCGATCGATCATTTGACGCGGCTCAAGAATGCCGGTTACGAGCTACCGGAAATCCTCACCATCGGAAGCCCGGCGGGTCGCAAACTCGGAGGGCTGCGGCCGTGGGCATGGTCGCCCGATGCGGTGGAACAGCTCCGTCCGTATGCGGATGACGTTTCACCTAACATGGATCAATCGTGGCGCGAAGCTTTGCCGTCCCAATGGTTCTCGAAGGAAATCGGCCTGCGTCTGGAACAAGCGCTCGGTCCCGTCCCGGAAACGGGTGCGTTGTTTCATGAACGCGACGCCATCCTGGCAGAAATCGAGCGTCATCTGATTTCCGGCCAAGCCCTCCTCAAAGCCCCGCTCGCCTGTGCGGGCCGCGGCCACCTGCGCGTGAACCTGGAAAGCGATCCGGCGAAGACCCGGGGCTGGATCGATAACACGCTCGCCAGCCATGGTGCGGTGGTGGTTGAGGCATGGCTGGACCGCGTGCTGGATTTCTCGGCACTTTACGAGATGAAACCCGGAGGCGCGGTTTCGCTCGTTGGCCTCACGCGGATGGAAAACGATGCTGCGGGGAGATTTCTCGGTATCCGGGTCAGCCCGAAATGGGGAACGATGTTGGACCCGGAAATCGCCGTCTTCCTTTTCCGCGAGGCTGGGGTTATGGAGATCTATCAGGATAAAATCCCGAGTCAGTTAGCAGAGCTGCTTCCGGGATACGTTGGCCCTCTGTGCGTCGATGCAATGGTCCATCGACGGCCGGACGGTTCGCTCGCGCTCAAGCCGGTGGTGGAAATGAACGTGCGCCTGACGATGGGCCGCATCGCCTGGGAGTGGATGAAACGCCGGCCCGGCAGCAGCGGCGGCAGCCTGCGTTTGCTGCGCCGCCAGACGTTGTCGGATGAAGAACTTTCCGAGCTAACAAACGGCCCGGGGATTTTCCTGAACGACCCGGCGTGCGCCTCCACTTTTCTCGCCTACTGGCAGCCGGGGTTGAACATCGAACATCGAACGCCCAACATCGGACTTTGAAATGAAGAGAAATGAAGAGGAAGAGTTTTGCTCTCAAAAACCCCGCATTGGCTCTCTTCACCCGCGTATCTCTCCGCGATCTCCCAGCCTCCGCGTTTCGCTTCACCCCAAAAACGACATACCCGTTGAGACCATTGCGCCGGTCCAAATTCTTCCCATTCGTGTCGACTATCTCATATGACGCTGCGCCATTCTCCCGAAATGTTGGGCCATTAAAAAACCCCGCCGCGACAGGAGTCGGACGGGGTGGGTGAGGGGATTGGCCCGAGGTTTATTTAGCCTTTTCCATCTTTTTGGTCATTTCGATGTTCGTGACGTCCAAGGTCTTCTTGCCGTCTTTGTCTGTCACGGTTCCGGTGGCTTTTACTTCCTTCGGCGTCTTGCAGATTTTCTTGTGCCATTCCTTATCGACCTTGCCGGCGAGATTGTAAGTGACGGTTTTGTCGCCTTCCTTGACCTGAAGCACGGTGGCACATTCTTTTTCCGTTCCCAGATCGCATTTGGCGCAGGTGGCGGTGCCTTCCAGGGTGACGGGTTTGGCTTTGGTCTCGTCGGCTGCGGAAGCTCCCGAACTCAGCACGAAGGTCGAGAGGGCGACGGACATGAGGCTGGTGATGATGGTTTTCATTGTGATTCGATGGGTTGGTTGGTTTTGCCGATCCGAAAGGATCAACCCTCATTTATAGAACACATTTCGCTCGCCGCAACCTGAAGAGCCAAACGAAAACCCCGCGCGGTTTGAGGCCGGGCGGGGTGGGTGAGTGGAGTTGGAAGAAATCAATCGAGGTCCTTTTTCTCAGCCGCCTCATCGAGATGCTTCAGGAAATCGTCGGTCTTCGGGAATTCGGAGGCGAAAAAGCGATTGAATTCCTTACCGTCCGGTTTGAAGAGGATCACTGTGGGGAAACCCTCGATCTTGTATTTCTCGGCGAACGGCTGATTTTTATCAGCGAGTTCCTTGTCACCTTTCGGGAAATCCAGCTCGACGAGGATGTAGTTTTTCGAGGCGGCATCGACGAATTCCTTCTTCGAGAAAACGTTTTTCCGCATCGCGATGCAGGGCGGGCACCAGTCGGAACCGGTGAACTCGACGAGAATGGATTTCTTCTCGGCCTTGGCTTGTTTGAATGCCTTTTCGAGATTGGTGGACCAGCCTTCGGGTGTGCTGGCAAAGGCGGAGGCGCTGAGTGCGGCGACGCCGACTGAGACTGAGGCGAGCCAAGTGATTGCTTTCATCGTTGTGGGTATAAGCGTAGCGAGGGATGGAAATATTCAAAAAAATTTCGCCAGTTCCCATCATTTTCTTTAGCCAGTGCCATGCCGTCGCTGCCACGCTTGATCCTCGCCACCCGGAATGCCCACAAAACCGGAGAAATCCGGGCGATGATCGGAGATCGGTTTGAGGTTTTGGACGCGACGGCGTTTCCGGATTTCCCGGAGATCGAGGAAACGGGCACGACTTTTTTAGAAAACGCACGACTGAAGGCGGAGGGTATCAGCCGTTGTGTCGACGGCTGGGTGCTTTCGGATGATTCCGGGCTGGAGGTGGATGCGCTGGGCGGTGCGCCTGGGGTTTGGTCGTCGAGTTTCGGGGGAGAGGAGGGGAATCACGCGAAAAACAACGCACGGTTGCTAGCCGAAATGGCGGGAAAGCCGGATCGCAACGCGCGTTTCCGCTGCACGATGGTGCTGGCGAAGGACGGCGTGGAGCAGGCGAATTTCAGCGGAACCGTGGAAGGACGGATCATCGATGCCCTGCAAGGCGAGCGTGGATTCGGCTATGACCCGATGTTTATCCCGGCGGGCTACGAGCAGACTTTCGCGGAATTGGGGGATGCGGTGAAGAACACGCTCAGCCATCGCTCGCTGGCTCTGGCGCAGGTGATCGACTTCCTGAACCTTAACTATTTAAAATAATTTGCCTTTCTTAACAAAATTTGAGACTTTGCCCGCCGTGAAAACTTTCCTTCTCCTGCTCGCCGCCATTTTTCCGCTCTTCAGCGGTTTGATGTCCTGCGCCAGCCAAGTCAAAGCCAAGCGCCCCGTTTCCTATCATTTCGATCCCGGCCGCACGGCGATGCTCAAGGATGGCATCGCCTACGCTCCGAGAAATGCTCCCTCTGAGGTGAAACGCGCCATCGCCGCAGGCAACCGCCTTCAAACGATGCCTTACAAATGGGGTGGCGGACATGCCAAGCTGAGTGATTCCGGCTACGATTGCTCGGGCTCCGTTTCCTATGTTCTGCGCGAGGCGGGTCTCATCAATGGCAGCATCCCGTCGCGGGATTATTTCGGTTACGGGAAAAAGGGCGAAGGCAAATGGATCACGCTCTATGTGCGCAGCGGCCACGTTTTCATGACCGTCGCCGGCTTGCGCTTCGATACCGGCGGCCCCGGCGGAGAGACAGGCCCACGTTGGAAAACCGCCACCCGACAAGGAATGGGCCACGTCGTGCGTCATCCGGCCGGCCTTTAAAGGGCGGCCGCCAGTTCGTCCAGCGAAGCGAAAATCCGGTTCGCCCCGGAGAAATCCAAGCCATCCGTCACCCGATTTGGCACCGCCCAGACCGGCATTCCGGCGGCGATGGCAGATTTCACGCCGTTGAGCGAATCCTCGATCACGAGGCAACCGGAGGGAGCGAGACCGAGGCGTTTCGCGCCTTCCAGATAAAGGTCCGGGGCGGGCTTGATCTGCGGCGCATCGCCCCGGCAGACGACGGTTTCGAAGTAGCGCGTTAGATCCAATTTCTCCAACCAGCCGTCCACCCAGTGGTGCGATGAACTGGACACCACGGCGCACGGGATTTTTTGCAAAGCCAGCTTTTCCAGCAAATCGATCACACCCCGCATCGGTCCGGCATCTGCGAGATCCGCCATGATTTCCTCCTGCCGCCGGCCATCCAGATCATGCCAATCGAAGGCCAGTCCGGAAAGTTCCTCCAGATGGGTCTTCGGCGACCACGTTGCGAAATCCGACCCGATGCAGCGGGTGTAAACCGCCAGCGGCAGATCATGGCCATGCGCTTCGAACGTCCGCAGCCAGGCCTGATAAATCGCCCACTCGGTATCTACCAGAATCCCATCGAAATCGAACAACACAGCGGAAAATGCCATGACCACGGGATGCCCTGCCGCCGCACTTCCGGCAAGAGCGGATTAATTTTCCGCGTGAAAAACCCATCTCCAAATGGGTTGCGCAAGAAATGCGGACCAAGTAACGTAGGGACAGTTCCAACCCAATCACGTTATGAAAAAATTGTTACTCTCATTCGTCATCACCGCTGCTTTTCCGCTCTGTGCCTCTGCCGACGAAGCGGCTGTGGCGAAACAAATGGAAACCGGCAAAACGGCATTCCTGACATGCGCTGCCTGCCACGGTCAGGATGCGATGGGTGTGGCCGCCGGACCTAGCAAGATGGCACCGGCTCTGGTCGATTCGAAAATCGCTCTCGGCGATCCTTCTATCATGGCGCTGGTGATCATGAAGGGAATTCAAAAGGAGGGCACCACCTATCTCGGCATGATGATGCCGCTTGAGGCCGCGCTCGATGACGAAAAACTCGCCGCTGTGATGACCTACGTGCGCGGCTCGTTCGGCAACAAGGCTCCGGCCGTCACAGTGGAAGACGCGAAGAAATATCGCGAGCAGTGGAAGGACATCAAGGCTCCGGTGACGCGCGCGAAGCTCACCGAGCTCTCGGCTGGTAAATAACAGTCCGGGTTTCAGTTTTCAAATGACGGCATCCATCTCCGCGATGGGTGCCGTTTTTTGTTAGCTGGCTCATACCACCTCCACCAATATGACACTTTGGGGCCGGGGGCTGGGGACCAGGGGCCAGAAAAGAGGCTTTCTTCACCAGCCCCCAGCCCCTGAATCCAAGCCTCTCAATGGTATCAGGCCCCCAGTTGGAAATCGATGGGAGGAAAGGCCTTCCCATTCAGGCGCACTTCGAAGCCGTGCAGACCGGCATGATAGACACGGGTGGTCACTTGTTTGAACGAGTGGCGGCCCTCGATTTCCCAGGATTCGCCAGCCGCGAGTTCCCGGATGCGACCTTTGAAAACTTTGGGTGATAGAGTCCCGTTGGCTTTGCGATGAAGGACGGCATAGTCGAACATCACACGGATCGTTTTTCGCGAGCTATTTCGGACGACAATCCGGTAGCCGAGGTGGCCGCCGATTTTCACGGAGCTTTCTGATAGGTGGACGGCTTCGAGTTCGAGGGATTTCGCGGAACCGTATCCATGGAGTTCCAGAGCTCCGGAGTGCCCGGCCTTGAGTAAGGTCCGGCAGGCATGGCGGGCGAGTTTTTCCAGTTGAGGATTGCCTGGCGAGCCGATGCGCCAGCGGGTCAGGGTGTCGATGACGAGCGACGGATGATGTTTGCTGAAATCGTTGAGATGATTCGAGACTGAGAGCCGGACGTAGTCGCTGGGATCGCGGTGGAGTTTTTCCAACAGGGCGAGCGTCGGGTGCGGAGCGGCAAGGAGTTCCGGCAGGTTTCCTCCCCATGGCAGGAGTGGCCGGCTGCCTTCAGAGACGAGGCGGCGGACGTTTTCGTCGGGATCCGCGCACCATTGGTGGAGTTGTTTCAGCGTGGCCTTCTGATGCTCGCGGAGGAAAGGACGGATGGCGAATTCTCCGGTGAAGCAGCGCGTCATTTCACGCAGGGCGATCATGGACTCGTCGAAATAACCCAGTCCGCGCCGGGCGACGATTTCTGTGAGCGGCCAGACCAGAAAGCCGCGCAGCCCGTGGAGATCGGCCTCATCGGTTGCGAGGGTTTTTACGAGGATGGGAAATAGCTCCGGCGGATGAGTCGGCAGACCGGCCTCGATGCGGTCGGCGAGCAAGTGCATTCGTTGTTTGAGTTCCAGCGGTTCCAACGCGCTCTCGAGACCGCGCTGGAACTCCTTGATCGGGAAATCCGGATGCACGTGCCGGAGCCGATCGGCGATGAGGCAGGCGTTCTTGTAACCGAATGCGTTTTTAAATGGCTCCATCGAACTCACGGATCACAATGGCAGGACGGGCGGCAGATCGGCCAGCTTCCGGCTCACCGGCACTGGTTCCCCACCACGGCTGAGATAGAGCAGATAGAGTTGTTTCTGAAGGTGATGCCAACCGTAGAGGAAGACGGGAAACGAAAACAAGCCGCCGATGTAACAGGTGACGACGGTGAGGATCATGACGACAATGCCGACGCCGATCATGAAAAGTGTGGTGACGATGAGTTCCATCAACATCAGGGAGACGAAGCTTTTCATAAAGCCGAGATTAAAGGACTGGACGAAATCCTGGGTGATGGAGGCGCGCAGCATCAGGGGGGTCATGATGAGGTAGAAAATCAGCAGGGCGATCGGATAGATCACAAACATCGAAACCATCATGACGATGGAAAATTCGTTATGCGTGCCATTTTCCGAATGCGTAACGAGAAGACCTGAAAGGATCAAGGGAAGGACAATCAGGACCACCATCGCGGCCATGAATGCAAAGGTGGCGACTAGGCTGACGAGGAAAGGCCAGATGCCGCGTTCGAGATATTTTCCAAAATATTGGAAATCGAAGGCCGGAAATTTTGCGGGATCCCGCTCGTCCCTTTGGGCCCAGAAGCCGGTGATGTGCCAGCCTTGCAGAACGATGGGGCCGATGGCGGGAATGATGAAGCAGATGGCTGCGAGCAGGAGGTTCATCCCCCATTTCGGGCTTTTGAAAAAGTCGGTGATGGAGGCGGTGTAGTTCATGATTTTTCGCGGATCACCACGCGGGATTCTGCTGTCGGGCGGCTTCGTAGAGCACAATGGCGACGGCGGTTGATAGATTCAGGCTGCGGGTACCGCCGGGTTCCATCGGGATGCGGAGGGCGCGATCGCCAGCCTCGGCGACGATGGTTTCCGGAAGGCCGCGGGTTTCCCGACCGAAGACGAGGTAGTCGCCTGCCTGGAATTCCGCCTGCCAGGGTGAGCGGGTGGCTTTGGTGCTGAGAAACCAGTAGCGGGCATCGGCCTCGACGGCGGCCTGCAGTTCATCGAAGGATTTCCAAACGCGCAGTTTCACATCCTGCCAGTAATCGAGCCCGGTGCGGCGGACGTATTTGTCTTCCAGCGAGAATCCGAGGGGTTCGACGAGATGAAGCGTGGACCCGGTGGCGAGTGCGAGGCGGCCTGCAGCACCCGCGTTGTGGGGAATTTCCGGCTCGATGAGGACGATGTGAAACATGGGAAATTATTTCGGTTCGGCCCGTCTTGCCAAGGTGATGGACAGTCCGAGGGCGCCGATGAAGAGGAGATAACAGGCGAGCAGTTCGAGGTAGCTTCTGCAGATTTTCGGAACCTGCGGCGAGACGCCCGGACCGAGGCAGGCTTTCCAGAATTTCTGACTGCCGATGACGTGGTTGAAAATGTAGATGATCAGCAGGGCCGCGCCGACCAGCCCGGATCCGGCGTGGTTGCCGAGGGTTGATAGAAAATGAAGCATCACCCGGCGATGTTTGAGGGTGCTGATGAGCGCGAACAGGAGAATGGTGCCGATGACCCAAGCCTCGGGAAACTTGAGATGGAGGAAGCCCGAAATGAAGTCTTCGATTTCACCGATGAATGCAGCGAACAAGGCGAGGGAAAGGATGCGGCAAACGGGGCGGTTCGGTCCGGCATGAGGTGAGGCACCCATCATGACGGCGGCGGCGGCGAGCAGGAGAAAGGCTTGCAGCAGCTCGACGGTGCCGCGTTCGATCTGGATATTCGGCCTGTTGGGCAGCCATGCGGGCAGGAGAATGGCGACGGTTCCGCCACAGATCAGGGTGACGCGCACGAGGGTGCGCGACCACGATGAGTTTCGCTGGGGTTTCAAATTTTCGCCGGTCACCTACCCCGTTGACTAAGGCTTTCGCGGAACTCATGCAAGACTGATGCGGGCGGGCCGGATGAGCTGCAAGTTTCTTGCAGTGTCGCACTTTTCAATTACGTTTGCCTGACGATGGCATCAGGGCAATTTTCCTCGTGGTTGAAACGGTTCCTTCTCCCCTGTACGGGGGATACCAAGGAAACGTGTGATGACACTTTACTTATTGACAGCCGCAAGTCTGCCGACACCAATTCTCTTGTGTCACGTAGGTATTGGTCATCAGGAACTAAGCGATCTTTGCTTGTCGCGCTCGCATTGCTCCCCGCATTCGCAGGGAGTCTTTCCGCTCAAGATTTGAACCGCGCCCTCTCCCAGGGACAGGCGGCCTATCTATCGAAGGATTATGCGAAGGCGATCGAGAATTATTCGGCGGTCGTTCAAGCGAGTCCCGATGCCACTCCTGCAGGGGTCTATTACCAACTGGGATACTCCTATTACAATCAGCTCCAGTATGAGGATGCCGCGAAAATTTTCACCATCTACCTCAAGAAATTTCCGACTTCGCAAGAGGCTGCGGAAGTTCATCTGACCTTCGGCCGGGCGCTTCTTCAGCTCCAAGGAAAAGAAGATGAGGCACTCGCCCATCTCGCGAAGGCAGCGGAGAAACCGGATTTCGCCGAAGAAGCGAGATTCCTCGCTGCGGATGCCTACCTCAAAAAGGGCGATAAGGAAAAAGCCGCCAAGACTCTGGAAAATGCGATGAGTGCGAACTCGTCCGGTCCGAATGTCTTGCGCGCCTCGCTTCAACTCGTGGATCTCTACATTTCCGCCGATGAGCTCGATAAAGCGGTCGCGATGCTCGACAAGCTCGAGTCCTCGTCCGGTTACGCAGATGTGATCGTCACGGTGAACCACCGGTACGTGCAAATCGGCGACAAGCACCTTGAAGCCAAGGAATACGCTGCGGCGCTGGAAGCCTACTCAAACGTCCGCCCTCGTGCGCAAGTCGTCGCCATCCAGACCAAACGCCTCGCTGCCATGCGCAGTTTGAAAGAGGAGTATGACAAACGGATCGCCGCTTCCGAGAAAACGAAACAACCGCTGCCCCGCGGCACCGAGGACAAGGCAGCAATGCTGACCTCGATGATCGAGAGCACGGACAAGGTTCTCGGTGAAGTCCGCGCCCTCAACGAATACGACGCGACTCTCCAATACCGGATCGGGCGTTGTTATTTCAACATGGACCGCTTCTGGCCGGCGGCCGTCGCCTTCGAGACGGTGGCGAAGGAAAATCCGAGATCCACGGATGCGCCCACCTCCCTTTTCGGAGCCGTGATCTGCCAATGGAAACTCGAGCGATCCGCTGCGGCACGTGAACTTTGCGCGAGATACCTGAAGCTCTATCCGAAGGAAAAGCAGGTGGCCCAGGTTTCCGAGCTGTATGCGACTTTGCTCCTTCAGGAAGGACTCACGGACGAGGTGGTGGCTTTCCTCGACCCCTTCATCAAGGACAATCCGGACAGCCCGGTGCGTCAGAAGCTAATGACTTTGCTGGCAAACGCCCGTTTCCAAGGTGGCAAATATGACGATGCCGCGAAGGATTACGACACGCTGCGAAAGGACTTCGCTTCCGCGCCGGAGTATGAGGAATTCGTTTACCGTCGCGCGCTCTGCGATTTCCTCCGCAACGATTACAAGGCGACGATCAAGGGCTTCGATGATTACGAGAAGGAATTCCCGAAAGGCCAGTTCAAGGCGGACATCCGCTATCGCCGGGGAATCATCCAACTGGCTCTCAAGCAATATGACGAACTCATCACCTCGATGAGTACCCTCCTGAAGGATCCCAGTGCCTCAGGCTACGGAGGACAAATCCACACGCTGCTCGGTGATGCATGGTCTGCGAAAGGCGAGAATGACACCGCAGCCACGGAATACGCGACCGCGCTCCGCATGGCCAATGGTGACGAAAATGTCATTCAATACTCGCTCGAACAAGCCACCACGATGCTCCGCGGTGCCCGCCGTTGGGACGAACTCGAGGCCCTCTGGAAAGATTTCCTGGAACACAACCCGAAGCATCCGATGGAGCTGCGTGCGGTTTCCGAACTTTCGAAACTGCTCGCCCGCGCGAACAAAAAGGACGAGGCCCGCAAGATGCTCGCGGATTACTCGTTGCGCGATATCAACAATGTCCGCTCCGAGTTTGTGGAAACGCTCCTCAGCCAACTCGCCGGACTTTATATCCCGCCGCGCGCGGTCAAGAAGGACGGCCCGCCACCGCCTGAAATCGACGTTCTGTTGGAACAATTGACCAAGCAACTGGAAATCCCCGAGAGCAGCCGCACTCCCGCTTACGTGGCACGGGTCAATTTCGCCAAAGCCGAGCTCGCACGAATGATGCGCGATCAGGTCCGCAACACGCGTTTCCTCAATGCGATTGCCAGCTCCTCGAAACCTGAGGATCTCGGGCCAATCCTGCTTTCGATGATCGGCCAGTATCTCGTCGATGACAAACAGCTCGACAAGGCGGTTCCATTTTTCACCCGCCTCCGTGACGCGTTCCCGAAGTCGCCTTATGCGGATGCCGCGCCGGTCGGACTTGGCCGCATCGCCCTTTCGAAAAAGGATTATGAGGAAGCGTTGAAGAACTTCGACTACGCCCTGGCGCCGACTTCCGGTGGTTCCAAGCTCAAGGAAGCCACGTTCGGCAAGGCCCTTACGCTCCAAGGACTGAAGAAATACGACGAGGCGAAGGTACTCTATGGGGAAATCGTCGCCAGCAAGGAATGGCGCGGCGAAGAGAAGGCCGGCTCGCTCTATCAGCTTGGTGAGATCGCCGCCTTGTCGGGTGACAAGGGAGCTGCCAATTCGTATTTCCAACGTGTGTATCTTTCCCACGCCGCGTTCGTCGAATACGCCGCGAAATCCTACATCCGCAGCGCCGAGATGCTTGAGGAATCCGGCCAGCATCAGGCTGCCGTTGATACCTACCGGTTGCTCCTGAAGAATCCGAAATTCGCCGATACGCCCGAAGCGAAGATTGCCAATAAGAAAGCCGAAGAATGAAACTTTTCATGCGTCCATCACCCGCGATTTTCATTCCAGCCAGCTTGGCTTGTGCCGTCGTTTGCCTTTGTTCCGCCGCCCACGCGCAGTCTCAGGAGGAATTCGAACTGCAAGGCGGCCGCCACATCCCTGCGGAATCCGTCAAGGCGTCCCCTACCGGCTTCACGGCGACCGTCATGGTCGGCACTGCCCAGCAGATCGTCAATTTCACCGCCAAGGAAGTCGTCCGCGCGACACTCCGTGAGCCCAAGGAACTGGTCGAAGCCCGCATTTTGATTGCTTCCGGCAAGGCGGATCAGGCGCTCGATTCTCTGACCAAGGCCGAGCCCGCGCTTCTTCCCTATCAGTCCATCCCGGATTCATGGTGGCTGCGGGCCGCCATCCTGCGCATGGATGCTCTATCCGTTCTTGGAAAAAACAAGGACGCCGCCGCCATCGCAAGTCCGGACGTGCTTTCCAAGCTTCCTTCTGACAACGCCTCGTTGCTCAAGGATTTCCAATCGGTCGTCGCCCCTCCGAGCAAGAATCCGGCGGACAAGCTTGATTCCTTGTATACCCTTGCGGATCACACCGTCGATCCTTGGGTCGGTGCCCGGGTCTGGCTTGAAGCCGGCAACACACTTGCATCGCAAGGTAAAATGGAAGATGCTGTGAAGGCATGGCTTCGCGTTGCGATCTTCTTTCCGGCCGAGCGTGATTTGGCTGCCCGTGGCACCATCCTCGCCGCCCGCGGACTCCAACAGATCGGGCGCGCGACGGATGGAGTGAAGCTCCTCGACGACTATCTATCCGACCACCTTGCCTCTCCCTACAAAGAAACCATCCAAACCGAAGCTGCAAAGCTGAAGCCAAAAAGCCAAACGCCATCGACCGCAGAAGCCCCGAAGGAGCCTACCGAAACCACCAAGTGATTCCACATCAACCCTCTCATATCCGCCGCATGAAAAACCATCCCATCTTCCGCTCTCTTGCCACTGCCTTTCGTTTCTCCTTGGTCGCGTGTGCCCTTTGGATCGCCTGTCCGATCACTGTGGTAAATGCCCAGGAGCCTGCTCCTGCCGGTGAAACCGCTCCTGCGAAAAAGGCTGCTCATAAGAAGACGATGATGGATACCATCCTGCAGGGTGGCGTCGTCATGATCCCCATCGGCATCATGTCCGTTTTCACCATTTATCTGGTCGTGGACGTTTATCTCCGCACGTCAGCCAAGCGCCTTACTCCTGAAGAGGAGATTGAAAAGGCCCGCCAGCTTTTCATGGCAGGTGATTATGTGAATTGCTATCAGGTGATGAAGGCCACGCCATGCGCTTTCAACAACTGCGTCAAATACGGCCTCGCCTTCGTCGGCAAGGGCAAGGAGCAAACCGAGGAAGCGCTTCTTGTCGAAGTCGGCCGTGAAAACAACCGTCTTCAGAACCGCATTAACTACCTTTCCGTCATCGGTGTTTGCGCTCCCATGGTCGGTCTGGTCGGAACGGTTATCGGGATGATGGGTGCCTTCGCCGCCCTCGGTGAATCCGGTGCTGGCGATACTTCGAAACTCTCCGAGAAAATCGGTGAGGTGCTTGTCGCCACGGCTTCCGGTCTCTTCATCGCCATCCCTGCCTTCATGTTCTTCTACATCCTGCGCAACCGTCTTTCCGCCCAAATGCATGAGCTGGAAGACCAGGTCACCAGCATTTTCCGGAACATGCCTTACGATCACTTCCACGGCCTCGAAATCGGCGAGGAAGTGACCTACGCCGCCCTTCCCAACTGGATCGACGCCGATCCAAACGCCCCTTTGGCCTAATAATCCTTCACCCTCCCCTTCTAACCCATGGCTAGTGCTGGTGGCAACGGAAGCGACCCGGAATTCCAGGTCGCGCCCATGATCGACGTGCTTCTCGTCCTGCTCATTTTCTTCATGAGCATCACGACGGATCAGGTGGCGAAAATTGATAAATCCATCAGCCTGCCACTTGCGCCGGAAGCCAAGAAACGCGACCACGATCTCAAGAACGAAGTGATCGTCAACGTGGACTGGGATCCCGCCCTCAACCGCGCCCAAGTCCGCTACGGTTCCAAAATCTGTGAACCGCTCGAACAACTCGCCGAAATGGTGAGGCCGGTCAGGGCTGCCAATGATAAGCTGAAGCTCATCATCCGTGGTGACGCTGATACGCCCGCGCTCGAAATTCAAAAAGTCATCGACCAACTTGCCAGCGCTGGCATCGACGATATCTCCCTTTCCGGCACCAACCACTAGATCGCCAACCTGCAATGAAACATAAAAAACGCGGCCGCCAGGAGCCCGATCAAATTCATCTCGGGTTCCAGATTGCGCCGATGATCGACGTGGTTTTCGTGATCATGCTCTTCTTCATGGTCATGGCCGGTGCCGTTCAGGTGGAGCACGAGCTTAATCTGAAACTTCCAGGAACAATTCCTAATAATGGTCAACCGCCCGAAGCCATCGAGGAAACCCAGATCCGTGTGCTCGATAATGGAGACGTCACTCTCAATGACGATCCGATGGGCGATGCGAGCGATGTGAAACTCGCCAAGCTTGCCCAGACCATGATCCTCCTCAGCCAATCCGCGGAGGCGGCCAAGAGCAAGATCGTCGTCACCATCATGGCGGATGAGATGGCTCCCTATCAGCGCGTCATCAACGTCCTCAATGCTCTCTCCATCGCGAAGGTGAAGAACGTGACTTTCGAGGTGCCTCCACAGTAACCCATCACTTTTCATCCTCATGGACGACTTCTACATTGATCCCCAGACCCCGCCGGAAAAGAAAAACCGGCTTCGCCAACTGATCATCCGCATGGGACTCGGGGCTTTCACGATCTCCCTGATCGCGCACGTCATCTTTGCCGTCATCGCGATTTTCTTCATGTATAAGTGGGTCTATCCGCCCGAAGAAAAAGTCGATTTCCTGCCCGGTGGCGGCGGTGGCGGCGGCTCCGGTGGTGAAACCGTTCACAAGGTCCAGCAACAACAGCAGAAGCGCATGATGAGCAACTCCGCGGTTGCCAAACGGATCGCTTCGACTTCCAGCACGGCGGCGTTTTCCCTTCCTGATTCCTCGAACGAGATGATGGATCCCGGCCTTCCGATGGAGGCAAACACAGCGGAACTCGGCTCCGGCGGTGGTGCCGGTGGCGGCCATGGCAAGGGAATCGGCACCGGTACAGGTGCGGGCACCGGACCTGGCAAAGGCTTCGGAGCAGGACAACTCGGCATCGGCGCGGTGATCCCCACGATCATGAAAGGCCGCTGCACCGACGTGGAGCGCCTAAAGATGTTGCATGAAGCCGGCGGAACTCCCCAAGTCGAGGAAGCCGTGAAAAAATCGTTGGAGTGGCTCAAGGGTCGGCAAAATTCCGATGGCTCGTGGGGCAGTTCCTATCCCGTTGCCATGACCGGACTGTCATTGCTCTGTTATCTGGGCCACTGCGAAGGCACTCAATCGCCCGAATACGGAGATAATGTCACCAAGGGAATGACCTATCTCATCAACGTCGCTCTGAAACACGACGGGCGGATCGCTTCGAATCTCAGCGAAAACCAATGGGTCTATGAGCATGCGATTGCCACTTACGCGTTGTCCGAATCGCTGACCTTCTCCCGCAACCTGCAATTCAAGATTCCTGAACTGGAAACCACCGTTGAAAAAGCCGCCAAGATCATTGTCGACGGCCAATCCAAGGCAGGCGGCTGGGACTACATGTATAAGGACGGGGATCGTAACGACCTCTCCGTCGCAGGCTGGCAGATGCAGGCGCTCAAGGCCGCCCACGCTTCGGGTGTGCGCATTGATAATTTTGACAAAACCATCCGCAACGCCGTCGAGTGGATTTCCAAAGGTGCCTATGTAGATGATGGCAAATTTGCCTACACCGGCAAACAACCCCGTGCGGCGATGACTGCGGTTGGTTCGCTTTGTTTGCAACAATGGGGCAAGGAAAGCGGCTCCCAGGTCCGCGCAGCCGTGAAGCTGATCATGGATGGTCTTGAGCTCCGGGAAAAACCGAATGGTTTTGTGAAGGCTCCCGACGTTTCCCCTCTCTATGCCTTCGATTACAGCAAACCGGATGCGGATCCCTATGCTTGGTATTATGCGGTGCAAGTGATGCGGAATGCCGGTGGCAAGGAATGGGATGCGATGAACAAGGCAATCCTGGGCAGCATCCTCCCCGCCCAAAACGGTGACGGTTCCTTCCAACTCGAAAACGGCGGAGGGAAGCTCGTGGAAGTCGGTGGCAGCCGTGGCGCGAAAGACTCGCGTGACGTTTACCACCAGACACTCAACACCCTGATGTTGGAAGTTTACTATCGCTTCCTGCCGACCTCCGCAGGTAAGGCACGCAGTTCCGGCTTTGACGATCTCCGCTGAGAGAGCGAGTTCCAAATCTACCAAATGGAGTGTGGCCCGGTTCACACTCCATTTTTTTGTTTCAAGGCTATCAGAATTGGCTGGAGGATTTCAGTAGGCGGAATGGACATGGTGTCCTTTGGTAGAGTTCGTCAGCGTGGCCGTTGATTCCGCTTTGCGGCAAGACTGCGGTGCGGTATGTTCACGATCATGCGATTTTCATTTGTGCGTCCTCTGCCGCTGATCGCAATCAGCGGGTTCGCGTGCGGCAGTTTGTTTTCCCAGACCGTCGTCAAACCATCGACCGCTGCGTCCAAGATCGAGCCCGGGCTTGAGCTTGGCGTGAATTGGAAATGGTGGGTCGCGCCGCCGGAAAAGCAGGAATGGGGAATGCCGCTCCCGGATGAGCTGAAGCCGAAAGAGCCCGGTGATCCTATGGCCGAAGGAGGCGCGCCCGCAGTGGAGCGACCGGAGACTTACGAGGTGAAAAAAGGCGATGCCATCATCAAGATCGCGAAAAAGTTCCAGATGACCGTGTGGCAGTTGAAGCAATACAACGAGCTGAAGGACGATCTCATCCACATCGGCCAGGTCCTGCGGATTCCCACACCGGGAGAATTGCTAACAATGATTCCGCCACCACCCCCGCCTGCTCCTGAACCGAAAAAGGAAGCGGCCGGGAAGAAGAAATCCGACAAGGCGATCGTCGTTCCTGAGCAGGCACCCGATCCCGATCCCGGCGGCGAGTTGCAGCGCGAACTCGAGAACGTGCGGCTCCAGGTGTTTCTCGACCGGGAAATGTTTTCCCCGGGGATGATCGACGGCAAGCCTAGCGCGACGTTTCTCAAGATCAGCGAGCTCTATCAACGGACGCACCCGGACGCTGCGGATCCCGGCCTGCTGAAGGTGAAAGCCGAGGCGGCATTGAAGGAGCCATACACGGGCTACGTCTTGCGTGCGGACGATTTCAAATTCATCAAGCCTCCCAAGGACGAGTGGGTGGCGGCCAAGGGCAAAGAGCCTTCTGCGGCCAAGAAAAAAACCGCGAAACCGGACAAGGCCGCCGCTCCGACACCACCGCCGCCTGTCACGATCGATGGGCTGGTCGCGGCGGACTTCCTCGGTTACACGAGCGCATGGGAATTCGTCGCAGAGCGGTTCCATTGCGACGAGGCGTTTTTGCATCACATCAATTCACAAATCAAAGGCGTGCCGGTCGTTGGGACCGAGTTCCAAGTGCCGAATGTTATTCCGTTTGAAATCGAAAAGGCGCTCGAAACTCCGCTGCAACCCGCAGCCGATCCGCAGAAGCCAATCACCGCCGCCGTGGTGGTCGTGTCCCGTTTGGAAATCTATCAAGAAGGAAAACTCATCGCCGCCATGCCGCTGACGACGGCACGCCCGGGCCTGCATGGCCGGGGCTCATGGACCGTGCTCAATGCTATCCCCCAGCCGCGCATGGCTACGAAGCGCGAACCACGTGAGGTTCCGAAAGAAAAGCCCGCGTCCGCTCCGGAGCCCGCCCAGGCAGGTCAGGACATGGCGAACGCGAAGCCCGTGATCGATCCTCCGCTGGAAAAGGAGCAATACCTCACATCCGGCCCTAACAATCCTGTCGGCATCATCTGGATCAATCTCGCCAAGACCGGCACTACCGATCCGCTGCCCTACGGATTGCACGGCACCAGCATCCCCGCGAAGATGGGCACCCTGCAAGGCATCGGTGGACTGCGTCTCACGAACTGGGACATTGCCCGCGCCACACGCTTGATGCCCGTCGGCACGGCGTTGCAGTGGAAGGCGCAATAACGCCCAAAGCCTGTCAGAATTCGGCCGGGAAATAAGGAGTCAGGACGCCCCGTCCTGACAATCCCTCATGGTCAAATTGATTACTCTCCCGGATTCAACCGATTGAATAGATCCGACGAGTTAAAAGGTCATGCCGAATCCAGCGCCCTGGATTTCTCGCCGAAATAAAGAACTCACCAATGCCGCCCCGTTTTTCCTAAAGTTTCCAACCGTCGTCCTTCTCTTTCCAGCCGTTTCCACCCCGGTGGACGGCGCAGCCCCGCCGATATGAAGGGCAAATCATCCAGTCCGGCGTGACAACGTTTTCGCCTTAACCAGCGCGATTCGTCTCTTTCACACTCCTTTAGTTACCATGGTCAGCATATCTCGGAATGGACATTCCTGACACCCGACGCCAAATCGCTATGGCTTTCTCCCAACCCGCCGGATCGACGCGGCTCCTCTCCTCGTGTGACACGAGCAAAGGGTCTCGCGGCAGTTCTGCTCCACTTCTCATGACCAACATTACCCCGCTCGCTCCAATCCCAATGTTCCACCGTTTTCTCCAAGCATCGCTGGCCGGGCTTACTGTATTCCTCACCTCCGGCATGCTGAATGCGGCTCCCTCCCCGATCGGAACGGGCCTCAAAAGCAACATTACCTTAGGCGCGCTTCAAAACTCCGCCGTCATCAATCGCCAGTGGCCCGATATGATCGACTACGATGTCAATCTGAGCACCTGGACTTACGACGTCTATGTCCCGCCGGGTTATGACGGGACGAAGCCTTTTGGCGTGGTGATCTATACCACCTCCGACCCTTGGCCCGGAGTGGTGCTGCAGAACCCGTCAAACAACAAGAATATCATCTGGATTGCGCCGCGCGGCGTCGGCAATGATCAGGGCGACTACACGCTGCGCTTTGGTGCATCTTTGCTGGCGATCTATCGAGCCAAGGAGCTGTTCAACATCGATCCGCGCCGGATTTATACGTCCGGGAAATCCGGCGGTGCCCGCATCGCCAGTGCCCTTGCGTTTTATCACTCCGAAATTATCCGGGGAACGGCCCCGTCTTCTGGATTTGGTTTGCCCCGGCTGAACGAGGTGACGCCGGATTACATCACGAAACCGACAGGCAGTAACACTCCGGAATCTTTTTACAATTATTCCTACGGCTGGTTCTTCGGGCAAAATGTGAATTCCATCAACACCACGGCCAAGGCGAACAAGCTGCGCTCATACCTCTTCGCACGCTACAACGATTATCGGGAAGAGTACTTCGTCGAGTCATTTCATTGCGCGTATGAGCCACAGGGGCAAATATGCTTTTTGTCGAATCGTCCCGGCGAGCACACCGACCCGAGTGACCTCGAGATGGAAGAGGCGATCGATTACCTCGACCGCGACGACGTTTTCCCGGTCAACGCCAACATCACGGCCGGCGCGGGCGGATTTTCCGGAATGACGAACATCAGCCAGTCCGGTGCCTCGGCGGTCGAGGCGACATCGGGTGGCAATACGAACTACACGCTCACTCCTACACTCACCGCCGTGGCGGCGGCGAAGTCGGGCTCGAGTGTTTACTGGGACAACACGAATGGTTCGACCGTACGCTGGCTCTGGGAGGTGAAAAACGCCGCGCCGACGAACCAGAAAACCTCCTTTGGCCTTTGGTTCGCGAACGAAACGTGGGGCGGCGGCGCGCCCGTTTCCGTCACCGCCGGAAGCAACCCTGGCGTCCTTATCACAATCACACAGAATGGATCGCAAAACCGCATGGTCGTCAGCGCACGGCCTGATTCGGGTGGGGAAACCATCTTTTATGATGGCTACTTCAGCTTCGTGCCGGCGTATTCCACGGCTTGGACGAGCACTCAGACAGGTTATCTGACCGGCACGGGTTCACCGGTGGAAATCCGCATGGACCTTAATCAAAAGCGTTGGCAGCTCACGTTCAACGGCATCAAGCTCGACGGATCAACCAACTCCATCGCCAGCGGCACGGACATTTCCCGCGACAACCGGCGTTCGATTTTCGGCTACTGGAACTCTGCCGTCGGTGGAGGAAACTTCTGGAAGCACGATCCATTCACTTCTTGGGTCAACACGTGGTCGCCGTTCACGAAGTCGATCTTCACCGCAGCCACCGGCGCGATCTCGGGAGCGGGCGCAACGCCTTCTCCGATGGAATTGCGCTACGTGATCGCAAGCGATCCGAGTCTCCCGGACCCACCTCCGCCAGGCCCTACCGGCCTGGCAGGTGTTTCCAGCAATGGAGCCGTAAATCTCTCGTGGAATGCCTTTGCCGGAGCGACCAGCTACACGATCCAGCGTTCCTCGGTATCGGGCGGGCCTTACACAACGATTCAAAGCGGGATCGCTGGCACGAGCTACACCGATTCAACTGTCACGGCGGGTAACATTTATTACTACACCCTTTTCGCGACCACAGCGTCCGGAAATTCAGCGACTGTTACCGAACTCGCCGCCGGTGGGAATTTCCAGGTCGATACTTGGACGGGGGGTGGCGCGGATAACAACTGGCAGACGGCTGCGAACTGGAACAGCTTACCCGTGGCGAGTCATACCCTCGCTTTCGCAGGAACGACGCGCCTTTCGAACACGAATAATTTCCCGGCAAACACGTCGTTTGGCGGTTTGACCTTCAATAGCGGAGCCGGCGCGTTCACGCTCGCAGGCAATGCCATTGCTCTCACTGGAGATATCGCCAACAACGGCACGAGTGCTCAGACGGTGAATCTGCCAGTGGCGCTCGCGGCTGGTGCGCATGGAGTGACGACGAACACCGGCAACCTCTCGCTGGGCGGCGTGATCAGCGGGAGCGGAAGTTTGTCAAAATCCGGCACAGGCACCGCGACGCTTTCCGGAAGTAATACTTACAACGGTGGAACAACGATCACTGCGGGCACGTTGGGCATTGGTTCCGGTGCCGCTGTCGGCAATTTTGGTGCGACCGGCACCACGGTCACCCAAAATGCCGGAACCCTCAGTTTCACCCAGTCCACCGCTTCCACCAACGTTGCTTTCGCAAACAATCTGATCCTAAACGGCGGAACCATCAACGCGACGGTTGATGGCCGTTACACGCTCGGCTCCAGCACGGCGGGGGTGGCGGGCTCCAACACCATCGCGGTCAATGGCAGCACCACCTTCGCGAGCAATTGGAGTGACAAAGGGTTCGCCTTGGGTGGCATTCTTTCCGGCACGGGCCCGATCACCATTCAGAATACGGGAGGACATAACAACCAAGCCGCCCAGGTTGTCGTTTTGAACAACAGCAACACCTACAGCGGCACGGTGACTGCGACGGGCACTTACGCGAGCGGCGGGGCCGGTGCGATCGTCATTGGAGGCAACAATGTCCTGCAGTTTGCCAACGTAGTGAATAATGTCGCCGGCGGTGGAACGAATGGAAACGGTATTATCTTCAACGTCACCGCTCCTGTGTTCGGCAGCCTTGCGGGCTCGGGCGGCTTCATTCTCACATCAAACACCAATGTCTTCAACGCCTCCGCACCTAACGTCAGTGGCACTGCGGTCGCACTGACGGCGGGTGGCAACAACGCCACCAGCACCTACAGCGGCGTGATGAGTGGTGCGGGCAGTTTAACCAAAACAGGAACCGGAACGCTGGCACTTTCTGGTGCTAACACCTACAGCGGCGGCACGACGGTCAATAACGGCACGATCGGTTTTGCCAGTGCCAACGGGGCCAATACCAATCTTGGAGCCGGCTCCGTGACGGTGAATGCGGGAGCGATTCTGCGCGCCGGTTACGCTGTCACCAGCAACCAAAACATCAGCACGACTGCGGGCAACATCACCCTCGCAGGCGGCATCATCTATGCGGACGATGCGAACCAGCATCTGAGCGGTGCCATCATCGTTTCGACATCAGGCACGCTCGGCTCGACCTACAATGCCGGCAATAATACCGCAGCGGAGAAGGATAAGGGCCTGGCTCTCGATGGAGTTGTGAGCGGCGCTGGCGCGCTGACGATTCAACACAGCCGGTTTAGCACGGGCGGAAATTACGATACCTCGTTCGTGTCCTTTTCCAATAATAGTAACAGCTATTCCGGCACCATCACCATCAACGAGAATACGACGACGGCCGAAGGTGGTGTTTATCTCGGGGTCAATGGCAGCACAGCGCTGCAGAATGCCACGATCGCCACTTCGGCCGTTCCAGGAAGCAACCTGAGATTCGGAAGCAGCCCTATCGTTTTCAAAACGGCCCTTGGCTCGGCGGCGATCGGCGCGATCAGCGGCAGCGGCCCGCTGGTGTTGACCGGCTATGATCAGGTTAATCACGCCTATGGAGCTGATGCGATCGCGCTGACAGTGGGAGGTAACAACGCGACCACAAGTTACTCGGCGGCGATCAGTGGATTGGGCAGTTTGGTTAAAACCGGCACGGGTATGATGACACTGTCCGGAACAAACACCTACGCCGGGACGACGACGATCAGCGGCGGAATTCTTAACGTCACGGGCACCCTCAGCAGCACTTCCGGAACGGTGACCGTCAATAACGGTGGTTCGCTCGCAGGAACCGGAACCGTGGTGAGACCAACCACCGTGGTGAGCGGCGGCGCGATTTCGCCCGCCAACGGCGGTTCCGGCGCGGCAGGCACGCTGACCGTATCGGGTGGACTAGCGCTCAACGCCGGTGCCGTGTTGAACATGGATCTAGCGGGCACGGCAACCTCGGACAAGATCGCGGTGAGCGGCACGTTTTCCGCAAGCGGCACGACGACGATCAACCTAACCGCGCTCGGCAGCTTCGCCGGCTCGGGCACGTATCCGCTCGTCACCGGTGCCGCTGGCATCAGCTCTAGCAGCTTCGCGCTCGGCTCCACGCCGTCCGGCTACGTCTGCACCCTGAGCGCGACCGGCACCACACTTTCGGTGACCGTGATGACCCCGCTTGAAAATTGGCGCTCCACCAACTTCGGCACCACCAACAATTCCGGCAACGCTGCTGACAACGCGGATCCCGACAGCGACGGCATGACCAATTCGCAGGAGTTCACCGCAGGCACCGATCCCAACAACGCGGGCAGCATGCTGCGCGTCGATGCGATTGCGATCAGCGGCACCGATGTCGTGGCGAGCTTTCCGAGCGTGGCAGGAAAAACCTACCGCCTCGAACGCTCCGACACGCTGGCAAGCGACTCGTGGGTCACCGTGCAGACCAACATCGCCGGGACCGGCGGAGTCGTGCAACTGACCGACACCGGCGCAGCCACGCAGACCCAACGCTTCTATCGAATCGTCACTCCATGATCCCGCGATATCCAATGATCAAGGGTGGCCATTACGGGCTATTGTAGGTCGGGCTGCCGGAAGATTAGATGGTGCGGGGATTGCATCGAAGACCCCTCTTCCGGCAGGATCGCCCGATCTCTTCGTCCGCTGTCGTCATGCCTAACTGCGTTCAGGCCGGATTGATCTGATAAAAACACAAGATACCATACGTTTAACCCGCTCATGATCGCCTCCACTCACAAACCTTTTCGAAATGCCATTCTTGGTGTTGCCCTTGTTAGCGCCTGCTCCGTGAGCCGGACCTTCGCGGATGACGCCATCCCGGAAACCGCGACCCCGTCAGTGATCGTGGATACGACCAAGGAACCGCTCCCGACGGGGAAGTTCCAGCCGACCTGGGATTCACTCAAGCAATATCAAGTTCCCGATTGGTTCCGCGATGCCAAGTTCGGCATCTGGGCTCACTGGGGCCCGCAATGCCAGCCCGAGGCGGGGGATTGGTATGCCCGTGGCATGTATGAGGAGGGCAGCGGAAAGAACAAATTCCATGTGGGGAAATACGGGCCGCCGTCCAAGTTCGGCTTCAAGGACGTCATCCATGAGTGGAAGGCCGAGAAGTGGAATCCCGACAAACTCGTGGCCCTCTACAAGCGGGTGGGAGCCCAATATTTCTTCGCGATGGCCAACCATCACGACAACCTCGATAACTTCGACAGTAAATATCAGCCATGGAACTCTACCAAGGTCGGCCCGAAGAAAGACATCATCGGCGGCTGGGCCAAGGCGGCGAAAGCGCAGGGCCTTCCTTTCGGCGTCAGTGTCCATGCGGCGCACGCCTGGTCCTGGTATGAACCCAGCCAAGGCGCTGATAAAAACGGACCGCTTGCGGGTGTTCCCTATGATGGAAAGCTCACCAAGGCCGATGGTAAGGGCCTGTGGTGGGATGGTTTGGACCCGCAGGATCTCTACGTTCAGAACCACACGCCCGGCAAGAAGCTGGAGTGGGACTGGAATCCGGCAAAAGGCAGCAGCGTCCCGGATGCCGCGTATTGCGAGAAATTCTACAACCGCACGGCCGATCTGATTAACAAATACCATCCGCAACTCATCTACTTCGATGACACCGCCTTGCCGCTCTGGCCGGTGAGCGATGCCGGTCTCAAGATTGCCGCCGGTTTTTATAACAAAAACATTCAGCTCCATGGTCCGAACAATCCCGGCGTCCTCTTCGGGAAAATTCTCACGGATGAGCAGCGGAAATGTCTCGTTTGGGACATCGAGCGCGGAGTGCCCGCGACCGGCCTGCCTTTTGCCTGGCAGACGGACACCTGCATCGGTGGCTGGCATTACGAGCGGTCCCTTTATGACAGCAACCGTTACAAGAATGCCCGCACCGTCATCCAGACGCTGGCCGACATCGTCAGCAAGAACGGCAACCTTCTCCTCAACATCCCAGTCCGTGGCGATGGCTCCATCGATGAGAAGGAAGAGAAAGTCCTCGAAGGAATCGCAGCCTGGATGGACGTGAACAAGATCAGCATCTTCGGCACCCGTCCTTGGAAAATTTTTGGCGAAGGCCCTGCCAGCGAAGGCGCGCCCATCAGCGCCCAAGGATTCAATGAGGGGAAGGGCAAGCCGTTCACTGCCGAAGACGTGCGTTACACCACCAGCAAGGACGGACGATTCCTTTATGCCATCGTCCTAGGCTGGCCGGACAAGACTCTGGCGCTCAAGTCGCTTGGTAAAAAGGCCGGTCTCCTCAACAAGTCCGTCTCCCAAGTGGAACTCCTCGGCAAGCATGAGAATATCCATTGGTCGCAAGATGACGACTCGCTGAATATCACCCCGATTCCAAGCAAGCCCGCCTCAGAAGCCGCCGCCGCCGCCGTTTTCAAGTTGACGCTGCGCTGATCGAGGGTGGAGGAAATCTTTGCTGCCTTCCCACTGTTCCCTCCGCCACTGATGGCGGAGGGATTTCGTTCGACGGATCGGATGCGCCCCGTTGGAAAAGCAGCGAAGCCGTTTAATGCCTCGTCGGTAAAATGCTATATCAGCCGCTCGCGGCAGACGTGGACAGTGATCGAATCGACGAGTTGCCCGATCACCGAATCATCCAAGCCTTCGCCACAGAGCATATCCGCGACTTCTGGTGAGGCATTGATCAGGCGTTCGATCATTGATTCGGCGCGCCCGATGAGGTCGTTCGCGGGCATTCGCAGATCGCGTGCGCAGGCTTCCCAGTGATTCCGACGGATCTCCCGCAAGCGATAACTGCTTCCGATTTTCATGGCGAGTTTCGCCTCCTGCGGATCGATGCGTTTCGGATAGGGCAGGATGGAGGCGAGGTCGTAGAGAGGGGACATGCGAACCTGTGATCCCGGAGCGATGAGCAGGGAGAAGTTCTTGGCGTGAGCATCGGTGCCGGCGATCAGCCAGTTGAAAATGAGCGCGTCGGCAAAGGCCGTGACATCTTTGGCAGGATCGCTGGATTCTGCCTGCGGTTGGCAGCGGCTGTTGGTTTGCACAGCTGCCGCTCGAATGTCCTTCAGGCGGGCGGCGGGCACCGGGGCCTCCTTCGTTTTGATATTTCCTCGCCGGATGAATGTTCGTTTTCCGCGTGACCTCCAAACTCCCCGGTGGCGGGCTTGAGTATGTGGGTGGTCGGAATATTCCCTTTCGGTACACCATGTCGAGGGCGCGAACTCCGCGCAGGACTCCGCCACACCGATAAGCCCGATGGTGAACGTCGCCTTCGGCGGCACGGCCACTGCCAGCAGCAACCCCTCGGGCAGCGAGGGACCCGCGAGCGCGTTCGATGGCAACGCCGGCTCGAAATGGTTCAATGCCAATGCCGGCGCCAGCGGCTGGATCCAATACGACTTCGGCTCGGGCAACGCGCAGACGATCAAACGCTACACCGTCGCCGCCGCGAACGACGTTCCCGGACGCGATCCGAAGAACTGGCAGTTTCAGGGCTCCAACGACGGCTCGACCTGGAGCACTCTCGACACGCAGAGCAATCAAACGTTCCCC